>NZ_JADNQU010000001.1:0-546038 GCF_015594645.1 Streptococcus sp. HF-2466
GCTTGGGAACAGCGGAAGTCAGATAAGATTTTTCAATCGGTATCTGATAAAAATCATCCAGATTTGCCTGTTTTGTCTGCCTCCCAAGAATTGGGAATGGTGAAAAGAGATGATGTAGGCATAGATATAAAATATGATAAAAGTAGTTTGAAAAATTACAAAAGGGTCGTACCTGGACAGTTTGTAATTCACCTTCGCTCATTTCAAGGGGGCTTTGCTCATTCTATCATTGAAGGTATTACTTCTCCAGCATACACAATTCTTGATTTTGTAAAACTCGATGAACATTCAGATTTATTTTGGAAGAATATTTTAACTAGTAGGGACTTTATAAAGAGATTGGAAGCTGTAACTTACGGTATTAGAGATGGCAGAAGTATAAGTTTTAGTGATTTTTCATCTTTAAATTTTAATTTCCCCACCCTCCCCGAACAAAAAGCCATCGGCGATTTCTTTTCCACTCTGGACCACTCCATTGCCCTTCATCAGCGTAAGCTTGAGCATTTGAAACTTCGTAAGAAGGCGCTTTTGCAAAAAATGTTTCCTTAAGAAAGGAGAACTGTATGGTTTTAGAAAATAAACTGCATTTAACAGACTCAACGGAATTAGCCCGGCAAGAGGAAAAAATCAGCAAGCAAAAAGCAGCTAAAATGTTTGAAACAGGCTTCTTAGACACCTTGGAAGTCGGCTCTTATGACAGTCTAGCTGCCATTCATACTTATTTGTTCTCAGAAATTTATGATTTTGCGGGTAAGGTTCGTACAGTCAATATTGCCAAAGGAAGTTTTCGCTTTGCACCAGTTATGTATCTTGAGACTTCCTTGGAAAATGTGTCTGCCATGCCTCAGAATACGTTTGAGGAAATCGTTGAAAAATATGTTGAGATGAATATTGCCCATCCCTTTCGAGAAGGAAATGGTAGAAGTATGCGGATTTGGTTGGATGTAATCTTGAAAAAAGAGTTAGGACAGGTTGTTGATTGGTCTAAGGTGGACAAGGACGATTACCTGCTTGCGATGGAGCGAAGTCCAATCAGGGATATTGAAATAAAACATATCTTGAGAAAAGCTCTCACGCAGGATACAACTAACCGAGAACTTTACATGAAAGGGATTGATCATAGTTATTACTATGAGGGATACAGTTTATACAGGACTGAGGATTTATAATATGTCACAAACACAAGAAATTACAAATAAAATATGGGCAATGGCCAATGAACTGCGCGGGAACATGGATGCTTCTGAGTATAAAAATTATATCTTGGCTTTTATGTTTTATCGCTATTTGTCCGAGCATCAGGAGCAATACCTGATTAACAATGCTATTTTAGATCTAGAAGATGGTAAGACAATCAACCAACTGTATAAAGAGCAGGCAACGGGTGAGGAGTTGGCAGATTATCTGGAAGATATTGCGTCTAGTTTAGGGTATGCGATTGCTCCTGAAGATACATGGCTCTCTTTATTGGCTCGCATTGAAAACAATGAGGTTATCCCGAGCGATTATCAAACAATTTTTGACCATTTCAATGCCAATGCGGAACTGAACAAAGAAGCGGTGCAGGATTTTCGTGGAGTTTTTAATGATATCAATCTGGGAGATACGCGTCTTGGTTCTTCTACCAATGATCGGGCAAAATCGCTCAATCGAATTGTCAAATTAGTGGATGATATTAACTATAAGAGCGATGACGGTAGAGATATTTTAGGGTTTATCTATGAAGAATTAATCAAGAAGTTTGCGGCTTCAGCAGGGAAAAAAGGCGGAGAATTTTACACACCGCATGAAGTTAGTCAAATTCTAGCTAAGATTGTCACGGATAAGGTTGAACAAACCGAGCGTACCTTTTCTGTATATGACCCAACCATGGGTTCGGGTTCTCTTTTGCTGACAGTTGGAAATGAATTGCCAAATGGTCAAAAGCCTGGAGCAATTAAGTATTTTGGGCAGGAGCTTAATACAACGACCTATAACTTGGCTAGGATGAATCTGATGATGCACGGTGTTACTTATAGTAACATGAATCTGAGCAATGCTGACACCTTGGAAAGTGATTGGCCGGACGGACCGGACGAAAAAGGGGTTGACCATCCCCGTAGCTTCGATGCAGTAGTAGCCAACCCCCCCTATTCTGCTAAATGGGACAATGCTGACAACAAGCTAAAAGACCCGCGCTTTTCAGAATATGGGAAATTAGCTCCTGCTTCTAAGGCGGATTTTGCCTTTATTCTCCACAGTGTCTACCATCTGAATGATACAGGTACCATGGCCATTGTTTTGCCGCACGGCGTGCTCTTTCGGGGAGCTGCTGAATTAAAAATCCGTCAGACGCTGGTTGAAAAGAATTACTTGGATACCGTTATTGGTCTGCCAGCCAATCTCTTTTATGGAACAAGCATTCCTACAACCGTCTTAGTTTTCAGAAAAAATAAAGAAAATCGAGACATTCTTTTCATTGATGCCAGTAAAGATTTTGATAAGGGAAAGAATCAAAACACCTTAAACGATGATCATATTGAAAAAATTATTGAAACTTTCCGAAACCGTCAAGATGTGAACAAATATGCTCGACTAGTTTCATTTGAAGAGATTAAAGAGAATGATTTTAATCTAAACATTCCTCGATATGTTGATACTTTCGAAGAGGAAGAGGAGATAGATCTGGATGAGATAACCCGCCTTATCGCTCAAGATGAAGCGGAAATAGCAGAATTAGAAGCCCTTATCGCAGACCAATTACATCAGTTGGGAGTGGAGATGTAACATAGAAAAAGCAGGGAAAATTTCTTGCTTTTTTCTTTTCGCTTGGGAACAGCGGAAGTCAGATAAGATTTTTCAATCGGTATCTGATAAAAATCATCCAGATTTGCCTGTTTTGTCTGCCTCCCAAGAATTGGGAATGGTGAAAAGAGATGATGTAGGCATAGATATAAAATATGATAAAAGTAGTTTGAAAAATTACAAAAGGGTCGTACCTGGACAGTTTGTAATTCACCTTCGCTCATTTCAAGGGGGCTTTGCTCATTCTATCATTGAAGGTATTACTTCTCCAGCATACACAATTCTTGATTTTGTAAAACTCGATGAACATTCAGATTTATTTTGGAAGAATATTTTAACTAGTAGGGACTTTATAAAGAGATTGGAAGCTGTAACTTACGGTATTAGAGATGGCAGAAGTATAAGTTTTAGTGATTTTTCATCTTTAAATTTTAATTTCCCCACCCTCCCCGAACAAAAAGCCATCGGCGATTTCTTTTCCACTCTGGACCACTCCATTGCCCTTCATCAGCGTGAGTAATTTAACAGATTTTGGAGGTGGAATTATGATGACATTTACATCAGAGACTCTTTTTCATGAATATTTCAAAGAATGGATTAAGCTTTTTAAAGAGGGCGCAGTCAGAACTGTCACATTAGAAAAATACTACCATAATCAAAAGGAAATAGAAAAGTTAGCTAGCCATCTGACATTGGGACAAATAGACCGAACAGTCTATCAGCAGTTGCTAAATGCATATGCTTTAACTCATGAAAAACAAACTGTGATAGACTTTCATCATCAAGTCAAGGGAGCTATCCTTGATGCCGTTGATGAGGGATATATTCAGCGTGACCCAACACGAAAAGTAATTTTCAAAGGGAAACCACCAAGAGTTAAAAAAGCAAAATATCTGAATCAATATGAACTACATAATTTATTATCTGATTTGAAATTGACAAATGAAATTAATTGGGATTGGTTGATTTTACTGATAGCAAAAACCGGCTTGAGATTTTCAGAAGCACTAGGTCTAACGCCTGATGATTTTGACTTTATTCACCAAACTATTTCCGTAAATAAAACTTGGGATTACAAAACTCATACCGGTTTTCAACCAACAAAAAATCGCTCCTCCATTCGAAAAGTTCAAATTGATTGGCAGATTGGCATGCAGTTTCAACAACTTGTAAAATCTATTGAACACGATGAACCGATATTTGCAACTGATACAATTTGCAATTCAACCCCCAACAAATGGCTGGAGCGTCACTGTAAAAAGATAGGGATTCCAGTTATCAGTATCCATGGCCTCCGTCACACTCATGCATCTCTTCTAATGTTTGCGGGAGTTTCTATCGCCAGTGTTTCAAGAAGATTGGGCCATTCGTCAATGACCACAACACAAAAAGTTTATATGCACATCATTCAAGAATTAGAAAATCAAGATAACGATCTAGTTATGAGATACTTATCTGGACTAGTATAAGATAATTTGGAACGATACAATTTACTCACGCTGATGAAGGGCAATGGAACGGTCTAGGGTGGAAAAGAAATCGCCGATGGCTTTTTGTTCGGCTGTATCAGGAATCAAAACATCAAATAAAGAAAATTTTGAAATCCAATGCCGTTCATGATTTTCAGGATTATATTTAACTTGCTTTAAAATATGATAAAGAAAATAGAAATTATCTTCTGTTGATGTTTTATAAAGAAGTTTCATAGCTGAACTCTTAACTTTAAACGGGAAATCAACAAAATGTGAACTAGTTGTAAAGTCATCAAAGATAATGACAGGGCTAGCAGATGTCGCATCTTTTATTCCATCTTTCTCATTTGTGTAGCCTAATATAAAACTTTGTCCAGCGGTTAAAACTGGAATTTCATAGTCATCACTATAATCAGTAGAGTTTACGATATATTTTGTTGGCTGTTCATATCCCAAAATCTCCCCCAACTTCCGCTGTTCCCAAGCGGTTAGTAATTTTCATCTTTTTAATAATTTATAGATTTTAATTTTAGAATTGATAAAAAGACCTAAGTCTCGTAACCAAAGGCTTAGGTCTTTTTCTTCATTTCACCAACTCCTGTAAAATAGCTTTATTCTTCTTCAAAACGGAAATGTAGAAAGTCTTGGTAGCTTCTTTGTCCGAGATAGGAATCTGGATACGTTGGCTATTCACAGTGGATTCTTCAGTGTTTTGTTGAGTAATATTGGTAGAAAAAGTTGGTAATGCAGAAGCATTTACTAAATCAACAAAGGCTGCCCGATCTTTTTGAACAATAAACTTTGTTTGC
Organism: Streptococcus sp. HF-2466; assembly: GCF_015594645.1. NCBI lineage: Bacteria > Bacillati > Bacillota > Bacilli > Lactobacillales > Streptococcaceae > Streptococcus > Streptococcus sp. HF-2466. The sequence goes on from NZ_JADNQU010000001.1 coordinate 5,066, forward strand.
GTCAGTTGATTGACTAATGGCTGCCAAATGCCTAGATCCGAGCGCAGCAGCATAGTCAAATTAGCAATTCTGCAAGTTTTATCTCTTTTCGTGTGGCATACGGGTGAGTCAAAGGAACGGATAAGTAAAGTTGCTCCATGAAAAGACCCATGGAAAGAATATGCTCTTTTTTGATAGGATAGTCTGTTACAATGAAGTGAACGTTCTCATCGTCCTGAGCTTTCTCCAATTCGTCATTCGTCTTTTGCTCAATTTGAATGTGTTGCTCCAAGCCCTTTTCTTTTATACGACTTTCCAGTTCAAAGATGGCTACCGGTGCATTAACACCACCAAAAATAGTATTTTCTTTTAATGCAAAATGTTGTACATCATCGAGAAATTTTTGTTTTTGTTTCAGAAATTTTTTGGTTAGTTTAACAGTTTGATGACCGGTTTCCGTGAAACTTAATTTATTTTTTCTTCGCTCAAAAAGAATAACTCCCAATTCATCTTCCAGCATTTGCATATTTCGAGTTAAGGATGGCTGAGAGATGAGTAGGACTTCGGCTGCCTTAGACAAGGTTCCCTCCTGTGATAAAACAATGAGTTGCTCCAAGTGTTGTAAATTCAGCATGATGTCTCCTTTTTGATCAATGAGTTGGACAGCTTTGACTATAGGTAAAATGAATACTAGTATCATCTATCGTTATTGTACAATTTTTTATTTATCTTGTAAAATGAGAGCAGCACAAGTCGTTCAAACCTATTCAAGTTCTATGCAAACCTTTTCAATTCGTAAAAAATCTGATATAATAAGAATGAAAAAAATTATTAGAGGAGGGTAGCATGTCTAAAAAAATTATTGGGATTGATTTAGGTGGTACATCTGTGAAGTTTGCGATTCTGACCCAAGAGGGAGAAGTTCAAGAAAAATGGTCTATTAAGACAAACATTTTAGATGAAGGTAGTCATATTGTTGATGATATGATTGAATCTATCAATCATCGCTTGCGACTATTGGGACTTGGGGCAGAAGATTTCATTGGAATTGGCATGGGTTCACCTGGTGTTGTGGATCGTGAAAAAGGAACGGTTATTGGGGCTTATAATCTCAATTGGAAAACTTTACAACCTGTAAAAGAAAAAATTGAGAAAGCAACTGGTATTTCTTTCTTTATTGATAATGACGCAAATGTAGCTGCTCTTGGCGAACGTTGGAAGGGTGCTGGTGAAAATCAGCCTGATGTTGTGTTTATGACTCTTGGAACAGGTGTCGGTGGCGGTATTGTTGCGGAAGGAAAATTACTGCACGGTGTAGCTGGAGCAGCTGGAGAGCTGGGACATATCACAGTTGATTTTGATCAGCCGATTCTCTGTACTTGTGGTAAAAAAGGTTGCTTAGAAACCGTAGCTTCTGCAACAGGTATTGTTAATTTAACGCGTCGCTACGCTGATGAATATGCTGGTGATGCAGAGCTGAAACAATTGATTGACAACGGCGAAGACGTTAGTGCAAAAATTGTTTTTGATTTGGCTAAAGCTGGTGATGAACTAGCCCTCATTGTTTATCGTAATTTTGCACGTTATCTTGGTATTGCTTGTGCCAACATTGGATCTATCTTAAATCCGTCAACGATTGTCATCGGTGGTGGCGTCTCTGCAGCAGGTGAATTTTTACTAGACGGTGTTCGTAAGGTCTATGAAGAAAATTCTTTCCCTCAAGTGCGTACATCCACAAAACTTGCACTTGCAACGCTTGGAAATGATGCAGGTGTCATAGGAGCAGCTTCATTGGTTCTTCAATAATTCTACTAAAATGGAAAAAATAATCCAAATAAGGCATTTACAATTATTATAAAATTTGTTATGATATTAGATAGTGCGTAATGGAAGCACTAAAAAACGACTAATCCGCTGTGGTCTTGAACTGTAAGATTAGTAAGATAGGAGAAGAAAAATGAATCCATTAATCCAAAGTTTGACTGAAGGTCAACTTCGTACTGATATTCCTGCATTCCGTCCAGGTGATACTGTTCGTGTTCACGCGAAAGTTGTCGAAGGAAATCGCGAACGTATCCAAATCTTCGAAGGTGTGGTTATCGCTCGTAAAGGTGCTGGTATTTCAGAAAACTATACTGTTCGTAAAATTTCTAACGGTGTAGGTGTTGAACGTATCTTCCCACTTCACACACCACGTGTTGAAAAGATTGAAGTAGTGCGTTACGGTAAAGTACGTCGTGCGAAATTGTATTACCTTCGTGCATTGCAAGGTAAAGCAGCGCGTATCAAAGAAATTCGCCGTTAATGTGGAATTAACTCTGTCACTTGGCAGAGTTTTTCTCTAGTCCCCTTAGTTCAATGGATATAACAACTCCCTCCTAAGGAGTAGTTGCTGGTTCGATTCCGGCAGGGGACATAATGTGCCCTCAAAAGTCCTTATTGTTGAAGGGCTTTTGTGTTTTTTGAGTTCAATATTTGCTTGTTATTCTCAATAAAATATAAAAGTAAAGTTTGTTTTGGAAACATCTGACTGAAAGGATAAGAATATGAAGGCTTATTTTATTGGAGGACTAGGCTGCAATTGCTATTATCCACAGGACTTTTTTAATGCACTGTCTTTTCCAGTTACTTATCTAGATATTTATGATTCTAGGTTGGAAGAGCAACTGATTTCATTACAGGCGTTGAAAGATTGGTTTATGGCACAAGTTGATATGGATGACGATATTCTGTTAATAGCCCATTCTTTGGGAGCAGATTTAGCAGTTTATCTAACAAGTGTCTATGATAAAATTACGCATCTCGTCTTATTAGATGGTGGATACATTAATATGGATAAAATTTGCCCTTTGAATGTAGAAATTGAAGATTCTCTGAATTATCTTCAAACGAATATTTATGAGAGCCTAAAGAAAGCTGTTATAACTGAAAAACAAAGCTCTGCTGTATGGTCAGAAAATTTGGAGAGGGTGGCAAAAGAAAGTTTTGTTTTTGATAAAGTTCAAAAACATTGGCATTTAAGCTTATCTAAAAAGTTAATGACTCATTTATTGACAATAAGACGGCAAGCTTTTAGAAATTTGTCCTTTTTGAAAAATAAAAATGCAATTTTGTTCATTCCAGAAATAAACAAGGAAACACCAATTTGGAAAAAGAGGGCTATACAGACCATCCCGAACTTTCTAAACCTCATAGAAATGACTAGCTGTAGTCATTCATTGTATATGGAAAAACCGAAAGAAATAGCAGCATTACTTGAAGATAAAATGGAAATTAGGTCACTCTTTTGAGAAAAGAGATTTTGCTCTTTGCCTTTTCTAGGACAAATTTTATGAGATATCTTCTAAACTAAATTGGAACAATCTGATTTAGTTTTTTTATTTCTATAATTTCTGTATTGTTTTACTACTTATTTTCTTTATTTTTAATTTCTTTTAAGAAAAAATTCAGTCACTTTTAAGAAAAAGTAGATATGATAGTTCCATTCAAAAGAAAGGACGTGATGAGATGAGAAACTCAAAGTTAAATTTGTTTGTCTGATAAATCTTGGCATCAAAGGAGTTATTGTGGCAATACTCTTTGGAATGCAATTTCTGATCGCTTAAAAATAGAAAGAAGGAATTTGACAAAAATGAAACAAGAGAACACAAGTAAGAAAGAGAAGATGATCATGGTTGAAAAAAGTACCAAATGGTGTATGACTGTTGTAGCAAGCGGGTCACTTGCTGTTGGTCTTCTCGGTGGGCTAGGCATTGGCTCTTTAGCGACAAATGCACTCAATCAGCAGGCAAAAGTACAGACAAGTACGACAACTCAGGCACAGAATAACCAGCAACAGGGAAACCAAAATCAAGGTGGTCCGGGAATGCCTCCAGGTGGACAAAACGGAAATAACCAAGGTGGTCCAAATGGCATGCCACCCCAACAAAATGGCGACCAAAGTGACAATAATAATAGTCAAAATGGCTCAGGAAACAGTAATAACTCAAAGAAAAAAGCTCCATCAAATGCTGACGGTTCAACCAAATCAGATAAGAATAGTAGCACGACAGAAAATAATGATTCAAATACAACAAATTCTTAATATTTCAGAGAAAGTCATGATATAATAGAATCAGAATAATAGAAAGTCAGTAGATTGATTTTTGGCAAGACAATGCGAAAGCATTACTTAGTTCACGATGAAGGGAGCGGGCAGAACTGAACATTCAAAATGTTTTTTAGTTCGTGGCCTTATCCCATTAAGCCTCAAAGTACTGTTTTGAGCAATCAGCTACTGCATCGTTAGTTTAGTGCATAACGAATTTTGAAACTGGAGACTTTTGTCCCAAACTTGTATTTTAGAAGGAAAAGCATATGATTAAGATTCTATTAGTGGAAGACGACCTCGGTCTATCTAATTCAGTATTTGATTTTTTGGATGATTTTGCAGATGTCATGCAAGTTTTTGACGGTGAGGAAGGATTGTACGAGGCTGAGAGTGGCGTGTACGACCTTATCTTGCTTGATTTGATGTTGCCAGAAAAAGACGGTTTCCAAGTATTGAAAGAATTGCGTGAAAAAGGCGTTACCACACCTGTTTTGATTATGACAGCCAAAGAAAGTTTGAATGATAAAGGACATGGTTTTGAGTTGGGTGCTGATGATTATTTGACTAAACCATTTTATCTGGAAGAATTAAAAATGCGGATTCAAGCTCTCTTGAAGCGTTCTGGCAAGTTCAATGAAAACACCCTTTCTTATGGCGATGTCACTGTTAATTTATCAACAAACACTACACTTGTAGACGGAAATGAAGTAGAATTGCTCGGAAAAGAATTTGACTTGCTGGTGTATTTCTTGCAAAATCAAAACGTTATTTTGCCTAAGACACAGATTTTCGATCGCTTGTGGGGATTTGATAGTGATACAACGATTTCAGTTGTAGAAGTTTATGTCTCAAAAATCCGGAAAAAATTGAAAGGGACGACCTTTGCGAACAATCTTCAAACGCTTCGTAGTGTCGGATATATTTTAAAAGATGCTGAATAAACTAAAAAAAACATGGTATGCGGATGATTTTTCTTATTTCATTCGCAATTTTGGTATTTTTACTCTCATTTTCTCAGCCATGACTTTGATTATCATTCAGGTGATGCGCTCAAGCCTTTATACAACGGTTGATAATAACTTGAAAAGTCTCAGTCAGGATTCTGCTTCTGTCATCAATTTGGCACTCGCTCGGAGAGTGGGGATGGAACAGAAGTCAGACAACGGAGAGCCTAAAACCGATACGGGTGACAAAGAGCTTACTGATAAACCAAATGTCAGTGCCAATACGGAAGTTATTTTATTTGATAAGAATTATAAGCCAATCATTACAAGCAATAATTTTCTGGGACTTAATAAACTTTCCTTTAATAGCAAGCAATTGGATCGCATTCGGCAAGTCCAGGTTAAAAGCAATTATGGTCGACAAGAAACCTATCGGATGATTTTATTTGAAGTGAAAATCCCAAATTTGGAAACCAATGTCAAATATGCAGCGGTCTTTATCAATATCAGTCAGTTGGAACAAACTAGTCAAAATCATGAGCAGCTGATTGTAGTTGTGATGATTAGTTTCTGGGGAATTTCCTTGATTGCCAGTGTCTATCTGGCTCGGGTTAGTGTTAAACCTTTGTTGGAGAGTATTCAAAAGCAAAAGAGCTTTGTTGAAAATGCCAGTCATGAGTTGCGCACGCCTCTAGCTGTTTTACAAAATCGTTTGGAGACTTTGTTTAGAAAACCAGAAGCCACCATTATGGAATCGAGTGAAAGCATCGCTTCTAGTTTAGATGAAGTGCGAAACATGAAAATGTTGACAACGAACTTACTTAATTTAGCACGGCGTGACGACGGGATTAAACCAGAAATTGGCGATGTCGAGCCAAATTTCTTTAATACGACCTTTACCAACTATGAAATGGTTGCCGCAGAAAATGGGAAAACTTTCCGATTTGACAATAGGATTCACCGCATGATTAAAACAGACAAGACCTTGCTGAAGCAATTAATGACGATTCTGTTTGACAATGCTCTGAAATATACAGATGAAGACGGTGTGATTGAATTGACAATCTCTGCAAATGATCGAAATTTGTTTTTGAAGGTTTCGGATAATGGTCCAGGGATTAGTACAGCAGATAAGAAAAAGATTTTTGATCGTTTTTATCGTGTTGATAAAGCACGGACTCGACAGACAGGTGGTTTTGGTTTAGGCTTGTCGCTTGCAAAGCAAATCACAGAAGCCCTTAAAGGGACCATTACGGTGAAAGATAATAAGCCGAAAGGAACCATTTTTGAGGTGAAGATTGCCATTAGAACGGACAATAGAAAGAAAAAATAAGTCAGGAATAACCTGTATTCATAGGGAAGGTTGTTTCGGAAGATGAGAAAAAACACGAACAAAGTCAGGATTAGTTGTTGGCTATCTTGATCTGTTCGTGTTTTTATCTTGTTTAAAAGCAGAGTTGAATGGTTGAGGCTGGGATGTCATTATTTTCGTCAGCCTAGCGGAAGAACTGTCTAAGTTTTAGTTTATGCTGTCAGCTGAGCGGACGGATTGCCTGGGTTTTAGTTTGTGCTGTCAGCTGAGCGGACGGATTGCCTGAGTTTCAGTTTATTCCGTCAGCTGGGCGGACGAGCTGCCTGGGTTTTAGTTTGTGCTGTCAGCCGAGCGGACAAGGACCCTCAACTTTCTGTTTGCTTCGTCGCCCCGATCAACAAAGAGAATGAGTTTAAGTCTCTAGCAAGAGTAGGAAGTGATTTGTGGTTTAGATCTCACTGTGTTCTTTATTTTATTGCGCAGACCAGACACTAACCGATTTTTCTGCAACTGGGAAATCTGCCCAGCCGTCTTTTTTGATTGTCACGCTTTCTGAGCAATTTCCCAAGTAATCTTTGAATTTCTTACCAGCCCAATTTTTACCGACATACATGCGTTTTGAACTGGCTTGATCGTTTGTTAAGATGACAGCAATCGGCTGTCCGTTATCTTTGCCTGAACGGGTCCAAGCAATGCAATGCTCGTCGTCAAAATAATCTTTCTGTTTTCCATAGGCTAAGTTGAGACGAATATCTAATAATTTATCAAGAACTGTTTGGAAGCTGTCTTGAGCGAATTCGCCTTTGATACCATAGTAATCTCCATAGAAAACGCAAGGCAGACCTGCTTCACGCAACAAAATGAGAGCGTAAGCAGCAGGTTTAAACCATTCTTCAACAGTTGATTCCAGCGCTTGTCCACGTTGTGTGTCATGATTATCGACAAAAGTAACAGCCGATTTAGGGTGGTTTTTGACAAGCGTTTGTTCAAAAATATTTCTCAAATCATAGTCCGCCCCAGCGCGGCTAGCATCAAATAAGTTGTGGTGCAGTTTGACATCTACTAGATCAAAACGATAGTCAATACTTCCTAAATAATCGTTATTTGCAGTTTCATCACCATTCCAAAACTCTCCAAAGACATAGAAATCTTCTCCATACTTTGCCATAATGTCGCGGATAAAATTTCCCATAAAGAAAGAATCGATATGCTTGATAGCGTCCAGTCTAAAGCCATGAATGCCGGTCGTTTCGATAAACCAATCTGCCCAATCATAAAGGTTTTGAATGACTTCTGGGTGCTTAAAATCAAGGTCAGCGTACATGAGATAGTCGAAATTTCCATTTTCATTGTCCACTAAATCATCGTCAGCCCAACCTTTGTTGTCCCCTTGAATTAGGTAAATCCCTGATTTATTTCGCTTAGCATCATAATCCGTCCCTGTAAAGTGGTACCAATGCCATTCAAAATCATTGTATTTTTTATGGCGGCCGGGGAATGTGAACTTGGTCCAGCCTTTTATTTCAAAAGGCTCAGAGAGGGCGACTGTACGATCATTTGGGTCAACTTCAATAACAGTAAATCTCTCTTTGTAATCCGCTGCCGCCTTGTGATTTAAAACGACATCTGCAATGGGTTCAATTCCATTTTCTTTGAGTGCCTTGATTGCGTTCAAATAGTCTTCCTTAAAGCCATACTTTGTCCGAACCGTTCCTTTTTGGTCAAATTCGCCCAAGTCAAATAAATCATAAATGCCGTAGCCGACATCGTTGGAACTAGTGGCTTTAAAAGCAGGTGGCATCCAAACCTTGCGAATGCCTTTAGAAGCTAGATGTGGAGCGTCTGTTGCCAAGCGATTCCAATGTTGTCCGTCATTTGGTAGATACCATTCAAAATATTGCATCAATGTTTGATTTTTCATACGAGATACCTCTTTCTTGTCTTGATGGCTACTATTTTAGCAAAATAATCTCCACAGCGCAAACGTTTGCGTAAATTTTATAGAGTCAAAGGATGAAAAATAGATTGAAACGATGATTGTTGAGGTATATAATAAGGCTAGCAAGCTATTTTTATAAAAAGTTGAAGGAGCCATTGATGAAAAATAGGATTCAAGATATTTTTGACAAGAGCATGGCGATTGAGAGTTTCACGCATACGAGTTCAGAAAGAAATATTGAAAATTTTCTCAATCACTATATTGGCGGTTTGCCGTATTTTCAGGAGCATTCAGATTATTTTGGCACCTATCAGATTCCGGATGATATTTACCAGCGTAGTGTTAATTGGGCTTTGGTAAAAGGTCATTGTGCAGATACAGTGATTTTGTTTCATCACCATGATACGGTAGATATTGAGGATTTTGGAAATTTAAAGGAATTTGCTTTTGATAATGTTGCTTTGAAAAAGGCTTTAGCAAGTGCTTCACTGGGTCAAGATGTGTTAGAAGATATAACTTCTAACGAATGGCAGTTTGGTCGCGGGTCATGTGATATGAAAGCAGCGTTGGCTTTGCAATTGGGAGTAGTAGCAGAATATGCGAGCAAAGCAGAAGGAGAAGTGAATCTTCTTTATTTATCAGTTGGAGATGAGGAATCCTATTCTCAGGGAATGCGAGCTGCGGTAGGTTTGCTTGCTGATCTGAAAAAGAAATTTCATCTGAATTATATCTTGGCGATTGATTCAGAACCATTTGAAAGCAATTCTGTTCAAGAAAAAGTATTGCATGTTGGAACAGTTGGGAAAATGATGCCTGTCGTGGTTACGCAGGGTATTCTTTCCCACATGAAAGAGCCTCTCAAAGGTATCAATGCCGTCTCGCTTCTAGCAAAAGTAGTGGAAAAAATTGACCTTAATCCCCGCTTGTCGGATTCGATTTATGGAGAGCAGGCTCCTTTGCCTTCGTGGTCTTACATGCGTGATTTGAAGGAAAATTATGATGTGTCAACGGTTTTAAGAGCAGCAGGTTATTTTAGTGTTCTTTATTTAGATAAAAGTCCGAAAGAGCTGATGACGACGATTCAACAACTCTGCCAAGAAGCCGTTGATGAGTTTTATGAGCGTTATCAGGCTTTGCAGGTGATTTATAAAGAGGATAAAAAAGTCACAAAACCTCATGTATTGACTTATGAAGAATTAATCCAGTTATGTCAAAAGAAGGCTGGATTTGAAGAATTTATGCACAAGGCAAACCAATCTGCTCATGAAGCATTTCAAGCGGGTTCAAGCTATCAAGAAATAACCATTGCAACTGTTCAAAAGGTGTTAGATTTCTATGATAAAAAGGAGGCATTTGTTGTGCTAGCTATTGCGCCGCCTTATTATCCTTCTATGAATTGTCGACATCTGAAAAATAGCGTGGTTGATATTGAAAAACTCATTGCACTTTATAGTGGATACTTATCTGACACAGCGGCTGGTCGTCTCGCAGTAGAAGAGTTCTTTATGGGAATCTGTGACATTAGTTACTGTGCTTTAGAAAAATCTGTTAAAGAGTATCAAAAAATTATCGAGAGTATGGCTGTTCCTGAACATTTATATTCGATTGATTTTGAGAAAATTCAGGACATCAATGTTCCTGGCATCAATCTGGGACCTTGGGGAAAAGATTTACATCAGTTAACAGAACGCGTCTATGAAAAGGATATGTTGGAGACGATTCCTCAATTTCTGTTATATTTGCTAGAACATATTGACAGTATTAAAAAATAAAAAAACAAGAGCTATATTCATAACTGAGCTGAATATAGCTTTTGATGTTTATGAAAATTGCGCTAAAAAGTTATCTAGTTCTTTTTGGTTATGAAGAACTATAAATTTGTAGGGATACATTTTTTGAAGTTTCTCATATCGTTTCCGAATATTAGCAGTTCGTCCGTCAAGTAAGATCCAGCGGATAAATTCCCAGTCAAACTTTTCAGGACAGCCTTGTGCCATACTGTCTCTGACCTTACCTCTGTTCTTGGAATAACGCTTTGCAGCCCGTAAAAGACAATCCCAACGCGAGAAATTTAAAAAGATAATTTGGTCTGCTTGCTCCATTCTCTCTTCATAGCAGCAGGAGCTGTAGTTTCCGTCTATCACCCAAGACAGATTCTCGTTTAAGAAAGTCTTGACTTGCTCTTGCATCCAGCTGCGGTCACTCATTTCCCAATTGGGTAGAAATTGTAGCGTGTCCAAATGAAGCAGTGAGATGTCATAATGTTTTGCTAAATATTTAGCAAGTGTAGACTTTCCAGAGCCGGAGTAGCCGATAATTGCGATTTTCATATAGAGCCTTTCTTACCGATGCAACAAAAAAAGCTCCACTGAGCTCTTTTTTACGTTATGCAAATTATTTTGCAAGTTTGCTAGCAAGGCGTGCTTTATCGCGGCTCGCTTTGTTTTTGTGAATCAAACCTTTAGTTTCTGCTTTATCAATAGCTGAGCTTGCAGCACGGAAAAGTTCTTCAGAAGGATTTGCTTCAAATGCTTTAATTGCAGAACGCATAGCTGATTTTTGAGCTGAGTTTTTTTCGTTTTGTTTAACGTTTAATTCAGCGCGTTTGATAGCTGATTTAATATTTGCCAATGTTTTCACCTCCAATGATATACTAACTATCTAATTATATATGAAAAGTTGAGATTTGACAAGCCTTTTTATTTTTTTAAGTAAATTTCATCAATCTCATGATTTTCTGTTTTATGAAGAATAATTTCAGCTCGGTTGCGTGTGGGTTCGATATAATCCTGTAAATTGACAAGATTAATAGATTTCCAGACATTTTGAGCAAATTCCATAACTTTGTTTTCTGGCTGAGAAGTGAAAGGATGATAATAGTTATTTGGATCTTCTTTTGCTAAAGTGAGCAATTTTTTAAAGCGGTCCAGATACCAAGTTTCGATATTTTCAACTTCCGCATCCACGTAAATCGAAAAATCAAAGAAATCCGTCATATAAAGGCGTTCATTTTGTGGATTTTGGAAAACGTTGATACCTTCAACAATGACAAAATCTGCAGCTGTAACAGACTGTTTTTTATTAGGAACAATATCATAAATTTCATGTGAATAAACAGGGATTTGGTAGTTTTGTCCATTTTTGATATTGTCAAGAAAATCAAGCAGCAGCTCCATGTTATAACTTTCTGGAAAGCCTTTGCGCTTGAGGAGATTTTGCTCCTCCAAATGAGCATTAGGATAAAGAAATCCATCTGTTGTTACCAATTCAACAGTTGCATTAGAAAATGTCCGAGATAAAAGTATTTGCAAGAGCCGACTGGTAGTAGATTTTCCAACAGCGACACTTCCAGAAACACCAATGATGAACGGTTGCCGTTTGCTTGCTTTCTGTAAAAAAATCCCTTTTGAGAATGCCAAATCCTCTTTTGAACGCTTGTAAATCTGAATAAGATTGGTTAAAGGCAGATAAACATCTGTCACATCTTGAAGGCTGATCTTATCATTGAAACTTTTGATAGAATTCAATTCTTTTTGCGTCAAAGGCGGGGTTGTTTTACGATGCAGATTTTGCCAAGTTTTTCGACTAATCTTTTCAAAATGGATAAATTCGTTCGTCATATTCACTCCTATAGTTGAAAAATAGTATAACATAATTTTAAACAAATTGTAAACGGTTTACAAATAAAAGGTCTTTATGTTAAAATAGTTTTATGGCTAAAATGTATTTCGCAGAAAATCCAGATGCAGAACATGATATTCACGAATTGAAGGTTCAGCTTCTGGGTCAAAAGATGACTTTCTTGACTGATGCAGGAGTCTTTAGTAAGAAAATGATTGATTATGGCAGTCAAGCTCTTTTAAAGTGTCTTGATTTTCATAAGCAAGAAAGCGTATTAGATGTCGGTTGTGGCTACGGAACGTTGGGACTGACTTTGGTCAAAGCTAAAGAAGTCGAAGCAACGCTTGTTGATATAAATCAGCGCGCTCTTGATTTGGCGCGTCAAAATGCTGAGCGCAATCAAGTCCTAGCTACGATTTTTCAATCTAATATTTATCAAAATGTAGAAGGGAGATTTCATCATATTATCAGTAATCCACCGATTCGAGCTGGGAAACAGATTGTTCATGAGGTGATTGCAGGAAGCCATGCGCACTTACTAGACGGAGGTGACTTGACGATTGTGATTCAAAAAAAACAAGGGGCACCAAGTGCCAAAGCCAAGATGGAAGAAGTTTTTGGAAACTGCGAAATTCTAAAAAAAGATAAGGGATATTATATCCTTAGAAGTAGGAAGGAAATATGAGAGCAGTTGATGTTATTCAGAAAAAGCGAGATGGCTTAGAATTAACTAGTGATGAAATCAAGTGGTTAATTGAAGGTTATGTTGCTGGAACTGTGCCAGATTATCAAATGTCAGCTTTTGCAATGGCAGTGTATTTTAAAGGCATGACCACTCGTGAAATATCTGATTTAACCATGACCATGGTAGGGACAGGTCAGCAAATTGATTTGTCAGCTATATCTGGAGTTAAGGTTGATAAGCATTCAACCGGAGGCGTAGGAGACAAGGTAACGCTTGTACTGGTGCCTTTGGTAGCTAGTTTTGGAATCCCCGTTGCTAAAATGAGTGGTCGTGGACTCGGTCACACAGGGGGAACGCTTGATAAATTAGAATCCATTAAAGGATTTCAAATTGAGCGTAGCCAAGAAGAATTTATTAAGCAAGTACAGGATATTGGACTATCCGTCATTGGTCAGTCTGATCAGTTGGTGAAGGCAGACAAGTTGTTGTACGCTTTGCGTGATGTGACGGCGACAGTTGATACCATTCCTTTAATTGCAAGTTCTGTTATGAGTAAGAAAATCGCAGCTGGGGCAGATAGTATTTTGCTAGATGTGACAGTTGGTGAAGGTGCATTTATGAAGAACTTGGATGATGCGCGTGCTCTAGCTCGTACTATGGTTGATTTAGGAAAGGCAGTTGGGCGTAGAACAACAGCTGTTATCACCGACATGAGCCAACCTTTAGGAACCAGCATTGGTAATCGTTTGGAAATCCTTGAAGCTTTGGATATCCTGCAAGGAAAAGGACGAGAAGATGTAACAGAATTTATTTGTGAATTAGGCCAAATCATGCTTGGCTTAGCAAATGTTGAAAAAACTGTAAAAGAAGTGCGGGAACATCTATTTGATGGATCGGCACTGCAAAAATTTGAAGCTATGGTTGTTGCACAAGGTGGCGATTTAGAAGATTTGTACCGCCCTTCATCAGCAAAATACGTTGTAGAAGTGACTGCAGATGAAGCGGGTTATATTTCTGAATTGCCAGCTATGGAATTTGGTTTATTTGCCATGCGGCTAGGTGCAGGCCGAGCGGTGAAAACGGATGCCTTAGACTTTGAAACAGGAATTGTTTTTGAAAAGAAAGTCGGAGAATCAATCAAAATTGGTGAAATTGTCGCAAAAGTTTATGCAAATGAAAAAATTTCACAAGAACTAGTTACAGAATTCAAAAAAAATGTTAAAATAAGTAATGAGCCGAAAAAAGTTCAAGAGATTATTGAAGTAATCGCTTAACTTACAGGAGAACCGAAAATGAAGTTAAATAAATACATCGATCATACGCTTTTGAAACCAGATGCTCAACAAGAGCAAATTGAAAAATTGATTGAAGAAGCAAGAGAATATGATTTTGCAAGTGTCTGTGTCAACCCAACTTGGGTCAGCTTTGCCGCAGAAGGATTACGAGATACAGATGTTAAAGTTTGTACCGTTATTGGATTCCCACTGGGAGCAAATACGCCTGCTGTGAAAGCATTTGAAGCAAGAGATGCTATCAAGAATGGTGCAGACGAAGTGGATATGGTGATCAACATTGGTGCTTTGAAATCCCAAAATCTGGTTTTAGTAGAAGAAGATATTGCAGCAGTAGTAGAAGCAAGTGGTGATACACTTGTAAAAGTAATTATTGAAGCGTGCTTATTGACAGATGAAGAAAAAGTTGTAGCGTGTCAATTGGCTAAAGCAGCTGGTGCAGACTTTGTGAAAACCTCAACTGGATTTTCAACTGGAGGCGCTACTGTTCATGATGTGGCGTTGATGAGAAAAGCAGTTGGTCCGGATATGGGGGTCAAAGCTTCAGGAGGCGCTCGCTCATACGAAGATGCAGTCGCATTTATTGAAGCAGGCGCAACGCGTATTGGAGCTTCTTCTGGTGTAGCCATTATGAAAGGAGAAAAAGCTAGTGGCGACTACTGAGTTGATTGATCTAGCGATTGAGACAAGTAAAAAGGCCTACGTTCCTTATTCTCATTTTCCAATTGGAGCCGTACTAGTAGCTAAAAATGGTCAGATTTTTACAGGCGTAAACATTGAAAATGCTAGTTTTGGTTTGACAAATTGTGGAGAACGTACAGCTATTTTTAAAGCTATTTCAGAAGGCGTTACGGAGTTTGAGGAACTAATCGTTTATGGTGAAACCCAAAAACCCGTTTCTCCGTGTGGAGCTTGTCGTCAAGTAATGGCAGAATTTTTTTCTCAGGATTTAAAGGTGACACTTGTTGCCAAAGATAAATCGACGGTCGTGATGACGGTCAAGGAATTACTTCCGTATTCTTTTACTAACTTGGATTAGTTGGTAAAAACGGTCAGTTGACCAAAGTTAATTTTGCAACCTTGTTGCACATCTTATTTAGGAGGTTCAGAGATGAACAAGAAACAATGGCTAGGCCTTGGTCTAGTAGCTGTCGCAGCAATTGGACTTGCTGCATGTGGTAACCGTGCATCTAAATCAGATAATAAAGATGCAAAGACGGATTTGAAAGCTGCAATTGTTACAGATACAGGTGGTGTAGATGATAAATCATTTAACCAATCTGCTTGGGAAGGTTTGCAAGCTTGGGGTAAAGAAAATGGGTTGACAAAAGACCATGGCTTTACTTACTTCCAATCTACAAACGAATCTGAATACGCTACAAACCTTGAGCAAGCTGCTTCTAGCAATTACAAATTAGTATTTGGTATTGGATTTGCTCTTCGTAATGCAGTAGAATCTGCTGCAAAGGATCACTCTGATATTAACTATGTTATTATTGATGATGAAATTAAAGGTCAAAAGAATGTAGCTTCTGCACTCTTTGCAGATAACGAAGCTGCTTACCTTGCTGGTGTGGCTGCAGCCAAAACAACTAAAACAAAAATGATTGGTTTTGTTGGTGGTATCAAAGGTGCTGTATTAACTCGTTTTGAAAAAGGTTTTGAAGCAGGTGTGAAATCTGTTGATCCTTCTATTAAGATTGATGTGAAATACGCTGAAAGCTTTGGAGATGCTTCTAAAGGGAAGACAATTGCAGCAGCTCAATATGCAGCTGGTGCAGACGTTGTTTATCAAGTAGCCGGTGGTACTGGTGCTGGTGTATTCAACGAAGCAAAATCTATCAACGAAACTAGAAATGAATCTGACAAAGTTTGGGTCATCGGTGTTGACCGCGACCAAAACGATGAAGGTAAATACAAATCTAAAGACGGCAAAGAATCTAACTTTGTTTTGGCATCTAGCTTGAAAAAAGTTGGTGGTACTGTAAAAGATATTGCTAACAAAACAGCAAAAGATAAATTTCCAGGAGGAAAAACTACAACTTACGGTCTGAAAGACGGTGGAGTAGATTTGACAACTAAGAACTTATCAGATGATGCTAAAAAAGCTGTTGAAGATGCAAAAGCAAAAATCCTTGACGGAAGTATTAAAGTTCCTACAGAATAAAGAATAACCTGACACTCAAGAAGCGACCTTCGTGGGTCGCTTTTTTGAGATTGAGACAGCTTTTGTCTCAGTAAAGCTGGCTAATCTTTTAGTGAGTTTTACTGAAATAAAATAATTTCTGAAAGGAATCAATCATATGGCACATGAGAATGTCATTGAAATGCATGAAATAACCAAGATTTTTGGTGAATTTGTCGCAAATGATAAAATCAACTTAAATCTAAGACGCGGTGAAATTCATGCACTTTTAGGAGAAAACGGAGCGGGCAAGTCCACTCTGATGAATATGTTAGCTGGCTTGCTTGAGCCAACAAGTGGTGAGATTACTGTGAATGGAAAATCAGTGACAATTGATTCTCCATCGAAATCAGCATCTTTAGGAATCGGAATGGTTCACCAGCATTTCATGTTGGTAGAGGCTTTCACGGTTGCTGAGAATATCATTTTGGGTAGTGAAACGACCAAAAATGGTGTTTTAGATATTCGAAAGGCAATCAAAGACATCAAGGAACTATCCGAAAAATATGGTTTAGCTGTGGATCCGACTGCAAAAGTTGAAGATATTTCAGTTGGTGCGCAACAACGTGTTGAAATCTTGAAAACATTGTATCGTGGCGCAGATATCTTGATTTTTGACGAACCAACAGCAGTATTAACTCCTTCAGAAATTGAAGAACTAGAACATATCATGAAAAATCTAGTCAAAGAAGGAAAATCCATTATTTTGATTACACATAAATTGGATGAAATCCGTGCTGTTTCTGATCGTGTAACTGTCATCCGTCGCGGTAAGAGTATTCAAACCGTTGAAATTGGTGGCGCAACGAATAAAGATCTTGCTGAAATGATGGTGGGACGTTCAGTATCCTTTACAACGGAAAAAGAAGCTTCAAATCCAAAAGAAGTTGTTCTATCTATTAAGGATTTGGTTGTGAATGAGAATCGTGGTGTGCCTGCTGTTAAAAATTTATCTTTGGATGTACGAGCTGGTGAAATTGTTGGGATTGCCGGGATTGATGGCAATGGACAAAGCGAGCTAGTTCAAGCAATCACAGGTCTTCGGAAGGTGAAATCAGGTAGCATTACCATTAAGGGGAAAGAAGTCGTTGGCTTATCTCCGCGGAAAATTACCGAAATGCAAGTTAGTCATGTGCCGGAAGACCGTCATCGTGATGGCTTGGTTTTAGATATGATGTTGTCTGAGAATATGGCTCTGCAAACTTATTACAAGGAGCCATTAAGCAAAAATGGAATTTTGAATTACAATAATATCACTTCTTATGCACGAAAGTTAATGGATGAATTTGATGTTCGGGCTGCAAGTGAAAGTGTTCCAGCATCTGCTCTTTCAGGAGGAAATCAACAAAAAGCCATTATTGCTCGTGAAATAGACCGCAATCCTGACCTTCTAATCGTTAGTCAGCCAACTCGTGGATTAGACGTTGGAGCGATTGAATACATTCATAAACGTTTGATTGAAGAACGTGACAAGGGTAAAGCAGTGCTTGTGGTCAGCTTTGAATTAGATGAAATCCTGAATGTTTCAGACCGTATTGCTGTTATTCATGATGGTAAGATTCAAGGTATTGTAACTCCAGCAGAAACTAATAAACAAGAGTTGGGTATCTTGATGGCTGGTGGTGAAATTAAGAAGGGAGATTCAAATGACTAAGAAAACACAGCAAATTGCGGTGCCTTTGATTTCCGTTGTTCTTGGAATTTTACTCGGTGCCATTATCATGTGGATTTTTGGCTATGATGCTATCTGGGGTTATGAAGAGCTGTTCAAAGCTGCTTTTGGTACTATCCGTAGTATTGGTGAAATTTTCCGCGCAATGGGTCCACTTATTTTAATTGCTCTTGGGTTTGCAGTAGCGAGTCGGGCTGGATTCTTTAATGTCGGCTTGCCGGGGCAAGCTTTGGCAGGTTGGATTTTGAGTGGCTGGTTTGCGCTTTCATTTCCTAATCTTCCTCGCCCAATTATGATTCTTGCTACGGTTGTCATTGCAGCAGTAGCTGGTGGGATTATCGGTGCTATTCCTGGTATTCTTCGTGCTTATTTGGGAACAAGTGAAGTTATCGTTACGATTATGATGAACTATATCGTTCTTTACGTTGGAAATGCAATGATTCATAGTTTCCCAAAAAGTGTTATGCAAAGTATTGACTCAAGTGTTAAAGTTGGGGCTAATGCAACTTATCAAACAGAATGGTTACGGGCATTGACCAATAATTCACGGATGAATATCGGAATCTTCTTTGCAGTTATTGCCGTTGTTCTTATTTGGTTTATGCTGAAAAAAACAACGCTTGGATTTGAAATCCGTTCTGTCGGGCTAAATCCAAATGCGAGTGAATATGCAGGGATGTCTGCTAAACGGACGATTATTCTTTCAATGATTATCTCAGGTGCCCTTGCCGGTGTCGGAGGTGTTGTTGAAGGACTTGGAACTTTCCAAAATGTCTATGTACAAGGAAGTTCCCTAGCTGTCGGCTTTAATGGTATGGCCGTTAGCTTGCTGGCAAATAATTCACCAATTGGTATTCTCTTTGCAGCATTCTTATTTGCCGTGCTTCAAGTCGGAGCTCCAGGTATGAACACCGCAACGATTCCAGCGGAGCTGGTAAATATTGTAACAGCATCAATTATTTTCTTTGTAAGTATTCATTACATCATTGAACACTTTATCAAACCAAGAAAACAAGCAAAAGTAAAGGGAGGAAAATAAGATGAATTTTGTAACAATGTTAAGTCTGTTAGTTTCCTCTATGCTGATTTATGCGGCACCTTTAATCTTTACTAGTATCGGTGGTGCCTTCTCAGAGCATGCTGGGATTGTCAATGTCGGACTTGAAGGTATTATGGTTATGGGAGCTTTCTCAGGAGTTGTCTTTAACCTTACTTTTGTGAATACCTTTGGAAGTTTAACACCTTGGTTAGCACTTTTAGTCGGTGGTATTGTGGGACTAATTTTCTCACTCATTCATGCTGTAGCAACTATCAATTTCCGTGCGGACCATGTTGTTAGTGGTACAGTGCTTAATTTGATGGCGCCTGCGTTAGCGATTTTCTTGGTAAAAGCTTTCTATAATAAAGGGCAAACAGATAATATTCAAGTATCATTTGGTAAATTTAATTTTCCACTATTATCAGATATTCCTGTCATTGGAGATATCTTCTTTAAACACACCAGTCTAATGGGGTATATTGCAGTTGCATTTGCTTTCCTAGCATGGTTCATTATGTTTAAGACGAAATTTGGGCTTCGTTTGCGCTCCGTAGGTGAACACCCACAAGCGGCAGACACCCTCGGTATCAATGTTTATCTCATGCGTTATTACGGTGTGATGATTTCAGGTTTTCTTGGCGGTGTTGGTGGAGCGATTTATGCACAATCTATTTCCGTAAATTTCGCTGCTACAACCATTATCGGACCAGGATTCATCTCACTGGCTGCTATGATTTTTGGTAAATGGAATCCAATTGGCGCTATGCTTTCAAGTCTATTCTTTGGGCTATCTCAAAGTTTAGCCGTTATCGGAAGTCAATTACCATTCCTATCACATGTACCAGCTGTGTACCTACAAATTGCACCTTATGTATTGACTATTGTTGTGTTGGCAGCATTCTTCGGAAAAGCTGTTGCACCAAAAGCAGACGGTGTCAATTATATTAAATCAAAATAAACTATTGCAAAAAGCCAAGTTACTTTTCAAAGTAGCCTGGCTTTTTTGATAAAAAAAAAAACAATCATTCTGCTAAGAAGAGCGACTTAGAGAATGATTGTTTTTAAAATGTTTTACATAAAATAGACAATAGCAAGATATTGAAGTGCAGAAGCAGCTAGGATAAAGAGGTGCCAAATCATGTGGAAATATGGTTTTTTCTTAGCATAAAATCCTGCACCAACAGTATAACAGAGTCCTCCAGCTAACATCAATCCCCAGAAAATAGGTCCCGTTTGACCAATGATTTGCGGAATGATCAGAATCACCAACCAGCCCATAATAAGATAAAGCGCTAAGCTGAATTTTTCATTAACTTTTTTAGCAAATATTTTATACAAAATACCAAAAATGGTCGTTCCCCATTGAATTGTGATAATAAGATAACCCAACCAATTGTTCATAAGAGATAGTACGACTGGCGTATAACTTCCCGCAATAGCAATGTAAATCATTGAATGATCGATGATCCGTAGAATATACTTATGCGTAGAACCATAGCTCATTGAATGGTAAATCGTTGAAGAAAGAAACATCAGAAATAAACTGATGACAAAAATTGAAACTCCGACAGCAGCAAGCATACCATGTTCTTCATAGCTATAAATGGCTGAGATAGGAAGCAGTACTAACATAACCACAGCCCCGACAGCGTGAGTGACAGCATTGGCAATTTCTTCCCCAAAGCTAAGTTGTTTGCTGAGTTTAAGCGTTTGATTCATTTGTTTTACCTCCTTCTAAGGCTAGAGCCAATTTCTTTGTTTGATGAAATAATTTCACCGTTTGGCAAGCTGCTTCAATTGCAGGTGCGACTATGTCAGCTTTTTCTTCTCGCATGCAATTAACAAATTCATTATAAAGAGTAGCTGAATTTTTTTCGTCTACCAGAAGTTGAATCGTCTTGATAATATCTGGTATTGGAAAGACAGGTTTTAACGTCGTCAATACAATCAGACGAGCAATCTGTACACGATTGTATTTTTTCTTAATTGGCTTTGGAATGTGGGCGTGTTTCACATAATTATTGACCATAGCAGCCGTTAAAGGCTTATCCGTGCTATGAAATGCTTGTTCGTTGACACCATTCACATAGAGGAGAACCTGATCAAGATAAAGATCTAACTCTGGTAGTTCTTCCCAAGTTGGGAATTTTGTGATTTCCAAAATATCCACCTCTTTCTTATCTAGTCTTAATAACTAGATTATATGATAACAATTGTCTAATGTCAAGAGAAAAATCATTTGTTCTGCAAAATAACTTTTGATACAATAAGATTATGAAAATTTTAATTCCAACTGCAAAGGAAATGAATCTTAACCTTAAACCTCATGGCAAGTGTTTCCTTTCAGAGCAAACAAAAATAATTGTAGCTAGTCTATCACAGTATTCTATTGAAGAATTAGCCGATTTCTATCATATTAGTCTGGAACGTGCAGAAGAAGAGTATATTCATCTTCAACAATTAAAAAATGGGCAAGCCTTGACTTACCCAGCTTTGCATTTATTTGATGGTCTTATGTATCGAAACATCAGAAGAAGTCATTTAACGAAGCAAGAGTTGAGGTATGTAGACAAGCATTTGTTCATCACTTCTAGTCTATATGGTGTTATACCAGTTATGGCGTTGATTTCACCTCATCGCTTGGATTTTTTAGTAAAATGTACTATTTCTGGCAAAAGCTTGAAAAATTATTGGCGCAATGATTATGACGCAGCTATTTCAGATGAGGAAATGATTTTATCTCTGCTATCAAGTGAGTTTGAGACGGTGTTTTCCAAATCTGTGCGTGATAAGATGCTTCGGTTTAAATTTTTAGAAGATAGAGAAGGAAGTTTGAAAGTTCACTCAACTATTTCTAAGAAGGCGCGGGGGCAATTTTTAACTGCTTTAATTGAAAATCAAATAACAACGAAAGAGGAAATCAAACAATTGCAATTTGCAGGCTTTGCTTTCCGAGAGGATTTGTCTACGATAAATACCTATGTCTTTGTTAAGGAGTAAAATAAAAATGGAATGATCTAAAAGTGTCATTCCATTTTTTGCTTATTTTAATCGATAGCTGCCAATAATGCTTCAGCTTGAGCTGCGAGTTCAGCTTGTTTTTCTTCGGAAACTGTCAGTTGACCAGTTCCCCAGGCTTCCGGGTTCACGGCAACACCAGTAAATGGTTCAACAACTTTCATACGAATAAATGGAAGAAGGCTGCGATAATGTTTGAAAACTTCATCTGGAGAAGTTCCATTGGCTACTGAGGAAACTGTTACAAGTTTTTCATTAAGAGCAGAAGGCCCTGATGGGTCTGAAAGGTCAAGTGCACGTGATAGCCAATCTAAGAGATTTTTAACAACTCCTGGAATTGCCCAGTTATAGGTTGGTGAGAAGAGCCAGATAGCATCAGCAGCGAGAATTTCTTCACGAGCTTTGGCAACAGCCGCAGGAGTTGGGCTTTCAATATCTTGGTTGAAAAATGGAACATCTTTGAAATCAAGATAAGAAACTTCAGCTTTGCCAGCAAGAATGTTTTCAGCTTGAGAAGCTAACTGATGGTTGAATGAGCCTTGGCGAAGAGACCCGACGATAAATAGCACTTTTTTAGACATATAAGTCACTCTCCTTTTCTTTTGTACCTGTTTATGTTACAACAAATATCACTAGTTAGCAAGAAATTAGCTCAAACTTTTGAATTTTTTTAAAATCCGAATCAAATCTTCTTTATCTTGCTCTGTTAAAATGCTTAATCCTTGCTGGATATTTTGAATATGATCTGGAAGTACCGCTTCAATTTTGCTACGTCCTTCTGGAGTCAATCCGACTAAAAAAGAACGTCGATCAGATGGGTCACAGGTACGAAAAATCCAACCGTCTCGTATCATATTTTTAATGACAACGGTCATATTTCCAGATGTAGCAAGCATTTTATCAATTAAGTCTTGAATGCGTAAGTTCCCTTTGCTATAAAGGGTTTCTAAAACTGAAAATTGAGTTGGAGTCAGATTGTGTTGTTTTGCCGCCTGATTTTCAAAAGGTCGAATCGTGCGAATAGCTTTATTTAAAATAATCATGGTTTTTAAATCTAAATGATTTTCTTGAAAAAGTTTTGTTAGTTTGTCCATAACTGTATTTTATCAATAAGTAGTAATAAAATCAAATTTTAGAAAAAGATAGAAAAAAATCCTTATTTATAGTATAATGGACGAGTGAAAAATAGAAGAAAAAATGATAGAAATTTCATTATTTGGCAATATATTATCGGAAGTGTGATAGTTTTGGTCGTTCTCACTTTTTCTTTTCTTTACATTTTAAATCTATCTATGGATCCTTACCAATCAGCTAAGGTAACGGCTAGTAAAATTGCTCGTCAATATGCGGATTTGGATAAAGTGGATCGCTTTGCTATTTATAACGGTGAAAAAAGTTATTATAGTCTTTTGGGGAAAAATCGTAAAAAGACGCAGCTTGCTGTTTTAATAGAAGCAGATAGTGATAAAATCTATACTTATGAGTTGTCCAAAGGGATTAGTCAAGAAAAAGCAAAACAAATCGCTAAAGAGAGTGGTGCCAAACAAATTGATAAAGTGACATTTGGCTATGTAAAAGAGCAACCAATCTGGGAAGTCAAGTCTGGAACAATTTATTATAATGTTGGATTTGAAACAGGAACATTGCTCAGCAAGGAGGGGCTATGATATTATCAAATCGTGTTTTAGATATGGAAGAAAGTGTAACCTTAGCAGCAGCAGCGCGCGCAAAAGCTTTAAAAGCACAAGGGCGTGATATCCTTTCGCTGACTTTGGGAGAGCCAGATTTTCCAACTCCGAAGAATATTCAAGATGCTGCTATCTCTGCAATAAAAGACGGTAGAGCTAGCTTTTATACAGTTACCAGTGGTCTGCCTGAATTAAAGGAAGCAATTGTAGCATATTTTGCAAAATACTATGGTTATACGATTAAACCAAATCAAGTGACCGTTGCGACGGGTGCAAAGTTTTCCCTTTATACCTTTTTTATGAGTGTCATCAATCCAGGTGATGAAGCGATTATTCCGGCACCGTGTTGGGTTAGTTATGGCGACCAGATTAAGATGGCAGAAGGGATACCAGTTTTTGTTCAAGCGACGGAAGCAAATCATTTCAAAGTGACCGTTGAGCAATTAGAGGCTGCTCGGACAGAGAAAACGAAAGTTTTGGTGCTCAATTCTCCTTCCAATCCAACGGGAATGATTTATACTGCCGAGGAGTTATTAGCGATAGGTAATTGGGCTGTAGAGCATGATATTCTCATTTTGGCAGATGATATTTATGGCCGCTTGGTTTACAATGGAAATGAATTTACACCGATTTCGAGCTTATCTGAAGCGATCCGCAAGCAAACAATTGTTATCAATGGTGTATCTAAGTCGTATTCGATGACTGGTTGGCGGCTGGGTTATGCTGTTGGAGAGCCTGAAATCATTGCAGCGATGAGTAAAGTGGCTGGACAAACGACTTCTAATCCAACCACTGCTTCTCAATATGCGGCGATTGAAGCTTTAAAGGGTCCTCAAGATACTGTTGAAACCATGCGTCAGGCTTTTGAAGAACGTCTCAATACCATTTATCCTTTGCTTGCAGAGGTTCCTGGCTTTGAAGTGGTGAAACCGCAAGGAGCGTTTTACCTCTTTCCAAATGTTAAAAAAGCAATGGAAATGAAGGGCTATTCAGATGTGACAGAGTTTACAACAGCAATCCTAGAAGAAGTAGGTGTCGCTCTTGTAACGGGTGCTGGCTTCGGTGCGCCAGAGAATGTTCGCCTGAGCTATGCGACGGATATGGATACCTTGAAAGAGGCCGTTCATCGTATCAAGGCGTTTATGGAGGATTAAAAAATGATCGATCATTTTACCCTTAAGGTAAAGAATTTAGAAGTTTCTAAAGCTTTTTATCAAGCCGCTTTAACTCCTTTAAATTATCACCTTCAATTTGATACGGGGCAGGTCGTTAGTTTCACAGAACCGCGAGATGTGGATCCAGGTGGTGATTTTTGGCTAAATGTTGGTCAACAAGAGCCGATGCATTTTGCCTTTAGTGCTCAAACTTGTTAAGAAGTAGATGCTTTCTATCAAGCAGCTTTGGCTGCTGGAGGAAAGGATAATGGTGCACCTGGCGAACGTAAAAATTACCATGTGGGATACTATGCGGCCTTTGTGATAGACCCAGACGGGAACAACATTGAGGCTGTTTATCATAAAAAAATAAAATAGAAAAGAGAAAAAACGTGTCAACAAAATATACTTCAATTATGGATGTTAAAAATCATGTCGGAGAAGAAGTGACGATTGGTGCTTGGGTTGCCAATAAATCAGGAAAAGGAAAGATTGCTTTTTTGCAATTACGCGATGGGACAGCCTTTTTTCAAGCTGTGGCTTTCAAGCCAAATTTCCTTGAAAAATTTGGTGAAGAAGAGGGTTTGAATAAATTTAATATCATCAAACACTTGAACCAAGAAACAGCTGTTTTAGTAAAAGGAATCGTCAAAGAAGATGAACGCTCAAAATTTGGATATGAATTAGACGTGACGGATATTGAAATCGTTGGAGAGTCCAATGATTATCCTATCACACCAAAGGAACACGGAACAGACTTTTTGATGGATCACCGTCATTTATGGCTACGTTCACGCAAGCAAATGGCAATTATGCAGATTCGCAACGCAATTATCTATGCTTCCTATGAATTTTTTGACCGCAACGGCTTTATCAAATTTGATAGTCCGATTTTATCGGGAAATGCAGCAGAAGATTCCACAGAGCTTTTTGAAACAGATTATTTTGGAACCCCTGCCTTTCTAAGTCAATCTGGGCAACTTTACTTAGAAGCAGGTGCTATGGCACTTGGTCGTGTATTTGACTTTGGCCCTGTTTTCCGTGCCGAAAAATCCAAAACACGCCGCCATTTGACAGAATTCTGGATGATGGATGCAGAATATCCATTTGTTACTCATGATGAGTCGCTTGATCTTCAGGAGGCTTATGTGAAGGCTTTGATTCAAGGAGTTTTGGATCGTGCACCACATGCGCTTGAAGTGTTGGAACGTGATACTGATCTTCTTAAAAAATACGTGACAGAACCCTTCAAACGTATTTCTTACGATGAAGTCATTGATCTCTTGCAAGAACATGAAAATGATGAAGAAGCTGAGTATGAGCATATCGAACGAGGTGATGATTTCGGGTCACCACACGAAACTTGGATTTCAAACTATTTTGGTGTGCCAACTTTCGTTGTGAACTACCCTGCTAGCTTTAAGGCTTTCTATATGAAACCTGTTCCTGGTAACGAAGAACGTGTGCTTTGTGCAGACCTTTTAGCACCAGAGGGCTATGGAGAAATCATAGGTGGTTCTGCTCGTGAAGAAAGCTATGAAAAATTATTAGCGAAGATTGAAGAAAATTGTCTGAACCCTGATGACTATGCTTTCTATCTAGATCTTCGTAAATATGGTTCAGTTCCTCATGCTGGATTTGGACTTGGTTTGGAACGTATGGTGACATTTGTTGCAGGAACGAAACACATCCGTGAAGCCATTCCATTCCCACGTATGCTCCACAGAATTGAGCCTTAGGAAATGTAAAAACGCCGATTGGCGTTTTTTTAAAATTAAAAGAATATGAAAAATGAATAAGTTATAAAACTGAACGGAAAGTTCGATTTCTTCTTAGTAAAGGAAAAAGTATGTTTAGGAGAAGTTACAAAAGAAATATTCCTCTTATGACAGGAGTGGAATTCTTAGGATTTCTAGGTATTACGAGTTTTTGGATTTTATTTCTCAGTCAAAATGGTATGTCTTTACTGCAAATTGGGCTGTTAGAGAGTATTTTTCATGCAATAGGCATTGTTTTTGAAATTCCGTCAGGCATGTTGGCAGATCGATTTTCTTATAAGACCAATCTGTACGTAAGCCGCTTGACTAGCATTTTATCATCTATTTTAATGTTGACAGGGCAAGGGAATTTTTGGATATATACAATGGCAATGATAATCAATGCTTTGTCTTATAACTTTGATTCAGGAACGAGCTCTGCACTGCTATATGACTCTGCTGTAGAAGCTGGTTTAAAAGACCGTTATTTGAAAATATCAAGTTTGATGTCAGGTGTTTCTGAGGCAGCAATCTCTTTAGGAACGGTACTAGCGGGGTTATTTGTACATGGATATTTGTATATTACCTATTATATCATGATTGCAGTTTCTATTATTGTTTTAATTCTGATTTGGTTGATAAAAGAACCGACAATGAAAAAGAAAAATGACGAAGTGGTCACGATGAAGAAAATAATCCTGACGGTAAAAGAAGAAATGAAAAGTAATCCCAGCCTTTTTACATGGATGATGATTTTTCAATTTGTTGGAACAATAATGTGTATGTTTTACTTTTACTATCAAAAGCAACTGCCAGACTTGGCAGGATGGCAGATTTCAACAGTTATGTTGATTGGTAGCGTCTTAAATATTTTGGCAGTTTCTCTTGCCAGTAAGATTGGGAAAACATGGCATTCTTTTCGGATTTTTCCAGTAGTTGTCAGCTTAACAGGAGCAGCTTATGTACTGTCATTTTTGGGAACACCATTCATGTATATTATGATTTATTTGGTAACAAATGCTCTGTATGCCATGTATCAACCAATATTTTACAATGATTTGCAACAGTATTTACCAAGTTCAGCCAGAGCGACCATGTTAAGTGTTGCTTCAATGATGTTCAGTTTAAGCATGATTATCATTTTTCCGATTGTTGGTTGGCTGATTGACAGTTTTGGCTTTGATCAGACTTTTATTGGATTAGGGCTAGTTCTTATCTTGCTAACGCCACTTTTAGTGATTGTTTTTCAAATGATTCGTAAACAATTGAAATCAATCAAAAATTAGCTCATTATTTATTATCTGCAGTAGTGATTTGTATCTAATTTTTAATTAATGCAACCAGTTGTTGCTGCTTATGATAAAAACAGTAAATATAAGGAAAATTATATACTTATTTTTTACACAACTACAAAATATAATTATCAAATTTAGGAAACTCTTGTTTAAAAATACTATATATTGTAGTTAGTATAAACTGCTATATAATTCCTTAGTGTTATAGATATGATAGGAGGAAAACTTATGCGCGATAATCATCTTCATACTTACTTTTCTTATGATTCAGATGCTGATTTCAGAGATTATTTGGAACATTACGATGGTGAAATCGTGACGACTGAACATCTGGATTTATCTAATCCCTATCCGTATGATGCAGGCTTTCCTCACGATGATATTCCTGATTATGAGTCTTATTCTAGAAAAATAGCTACTCTCAATCGGAAATATGGAAATCGAATCAAAAAAGGAATTGAGATTGGCTATTACAGACCACGAAAGAAAGATATTTTAGCTTTCTTAGAAAATAAAAATTATGATTTAAAACTGTTGTCTGTTCACCATAATGGGAAGTTCGATTACTTAGAAGAACCTGCTTTACAATCTGATAAAATGAAGGTGATTCCAACTTATTTTAAAGAAATGGAAGAAGCTATTGAAAGTATTCCAGCTGATGTTTTGGCTCATTTTGACTATGGTTTTCGTAAATTTAATGTGACGGTTGAAGAACTGAAAAACTTTGAACCCCAACTTCGTACCCTCTTTCAGAAAATGATAGAATACAACTTGGCTTTTGAACTAAATTGCAAGTCTATGTATCTCTATAATCACGAAGATATTTATATCTATGCTCTATCTTTGGTGAAAGAATTGGGCGGGACAAAGTATTCTGTTGGCTCTGATGCCCATACGTTAGAACATTTTCGCTTGAATTTCGACCGAATCCAGCAAATCCTAACGGAATTTGACATAGAAGAAGGAATGTTGCTATAAAAAAGAGGTTAGAACAAAAAGTTCTTAACCTCCGATTATATTTGTTTTAGATTACAAGGTGTACTAGTTCTCAGATATAGAAATATCATAACAAATATTCATATTCTCTGATAATTAAACCATTTTCAAACTCAAAAATATCACAGGATAGTTGACCAAAATCATTTTTGAGAATAGTAACAATCCGATTTTCGTCTGTTGAAAAGGTATGTAAACAGGAAAATTGAATGGTGTTATGATGATAGGCTTGCTGAATCTTAGAAAGGTAATCTTCTATTCCACGAATAACAGAAACCTTTTGCTCATGCAATTCCCAGATGATTTTAGGATGTAAAAATTTTTGGTAAGTTTTCCAATCTCTTTGATTTTCCGCTCGAAAGAACAAGGTTAATGTTTCTAAATTTGTCATTAGTGACTTCCTTAATGAAACAACCTTTTCCAAAAAGAAGGTTTCTTTTCTGCTTTTTTGGTTGAATCTGTTTGGAAAAACTCAGAAAATTGGCTAGCAATTTCTTTTTCAGCTATTTCTACTGGATGATCACTATGAATGACCAAGCCAAATGGAGAATTCTTGTAGTTACTAGACACGATTGTTGCTTTGCAGCCAAGATCTTTTGCTATTTTTAAGTAAAAAATTTGATATTGACTGGTGATCTCAGGAGATATTTTCACAGTCACAGGCTGATAGTCCAAGATAATCTTTTGTAAAATTTCTTTAAAGTGGTCGTGGATGGGAGCGCTGTTAGCTTCATCAATACTACATTCTGCAATGACCCGCTCTTCAAATGTTTCTAAAAATTTTCTTTGCTCATCGGGATTTAATTTTAATCCCCCTTGAGATTTTTCCATTATTGTTTTATTTATATCTGTCATAAAGTTAGTATAGCATACTTTTTTTGAAATTTATCCAAGAAACATTCGGAAATATAAAACGCTTACATAGAAAATTATCGTAAATTTCATAGAAAGGCACGATTTTTCCTTGAAAAAAACTGATTTTTAAGGTATGATAGGAATGTAAATAAAATAACTCAAAGGAGAGTAAAAAATGTCAATTATTACTGATGTTTACGCTCGCGAAGTCCTAGACTCACGCGGTAACCCAACACTTGAAGTAGAAGTTTATACTGAATCAGGTGCTTTCGGACGTGGTATGGTTCCATCTGGAGCTTCTACTGGTGAACACGAAGCAGTTGAACTTCGTGATGGTGACAAATCTCGTTACGGCGGTCTTGGTACACAAAAAGCTGTTGACAACGTAAACAATATCATTGCTGAAGCAGTTATTGGTTATGACGTTCGCGATCAACAAGCTATTGACCGTGCAATGATTGCACTTGACGGTACTCCAAATAAAGGTAAATTGGGTGCAAACGCAATTCTTGGTGTATCTATTGCTGTAGCACGTGCTGCTGCTGATTATCTTGAAATCCCACTTTACAGCTACCTTGGTGGATTCAATACTAAAGTTCTTCCAACTCCAATGATGAACATCGTCAACGGTGGTTCTCACTCAGATGCTCCAATCGCTTTCCAAGAATTTATGATTGTGCCTGCTGGTGCACCTACATTCAAAGAAGCTCTTCGTTGGGGTGCTGAAATTTTCCACGCTCTTAAGAAAATCCTTAAATCTCGTGGTCTTGAAACAGCTGTTGGTGACGAAGGTGGATTTGCTCCTCGTTTTGACGGAACTGAAGATGGTGTAGAAACTATCCTTGCTGCCATTGAAGCTGCTGGTTATGTTCCTGGTAAAGATGTATTCCTTGGATTTGACTGTGCATCATCAGAATTCTACGACAAAGAACGCAAAGTTTATGATTACACTAAATTCGAAGGTGAAGGAGCTGCAGTTCGTACGGCTGACGAACAAATCGAATATCTTGAACAATTAGTTGATAAATACCCAATCATCACTATCGAAGATGGTATGGATGAAAATGACTGGGAAGGTTGGAAGAAACTTACTGAACGCCTTGGTAAGAAAGTACAACTTGTTGGTGATGACTTCTTCGTAACAAACACTTCTTATCTTGAAAGAGGTATTAACGAAGGATGTGCTAACTCAATCCTTATTAAAGTTAACCAAATCGGTACTCTTACTGAAACATTTGATGCTATCGAAATGGCAAAAGAAGCTGGTTACACTGCCGTTGTATCACACCGTTCAGGTGAAACTGAAGATTCAACAATTGCTGATATCGCAGCTGCAACTAACGCTGGACAAATTAAGACTGGTTCATTGTCACGTACTGACCGTATTGCTAAATACAACCAATTACTTCGCATCGAAGACCAACTTGGTGAAGTTGCTGAATACCGTGGTTTGAAATCTTTCTATAACTTGTCAAAATAATTCAGCTATAATATGAATCGGCTAGTTCTGCTAGCCGATTTTTTCTTTAATAATATTGGTAACTTTTAGGAGGGCGATATGGACAAGATTGAAGAACTGGCTCAGATCATTCAAAGTAGCCAAAATATTGTATTCTTCGGTGGTGCAGGTGTTTCAACTGAATCTGGTATTCCGGATTTTCGCAGCTCAAATGGTATTTACAATATTGAGTTAAACCAGCATTTTTCAGCAGAGCAACTAGTTTCACATACGATGTTTGAACGTTATCCAGAACAGTTTTTTGACTTTTACAAGAAATATCTTATTTATCCTAACGCTAAGCCAAATGTAGCCCATGAATATTTAGCTTATCTAGAAAAGCTAGGGAAATTAAAAGCAATTGTTACCCAGAATATTGATAGTTTACACGAGATGGCAGGAAGCAGGAACGTATTAAAAATTCATGGTAGTGTGGATCGAAATTTTTGTACCAATTGTCATCGTTTTTATGACTTAGAGGATTTTTTGAAATTGCCAGGAATCATTCCTTATTGCGAGACTTGTGGTTGTGTAGTTAAGCCAGATGTGACTCTTTATGAGGAACCGTTAAATATGGAAGTTTTTTCTCAAGCTATTCAGGTTATCAGTCAAGCTGACCTACTCATCATTGGCGGAACATCGCTAGTTGTTTATCCAGCTGCTAATTTGGTTCATTATTTTCAAGGACGGCACTTAGTTGTTATCAATAAAAACAATGTACTACAAGATAGTCAAGCTGACTTGGTCATCAAGGGCAAGATTGGAGAAGTGCTGGGTAAGGCATGGAAAGTAATGGGGTAGTCATTTTCAAATCAAATGATGGTTTCAATCATGTGCTTAGCTGTATTTTTTAGAGATAGTAGATTAAAAAATGTCCTCTATGACGGAAATTTTGGGAAATGTCCTTTATAATGGAAATTTTTTAAAATTTCCATTATAATAGACAAAAAGAGGTGAGAAGATGATGTACATTGCTCTTATTGGAGACGTTATTGAATCAAAAAAAATACAAGATCGAGCGCAGGCGCAACAGAAATTGTTGCAATTGATGAAAGAGTTGAATCAGCAATATCAGAAATATTTAGTTTCTCCCTTTACAGTCACAGCTGGCGATGAATTTCAAGCTTTGTTTTTACCAAATTCGGATATGTTTCAAATCATGGATCAGCTTTCTATGGCATTTGCTCCTTATGAAATTCGATTTGGGATTGGTGCTGGAGACATGATTACAGAAATTAACAAAGAACAAAGCATTGGTTCTGACGGTCCGGCGTATTGGCTCGCGAGAGAAGCGATTAACTATGTTCATGATAAGAATGACTATGGCATCAATCACATTTCGGTTTCTTTGGCAGACGAAGAAGTCGGTCAGACAATCAATGCTATTTTAGCTGCGTGCTCTTTTATTCAGTCCAAGTGGACAGATATCCAATATGATGTCCTCAAACAATTACTAGCTGAAAATATATACGATGAAACATTTTCGCATAAAGAAATGGCAAAACTACTTGGTATCACTCCGAGTGCTTTCAACAAACGTATCAAGGCGAGTGGGTTAAAAATTTATCTCAGAAATAAACGAGTTGCAATGAACTTGATGCTAAATGCGATAGAGAAGGAGGAGAAACATGTCTAATTTGTGGGGATTTTCAGACTATTTTGTACAACATCCAATCTTGTTGTTAACCTTATTAGCGCATGTTTTAGCTGATTTTCAATGGCAAAGTCAAAAAATGGCAGATTTAAAATGTCGAAAGTTGCCTTATTTATTGCTGCATTTAGCCATTGTTTTTCTTCCGTTGCTGATTTTGAGTATCTTTTTCCCGAAAAATATTATTTACTTTATTGCTGTTTGGCTTAGTCATGTAGTTATTGATTTCCTGAAATACAGGCTCAACACGTTTATAGAAATAAAGAAACTCACAAAGCAAGTTTTCATCATTGACCAACTCCTTCATTTGATTTGTATTTTTCTATTTTATGCTTTATTAGCTAATAAAATCAACCCACAATGGCTGAAAAATGGAGCGTCAGTTGCTCAAACTCTTCTTTTCTTAGCAATCGTTGGAAAGCCTGTTAATATTTTATTTAAGCTTTTCTTCAATAGGTATCAGTCAAAGGGAGATAACCAAGACACTATAGCAGGTGCAGGTGCGATGATTGGGATTTTAGAGCGTTTTATTATGGCTTTGTCTCTTATATTTGGGCAGTTCGCTTCCGTTGGCTTAGTCTTTACTGCTAAGTCAATCGCACGGTATAACAAAATTTCTGAAAGTCAGTCCTTTGCAGAATACTATCTCATTGGCTCACTTTTTAGCATGATTAGTGTGTTAATTGTTTTTGGTTTGCTTTATTTGTAATATAAAAACTGTAGTTTAGTGATTGACTACAGTTTCGTTATATTATTGAATTTCATAGCCCATGAGGAGACCATTTTCTTCAGCATAAAAGCTACAAAGTCCAGAAGTCGGGATGACTTCAATAACAGCTTGTGGGAATCTTTTACGAACCATTTCGGAAAATTGCTGGCAAAACTTGGGATTATTTCGATGAGCAATAATGATTTGTCCACCGGCATAGCCTGCTTTGATGAGTTCATCAAAAGCTGCGACTAGTGATTTTTTAGCACCACGCGCCTTTTGAAGCAATTCCAACTTGCCGTCTTGACTGGCTTCGCCGACCATACGAATATTCAGTAATCCTACAACGGCTCCAAGTAATTTGCTTAGTCGTCCATTTTTAACTAGGTTATCAACCTTGGAGAGAACGAAAAGTAACTTCGTTTTTGCTTGATAGGCTGTAATTTCTTTTATGACTTCTTCATAACTTAAACCTTGACCGATAAGAAGATTAAGCTTTTTGATAATCAAATCATTTTCACCGCCAGCAGAAAGAGTATCAATAATGTGGATATTCACGTCAGGATGGTCTTCAAGATAGAGTCTTTTAGCCACTTGTGCGCTATTATAGCTTCCTGATAGGGTTCCTGTAATGGTGACCACAAAAATATTTGAAGCTCCATTAAAAGCTTTCATATAGTCATCTGGACTAGGGCAAGCAGACTTTGAAGCCGAAGAAGTGGCATACATTTTTTCCATCATTTCATCAATATTGAGCTGATTATTATCTATAAAGATTTCATCGCCTACTTGAATAGTCAAAGGAACACTTTCAAATAAGGTGTCAACAGCAAGGTTTTCGATAGTTCTATAATCACAGCCTGAATCAGCTACAATTTTCCAAGTCATTCAATTTCTCCTTTAGTGGGATGATCCCTTAATTAGACATTGACAAAAGGTTTGCCTTTTTTTACAATTATATCATGAAAACACCGCTTTAGAAAGCCTTTACAGTCGGTTGTTACATGTAGAAAGAAAATGTTATGTCGGAACGTAAAATATCGAAAAAATCTTTAGAAAATCTAAAAATATCAAATCAGGAATCTAACCGAATTACAAAAGAATCATTGGAAATTTCTTTGTTGCAATTGTTGGAAAAGAAGGAGTTGGCAAAAATTACCATTTCTGAATTAGTAGAGAGAGCTGGTGTCTCGCGCGCAGCTTTTTATCGAAATTATGATTCAAAAGAAGAAATTTTACAAGAGATTTTCCAACGAACAGTACAAAAGATTACCGATAAATTGGAACAATTCAATATGAGAACCGAGCTTTATCAAGTGTGGCTGTTCTTGTTTAAAGAAGTCAAAAAAGAAGCACGAATCCTTAGCTTAGCAGTGGATTATAATTTAGAAAAACTGTTGACAAGTGCTGTGTTTGATTTCTTGGAAAAACAAAATAGTTCCAGAAAAGAAGCTTCAACTTACATGAATTCATTTTGGAGTTCGGCGGTGGTTTCTGTTTTAATCAAATGGACAAAAGACGGCATGAAAGTTCCAGCAGAAAAGATTGCATCGCTCGGACTGCCGCTTTTTCCACATCGAAAAAATGATAAACTGAGTGATAAGTAAGAAAAGAAGGTGACAATATGGCGACAAAAAGATTGGCTTGGGACGAATATTTTGCAGCACAAGCGCTCTTGATTGCAAATCGCTCAACCTGCAAACGAGCAAGCGTTGGTGCAGTTATTGTAAAGGATAATAAAGTTATTTCAACAGGATATAATGGATCTGTTTCAGGAACGGAGCACTGCATCGATCATGAATGCCTGATAGTTGACGGGCATTGTGTGAGGACTTTGCATGCAGAAGTAAATGCAATTTTGCAAGGTGCAGAGCGTGGAATCCCAAAAGGATTTACTGTCTATGTCACTCATTTCCCTTGTCTCAATTGTACGAAACAGCTTTTACAAGTTGGTTGCAAGCGAGTGGTTTATATCAATCAATACCGTATGGATGATTATGCGCGATATTTATATAGCGAAAAGAAAGTTGAGCTAGTACATCTGCCAATCGAAAAAGTGAAAGAGGCGATCTCGGAGACTGATTTGATATAACTTTTAGAGTGGGACATTTTGTTTTCTATGAATAAAAGGAAAGAAAATATGACACAAGAACAACTTCAAAAAGCCTGGCAAGCATTGTTTGATGGGCAATATCAGCTTGCCAAGCAATTCGTTTATCAAATAGACCAAGATAGTTATAGTACACTGAATTTAAAAGCTTATATTGCTTTGGAAGAAAAGGATTTTCAGTTGGCTCGTCAGGTTTTAAAAGACTATTATGCTCAAGCTATGTCTGAAAAGAATCTGGAAGAACAGCATATAGGCTTACATCAA
This sequence comes from Streptococcus sp. HF-2466, assembly GCF_015594645.1. Taxonomy (NCBI): domain Bacteria; kingdom Bacillati; phylum Bacillota; class Bacilli; order Lactobacillales; family Streptococcaceae; genus Streptococcus; species Streptococcus sp. HF-2466. The sequence goes on from NZ_JADNQU010000001.1 coordinate 40,819, forward strand.
TTAGCTATGGTCGAACGAGAAGAAGAACATTTTCAAAAAGCTTATGAGTTGATAATGACAGAAGCTGCAATTATTACAGAGCATTTCCCCAATGATGTCCTAAAGAAATCAGTCAATTTGTACGAACAGGGATATTTACAGTTCAAACTTGGAAATATTCACCTTGCAGAAGAACTTTTGCAAGAAACACTAAATTTAGCGTTGCAAACAGATGACTTTGTCAATCATGCTTGTGCTTATCGGGGCTTGGCTGAGGTAATGTTAGCTAAGGGAGATATAAAAATGGCTAAATTTGATGCTCAAAAAGCACTGGCGTGTTTTGAAAAAGCAGGTGATTCCGTTGGAGCAGCAGGGCTGAAGGACATAATGGCACAGATAAACTCACAAGGTAGAAGTTTGTAAATAATGTTTGTGAAATAAGATATTCTAATGTAAAAGTTAGAGTATTTTTCTTTTTAGAATAATTTTAGCGAACGATAAGATAAAGATTGCTCAATAAGGTTTTATTTTACCAGAAAATCTTGTATAATAGAATCAATAAAGAATAAAAGAGGATTGATTATGAAAAAGGAAAAATTCATTATCCCCATTTTGTCAACATTGCTAATTGCTCCAGCAATTTTAGCACATCAGGTTTCTGCTGATGCTGTAGATCCAGCTGCTTCAACAGCACCTGTAGAGCAAGTAGAAGTTCCTAAAGAAAATCAGTCGGTAGCCCCTACGATCGCTCAAGGCGATTCAGCAGTTTCGCCTGCTACTGAAGCTTCCACGGAGAAAGTAACAGAAAAGAGCGAGAACAAACAAGTTGAAACTTCTGTAACTCCAGCAGATTCTATAACTCCAACCGCTCAAGCGGTTGCTGCACCTACAACTCAATCTGAAAAAGATACGGTTATTCTTCATACAAATGATGTACACGGTCGTATTGTGGAAGAAAAAGGAGTCATTGGCGATGCTAAATTAGCAGCAGTCATTGAGCAAGAACGTGCAAAGACCAATCAAACAACACTTGTTGTGGATGCAGGCGATGCTTTTCAAGGACTTCCGATTTCCAATAGCTCAAAAGGGGAAGAACGCGCGAATATTTTAAATAAGATTGGCTATGACGCAATGGCGGTCGGAAATCATGAATTTGACTTTGGTTTGGATGAGGTGAAAAAATACAAAGAAATTTTGAAATTCCCTCTTCTTAGTGCCAATACTTATGTCAATGGAGCACGTCTTTTTGAAGCTTCTACGATTGTTGATAAAGACAAGAATGTTGTGGGAGATGAATTTGTGGTTATTGGGGTGACAACGCCAGAAACTGCAACAAAAACACACCCACGCAATGTTCAAGGGGTTACGTTTACAGATCCAATTTCAGAAGTCAATAAAGTCATTGAAGAAGTGGAATCTCGTGCGAAAGCGGAAGGTAAAACTTACAAACATTATGTCGTTTTGGCGCATTTGGGTGTAGATACGACGACACCAGTTGAATGGCGTGGTTCTACCTTGGCAGAAGCATTATCAAAAAATCCTTTGCTAAAAGGAAAACGTGTGACGGTGATTGACGGGCATTCACATACTGTAGAATCAGTAACCTATGGAGACAATGTTACTTATAATCAAACAGGTAGTTACTTGCATAATATCGGAAAAGTAACATACAAATCTGGTCAACTTCTAGGAAATCCTCAACAAATCTCAGCTGATTCAGTAAAAGGCGTTACTCCAGATCCAGCTATTCAGCAATTAGTAAACAAAATCAAAGAGAAATATGACCAAGAAAACGCAAAAGTGGTCGTTGCTAATAGCCCAGTTGAGTTAAATGGCAATCGGGAAAATGTGCGTGTGCGAGAAACCAATCTTGGAAATGTCGTAGCAGATGCGCTCTATGAGTACGGACAAACAGGATTCAGTCATAAGACAGACCTTGCTGTAACTAACGGCGGCGGACTTCGTGAAACAATTGCGAAAGGAAAACCAATCACCAAAGGAGATATCATTGCTGTTCTACCATTTGGCAATACGATTACTCAAATAAAAGTAACTGGGCAAAACATCGCAGACATGTTTGCTAAGTCTTTAGGCTCTATTTTACAAGAAAAAGACGGCAAACCAGTCCTAGATGAAAATGGTCAACCGCTACTTGAACCAAGTGGTGGCTTCCTTCAAGTTTCTGGAGCAAAAGTTTATTATGACACAACCTTGCCAGCTGATAAGCGTATTCTTGGCATTGAAATTAAAAATCCTGAAACAGGAAAATATGAAAAATTAAATCTCGCAAAAACTTACTATCTTACAACCAACGATTTCTTGGCTGCAGGTGGTGATGGTTATAGTATGTTGGGCGGGGCTCGCGAAGAAGGTCCTTCAATGGATGTGGCTTTTGCGGACTATTTAGCAAAAACAGACTTAACAGCTTATGCGGTTGTCAATCCTAATTCACGAACTATCTCAATCTCAACTGCACAATACAAGAAACTTCAGGATCAAGCTGCTAACCAAGTGAAGCCAAATGAAACTGGAGAAAAAGAACTTGTGCCAGCAGTTCAAACAAATACAGCTCAAAGAACGGCAACGATTCCAGTCAATGTACATAAACAATTTATGCCTTCAAGTCAAAAGAGCTTGCCAGAAACAGGTACAACAGATACTACCTTTATCAGTTTATTTGGCTTTGTTGTTGGACTTTTAGGATTATCCAGATTTAAAAAAGCTCACAAAGAATAGAATAAAAGGAAGCTAAGATTTTTTATCCTAGCTTCTTTTATTTCTGTTTAGGTTGTTGTTTTGTGATATTCAATCCGAAGGGAATGAGGTTTTCTTGTTTCATCCGAATTCGCTGGATATTATCTTTGTGTCGAACGATAATGATAAGCGCTAGTGCGAGTACAATTACGGTAAAGAGTACATCATAACGTGGCAAAAGAAAACTAAATAGTGGGAAAATTAAGACTCCTAGAATAGCAGAGGTAGCAGCTGTCACACTCGAAAAGGAAATCATACTAGTCAAATACAAGCAGCTGAAAAAGATGACAGCTAAATAAGTGAAGAAAGTCGGTGAAAAGCCAAGAATGACACCTGCGCTGGTTGCCACGGCTTTACCGCCTTTAAATTCAGCAAAAATGGGGAAGGTATGCCCAAGAACGGCTAAAAGTCCAAAAACGAGAGGAGAAATACCGTTGATATGAAGGAAAAATGGCAGTAAAGTCGCAAATGTTCCTTTAAAAAAGTCGAAAATAAAGGTGATCATGCCTGCTTTTTTTCCAAGGACACGAAAGGTATTGGTCGTTCCTGTATTTCCGCTACCATATTCGCGGAGATTTTTCTTGTAAAATACTTGTCCAATCCAAAGCCCGGCAGGGATTGAACCAATCAAATAAGCTACTATCAATGTAAAAACTATCTTTATCATGTTTTTATTATACCATGAATTTTGATTTTGATAGTTGAACGACCAGAAATATTTTATAAAATTTGTCTAGGCTGAAAAAATAGCGGTGAGAAGCAGAAAGAATACACTATTTTCTAAAAATCTTTGCAAAATTCACTAAAAACTTGTAAGATAGAAAGGATGAATGATTCAGGAGGTTCCTTGTGGCAAAAAAGGAAATCAATATTAACAATTACAATGATGATGCCATTCAAGTATTAGAAGGATTGGACGCGGTTCGTAAACGTCCTGGTATGTATATCGGCTCAACCGATGCAACTGGGCTTCACCATTTGGTCTGGGAAATTGTTGACAATGCAGTTGACGAGGCTCTGTCTGGCTTTGGCGACATGATTGACGTGACCATTAACAAAGACGGGAGTTTGACTGTAGCAGACCACGGTCGGGGAATGCCAGTCGGTATGCACGCTATGGGAATCCCAACAGTAGAAGTCATCTTTACAGTGCTCCACGCTGGGGGTAAATTCGGTCAGGGTGGTTACAAGACCTCTGGGGGGCTGCACGGTGTGGGTTCTTCTGTGGTCAATGCATTGTCTAGCTGGCTGGAAGTTGAAATCACACGTGACGGAACGGTTTATCGGCAACGATTTGAGCAAGGTGGAAAACCTGTTACCAGTCTGGAAAAGATTGGCAAGGCTCCCAAGTCAAAAACGGGCACAAAAGTGACCTTTATGCCTGACGACACGATTTTTTCAACGACAGATTTCAAATACAATACCATTTCGGAGCGGCTCAATGAATCAGCCTTTCTCTTGAAAAATGTTCACCTTTCTCTGACAGATGAGCGAACTGGCGCGTCTGTTGATTTTCATTATGAAAATGGGGTGCAGGACTTTGTCAGCTACTTGAACGAGGACAAGGAAACTTTGACACCAGTTCTTTATTTCGAGGGAGAAGAGGGCGGTTTTCAAGTGGAAGTGGCTCTCCAGTACAATGACGGTTACTCAGACAATATCCTATCGTTTGTAAATAACGTCCGCACCAAGGACGGCGGAACGCACGAGACGGGGCTTAAGTCTGCTATTACCAAGGTCATGAATGACTATGCGAGAAAGACTGGATTGCTGAAAGAAAAGGATAAAAATCTGGAAGGCTCTGACTACCGTGAGGGCTTAGCGGCTGTTCTTTCCATCTTAGTGCCAGAAGAGCATTTGCAGTTTGAAGGACAGACCAAGGACAAGCTGGGCAGTCCGCTTGCTCGTCCTGCGGTGGATTCGATTGTGTCAGACAAGTTGACTTTCTTCCTCTTGGAAAATGGGGAATTGGCGTCTAATCTCATCCGTAAGGCGATTAAGGCGAGAGATGCTCGCGAGGCAGCCCGCAAGGCGAGAGATGAAAGCCGTAATGGCAGGAAAAACAAGAAAGACAAGGGATTGCTGTCTGGGAAATTAACGCCAGCCCAATCCAAAAATCCAGCTAAAAACGAACTCTATCTGGTCGAAGGCGATTCAGCGGGTGGCTCTGCCAAGCAAGGACGTGACCGCAAGTTTCAGGCGATTCTGCCTCTCCGCGGTAAGGTTATCAATACTGCAAAAGCAAAAATGGCGGACATTCTCAAAAACGAAGAAATCAACACCATGATTTACACCATTGGTGCAGGTGTTGGCTCGGACTTCTCTCTAGAAGACGCCAACTATGACAAGATTATCATCATGACCGATGCTGATACGGACGGCGCCCATATCCAGACGCTCCTGTTGACCTTCTTTTACCGCTATATGCGTCCGCTGGTTGAAGCAGGCCATGTCTATATCGCTCTGCCGCCGCTTTATAAGATGTCTAAAGGCAAGGGCAAGAACGAGGTTGTCGAGTATGCTTGGACGGACGGTGAGCTAGAAGACCTGCGCAAGAAATTTGGCAAAGGTGCCATGCTGCAGCGTTACAAAGGGCTTGGAGAAATGAACGCCGACCAGCTCTGGGAAACCACCATGAACCCTGAAAACCGCACCCTCATTCGCGTTACCATTGACGACTTGGCTCGTGCCGAGCGCCGCGTCAATGTCCTCATGGGCGACAAAGTCCCACCCCGCCGTAAATGGATTGAAGATAATGTTAAGTTTACGCTGGAGGAGAGTGGAGTGTTTTAGGAGAGGGAAATGGCTAGACAAAATTATTTTGAAATTTTAGAGCAAATGGACTTTGATCCAGATAAAGAATTTGAAATAATTTCTAATCTGATATTAAAGTTAAAAGAAATATCACCTTACACAACAGAATCGATAAGGGATGTGTTTAATAGGAATTTTTGGTTGTATGAAAACTACAGAAAAATGCAGTTTAGATCTTATGATGAGGCAAAAGATTATTTTAATAATAATTTTAATGGTCCTGATCGTCTGTTTACTTATATAGAATTTATTATTGATTTGAATTCTTTCATGATAAGCAATGGGAAAATTCTTACTTTTACTAAAGCAACTTTAATAAAAGAATTCCCAAAGGTTAGAGAGAGGATAGACTATTGCTTGGCTAAAAACAATCATGAATTAAAAGAACTAGAAAATGGTCGTCAAATCATCGTTGAAAAGAATGTTTATGCCTCGGAAGTTTCTCAGATTATATCTGAAACTAATATTGAAGATGCGATAAGGGTTTTAGAATATAATCATTTTTCAAATAAGAGAAATATTCAGCGTAAGAAAGAGATACTTCTTTCTTTAGCAGGCTATTTGGAGCCATATCTCAAAGAGTTTGAACATCCTGAAACACTACCTAAAGAATTAAAGGATATTTATAATGAATTAAAAATAGTGTTACAAACAAAAGGAGCTGACACGAATAAGAAAGGTGAAAAGATTTCTAAGAAAATTGCTGTTTTTGATAATCTTTCTGAGATGTATAACAAAGGAGGATTAAGGCATAACAACGATGAGCAATATCATCTAAATATGAATGATGAGGAATTGGAACAATGGTATGATAATATTTATACTTCAACCTTGTTTGTGATTCTCAGTCTGGAAATGGGAAGAAATTTATCTAAGTTGAATGAATTGAAAAAGAAATGACTTCATCCTATACGAAGATTACCCTTCCCTGCCCCTAAAACAAGAAATTTCACATGAAGAATTTATTGTCTAGGAGTAAAAAACCAAATCACACATGTGTGATTTGAATTTTTAGAGCAAAAGACGAATATTTACATGTGTTCTGAGCGATTTTGAAGCAAAAAACTAAAAAACACACGAAGAAAGAGGAGTTTATGACAAAAGAATACGGAGTCATTAGTTTAACGGTACGCAATTTGGAGAACAACGAATTTTCCCAGCTCATGACCGAGTCGAAAGAGGCGATTGCTGCTTTTAACAAGGCGCACAAGGTTGAAAGTATTTATACGAGTAAGCTGGAAGAGATGAGCCAGCATTTGGCTAAGTTTCAGGAGGGGCTTCATCAGACGAAAGCCAGTCGCTTGGTGACCAGTTTAGACCAAGCCGACCGCGAGCGAGACGATGCTTTGGGGACGCTGACTGCTTTGGTGCGGGCATTTTCACGGGTCAAGGAGACTGCGACCAAAGAAGCCTACGATATCTTGGCGGGCTTGCTGAAAAATTATGCAGGGATTGCGGCTGCCAACTATGAAAAAGAGACAGAGGGCATCAACCACCTGCTCCAAGAGCTGAAGAAATCGACCTATCAAACGGCGCTGGCAAAACTGCACTTGGAAGCTCATGTGGAAAGCTTGATGACTGCGCAAAAGCGGTTTGAAGAAGCCTATAAGGAGCGCTTGACCGAGTTGAAAGGCAAAGTGCCTAGCCAAAGCAAGCAACTCCGCATTCAGCTACAAGAAATCTACGATTTCCTGCTGGATTTCACCGCTATCATGACCTATGCCTACCCAGAAAGAAGCCACTATGCAGATCTTCGCGACCACCTCAATACCATTCGCAGCCGCTACAAAAAACGCAAAGCGGTTAAGAAAGTGAAAGAAGCGATCTAACAAAAAGGTAGGTACTGCCATGAGAACTGAAAGTGAAATGTTGGATTTGATTTTGCAAACCGCAAAAGTGCTAAAAGTCGATGCTGTTGCCATGTCTGGATCGCGGACAAATCCAGATGCTCCCAAGGACGAGTTTCAAGACTATGATGTAGTTTACATTGTGGATGATTTGGATGGACTGGTAGCTGACCTTGCTTGGTTGGAAAGGTTTGGCAAGCGCATTATTGAGCAGCATAATATACTTGACCATCGCCGTCTCTATCTGATGCTCTTTGAAGATGGTAATCGGATAGATTTGACCCTTTGCCCTAAGGAGCACATTAAAGAGTGGGTAGATAGCGAAGCAGACTTTACGGTGTTGGACGACCCACAGGGACTCTTTCAGCCCTATACACCTAGTTCCAAACGTTATTGGACAAAACCAGCGAGTGCAGATGATTTTGCAAAATCGTGCAATGAATTCTGGTGGGTTTCAGCCTATGTTGTCAAGGGGATTCAGCGTCAGCAATTTGTGTATGCGGTGGATCATCTCTATGGTATCTGTCAGAAAGAATTGCTGAAATTATTGGCTTGGCAAGTGGCAGCGGATAGAGGAGTCATTGATGTCGGCAAAAACTACAAGTATCTGTTTCAGTATTTGCCCGCTGAGAAGGAGGAAGAATTTGCCGCTTTGCTTGATTTTTCCAACAAAGAAAGCCTCATCCAGTCTCTACTGTCTACGCAGCAATTTTTTCACAAAGAAGCTCAGGCTTTCTCTCTCAAGACTGGTTTTCCTTATGATAAAGAAACTGCAGAAAAAATGATTCAGTACACTAAAGAAAAACTGAATCTAAGAAAGTGATAATCCACTTTGCTCATTCATAAGAGATGCCTCTTACATCAGGAAGCATTAAAAAAGAAAATTACAGAAAGGATAGTTTGGTTGTATAGCAACTGAACACGGGACTAAGACTTAGAAAAAAGATAAATCGACTGGAGTTCATCGAACCCTGCATCGATTTCCTATTTTTCTACAGAAATTTTCGGCAAGCCGAAACGTCCCTTTGTATCTTATGAGTAACATTCAAAATATGTCCTTAGAGGACATCATGGGAGAGCGTTTTGGGCGCTACTCCAAATACATCATTCAAGAGCGGGCTTTACCCGATATTCGTGACGGACTGAAGCCCGTGCAGCGTCGGATTCTTTATTCGATGAACAAGGACGGCAACACCTTTGACAAGGGCTACCGCAAGTCTGCCAAATCTGTCGGAAATATCATGGGGAATTTCCACCCGCACGGTGACAGCTCCATTTACGACGCCATGGTGCGTATGTCTCAGGACTGGAAGAACCGTGAAATTTTAGTAGAAATGCACGGAAATAACGGTTCTATGGACGGCGATCCGCCAGCCGCTATGCGGTACACCGAAGCTCGTTTGTCTGAGATTGCGGGCTACTTGCTCCAAGACATCGAAAAGGACACGGTGCCTTTTGCTTGGAACTTTGACGATACGGAGAAAGAACCGACCGTATTGCCTGCTGCCTTTCCCAATCTTTTGGTGAATGGGGCAACGGGGATTTCTGCTGGGTATGCGACGGACATTCCGCCTCACAATCTGGCGGAAGTCATCGATGCGGTGGTCTATATGATTGACCACCCCAAAGCCAAAGTTGACAAACTCATGGAGTTTCTGCCGGGGCCTGACTTCCCAACAGGGGCCATTGTGCAAGGGCGAGATGAGATTAAGAAAGCCTATGAGACTGGAAAGGGGCGCGTTGTCGTGCGTTCTCGGACGGAGATTGAAAAGCTCAAAGGCGGCAAAGAGCAGATTGTTGTCACCGAGATTCCTTACGAGATTAACAAGGCTGTTCTGGTCAAGAAGATTGATGACGTTCGGGTCAATAATAAGGTAGCTGGCATTGCAGAAGTGCGAGATGAGTCTGACCGTGACGGGCTTCGTATTGCCATTGAGCTGAAAAAGGATGCCAATACCGAGCTGATTTTGAATTATCTCTTTAAATATACGGATTTGCAGGTCAATTACAACTTTAACATGGTGGCGATTGATCATTTCACACCGCGTTTGGTAGGGATCGTGCCGATTCTGACTAGTTACATTGCCCACCGAAAAGAGATTATTCTGGCGCGTAGTCGATTTGACAAGGCCAAAGCAGAGAAGCGCCTGCATATCGTAGAAGGCTTGATTCGAGTAATTTCTATCTTGGACGAAGTGATTGCGCTCATTCGTGCATCGGAAAATAAAGCTGACGCCAAGGAAAATCTCAAAGTCAGCTATGATTTCACCGAAGAGCAGGCAGAGGCCATTGTCACTCTCCAACTTTATCGCTTGACTAATACAGACGTGGTGATTCTGGAAGAAGAACAAGCAGAATTGCGCGAAAAAATTGCCATGCTCTCAGCCATTATCGGTGATGAGCGGACCATGTACAATCTCATGAAGCGCGAACTCCGCGAGGTCAAAAAGAAATTTGGCAATCCTCGTCTTAGTGAATTGCAAGATACGGCTAATACCATTGAGATTGATACGGCTAGTCTGATTGTGGAAGAAGAAACTTTTGTCAGCGTCACTTGTGGTGGCTACCTCAAACGCACCAGTCCACGTTCTTTCAATTCATCAACGGTTGACGAGGTCGGCAAGCGCGAGGACGACCGTCTGATTTTTGTCAGCTCGGCGAAAACCACTCAGCACCTTTTGATTTTTACCAATCTTGGAAATGTCATCTATCGACCAGTTCATGAATTGGCAGACATTCGCTGGAAAGAAATCGGGGAGCACCTTAGCCAGACCATTACTAATTTTGAGACCAACGAAGAAGTCATCTACACTGAGTTAGTAGATAATTTTGACGAAGGCACTTATTTGGCGGTAACAAAACTAGGGCAAATCAAGCGTGTAGAGCGAAAAGAATTCAGTCCTTGGCGCACCTATAAGTCCAAGTCTGTTAAATTTGCTAAATTAAAAAATGAAGACGACCAAATTATCACACTTTCTCCAATCAAGCTAGACGATGTTATGCTAGTGACCCAGAACGGCTATGCCTTGCGGTTCAATATCGAAGAAGTACCAGTTGTGGGCGCTAAGGCAGCAGGTGTCAAAGCTATCAATCTCAAAAAAGATGATGTCTTAGCAGCAGCTTTTATTGCCAATACTGATTCATTTTATATCTTGACCCAGCGCGGAGCGCTCAAGCGAATGGCAGTTGCAGATATTCCTGTGACGAGCCGAGCAAATCGTGGTTTGCAAGTGTTGCGCGAGCTGAAGTCCAAGCCACATCGTATTTTCCAAGCAGGTCCTGTCTTTGGAGAGCAACCTGCAGAACTAGACCTCTTTAGTTCAGATCATCCAACAGCAGAAGAAGAGCAGATTCTTTCTATTGTTTCTAACAAAGGAACGACTTACCAAGTGAATCTTGCTGACCTCGGTTTGTCTGAAAGAACCAGCAACGGTAGCTTTATCTCTGATACTATTTCTGATGAAGAAGTGTTCTCTGCGAATATTAAATAATTGAAAATCAGTCCAAGCGGCTGATTTTTTATTGTCTTTATAAACTGAAATTAAAAAATTTTCAGAATTTTGCAAAAAACTATTGAAAATATCTAAAAATAGTGTAAAATAAAAATCATAAAATTAAAAAGGAGAATGTTATGTCAGTAAATCTTGATTGGGAAAATCTTGGCTTTTCCTATATGAAATTGCCTTATCGCTATCTTGCCTATTATAAAAATGGTCAATGGGAAAAAGGAGAATTGACCGAAGATGCTACTTTGCATATGTCCGAATCTTCTCCTTGTCTTCATTATGGGCAACAAGCTTTTGAGGGAATGAAAGCCTATCGCACGAAAGACGGAAGTGTACAACTATTTCGTCCAGATCAAAACGCGAAACGTCTGCAACGCACCTCAGACCGTCTCTTGATGCCGCAAGTTCCGACTGATATGTTTGTAGATGCTGTGAAGCAAGTGGTTCGTGCAAATGAAGAATACGTTCCGCCGTACGGAACGGGAGGAACCCTTTATATTCGTCCGCTATTGTTAGGTGTTGGTGACATCATCGGTGTTAAACCAGCAGATGAATACATTTTTACCGTATTTGCCATGCCTGTTGGAAATTACTTTAAAGGGGGCTTGACTCCAACAAACTTTATCGTTTCTGACAAGTATGACCGTGCTGCTCCTTATGGAACAGGTGCTGCTAAAGTCGGCGGTAACTACGCAGCAAGCTTGCTTCCAGGACAAATAGCGCATGAAAAGAAATTCTCTGATGTCATTTATCTAGACCCAGCTACTCACACGAAGATTGAAGAAGTGGGATCTGCAAACTTCTTTGGAATTACCAAAGACAACGAATTTGTAACGCCGTACAGCCCATCTATCCTTCCTTCTATCACAAAATATTCTCTTCTATACCTAGCAGAACATCGTTTGGGCTTGAAAGCTATCGAAGGAGATGTGCCAATTGATGATTTGGATCGTTTTGCTGAAGCAGGGGCTTGCGGTACAGCAGCGGTCATCTCTCCAATTGGTGGTATTCAGCACGGTGACGATTTCCATGTCTTTTATAGTGAAACAGAGGTTGGACCTGTCACTCGAAAACTCTATAATGAATTAACCGGCATCCAATTTGGCGATGTTGAAGCACCAGAAGGCTGGATTGTAAAAGTTTAAAAATTTTTGAAGCTATCTCTCGATTGAGGTAGCTTTTATTTTCACGTAGCACTTGCTAGTTTTTCTATTTTTTTGTAAAATAGAAACTTGAAAGAGGTATATGATGAGTAAAAAAGACAAAAAGATTGAAATCCAATTGGCAGATAGCAAAGTTAAAATAGGAACTGACCAGTACGAAGGTTATGTTTTATCTATTGGTAAAAAAGTCATTGGTCAAATTGCTGAGTTAGACGGGCAATTTGCTATCATAAAAAATGAAAATGTTGATAGTTTTTATAAAAAACTTGAAAATGCCGTGGAAAAATTGATTGAAACCTATAATTTGGGGAAATAAATGCTTGTGTTTTCTTTTCATCAATGGTATAATAAATACTGTTGATTATACAGGAGAGGTAGCGAAGAGGCTAAACGCGGCGGACTGTAAATCCGCTCCTTCGGGTTCGGGGGTTCGAATCCCTCCCTCTCCATGAGCGTACTTAGTTTTTAATGGTATGATCACGTTCTTTTTGGGGTATAGCCAAGCGGTAAGGCAAGGGACTTTGACTCCCTCATGCGTTGGTTCGAATCCAGCTACCCCAGTTCTTAGGTAATATATCAGATAAATGGTAAAATATCTTAGGGTATTTTATTTCTTTATAGGGTGAGAAACGTTAAAGATAGTTCAATGTCATTGCGGTGCTTAGGAAAAATATTATAAGTATGTCAAGCGAGAAATGCTTGATTGTTGGAGGATTTTTTTAGATGAATGAATTTGAAGATTTGCTAAATAGTGTTAGCCAAGTTGAGCCAGGCGATGTCGTTACTGCTGAAGTATTGACTGTTGATGCGAACCAAGCTAATGTTGCAATCGCTGGAACTGGTGTAGAAGGTGTGTTGACCCTTCGTGAATTGACAAATGATCGTGAAGCTGACATTAACGATCTTGTAAAACCAGGTGAAACACTTGAATTGCTTGTTCTTCGTCAAGTAGTTGGTAAAGATACTGATACAGTTACTTACCTTGTATCTAAAAAACGTTTAGAAGCTCGCAAGGCATGGGACAAGTTGGTTGGACGTGAAGAAGAAGTTGTTACTGTAAAAGGTACTCGTGCTGTTAAAGGCGGTCTTTCAGTAGAATTTGAAGGACTTCGTGGATTTATCCCTGCTTCAATGCTAGATACTCGTTTCGTTCGTAACACTGAACGTTTTGTTGGCCAAGAATTTGAAGCAAAAATTAAAGAAGTGGATCCAAAAGAAAATCGTTTCATTCTTTCACGCCGTGAAGTAGTAGAAGAAAAAGCTGCAGCAGCACGTGCTGAAGTATTTAGCAAATTAGCTGTTGGTGACATCGTGACTGGTAAAGTTGCACGTATCACAAGCTTTGGTGCTTTTATTGACCTTGGTGGTGTTGACGGACTTGTTCACTTAACTGAATTGTCACACGAACGCAACGTTTCACCAAAATCTGTTGTATCAGTTGGCGATGAAATTGAAGTAAAAGTTCTTGATTTGAACGAAGAAGAAGGACGCGTATCACTTTCTCTTAAAGCTACAACACCTGGACCATGGGACGGTGTTGAACAAAAATTAGCTGCTGGTGATGTGATTGAAGGTACAGTTAAACGTTTGACAGATTTCGGTGCTTTTGTTGAAGTATTGCCAGGTATTGACGGACTTGTCCATATTTCACAAATTTCACACAAGCGTGTTGAAAATCCAAAAGATGTGCTTAAAGTTGGTCAAGAAGTAACCGTAAAAGTTCTTGATGTAAATGCTGATGCAGAACGCGTATCACTTTCTATCAAAGCTCTTGAAGAACGTCCGGCTCAAGAAGACAGCCAAAAAGAAAAACGTCAATCACGTCCTCGTCGTCAAAAACGCCAAGAAAAACGTGACTTTGAACTTCCAGAAACTCAAACTGGATTCTCAATGGCTGACTTGTTTGGTGACATTGAATTATAAGCAAAATAAAGGGATTGGAATTATGTTTTCAGTCCTTTTTTACTTGTTATTTTTTCATTTTTTGTGTATACTATAATAGTTGCCACCCTTAGTGTAATGGATATCACGTAAGATTCCGGTTCTTGAGATGGGGGTTCGATTCCCTCAGGGTGGATAATTGTTATCTGCTTATAAATCTTGTTATATGCAAGATTTTTTATTTTTACAAGGGAGATTACCAATGCCTGTGAAATTGATTGTTCATGCTCTAATTGAAAAAGATGGAAAATATCTGCTCATCAAACGAAGTAAAATAAAACGTGGTTTGCCAAATATGTACCCAGAATATTGGGACATTCCAGGAGGTAGCGTGGAAGAAGACGAATTACCACGAGAAGGAGCTGTGCGTGAAACAATGGAAGAAGTTAATCAAAAGATACAATTAAGTTCGATTCTTCATTAGGATAGCTGTTATGATGATACAAAGGGCATCGTTTTTACGCGTCTAGTGTACAAGGCAAAATTGCTGGAATATAGAGAGATTAAACTTGATTTGGAAGAGCATACAGCGTTTCGCTGGATTCGGGCGCTGCCAGATATGAAGGATGAAAAGATTGTTCCTTATTTAAAAGATATATTGAAATAAATTGATAAATATGTTTGATAAAGTAAGATTATATAAAATAAATGGATACGATAAAGCTGATTTGCACGGCATTATGACTTTATCGTATCCATTTTAGATATGAAAAAACTCCTTGATAAAACAAGGAGTAAGAAAGGAAATTCTTTAGTTTTTAGCTGCTGAAGCAAATTCTTCTTTGGAGAAGGCATCATTGATGATGTCTTTTAATTGTTTAGCAGAAGCTTGCATTTTTTGTTTTTCAGCGTCATTCAACGGGATATTTACTGGACGTACGATACCATGTGCGCCAACAATAGCTGGTTGTCCAATGTAACAATCTGTAACGCCAGGATATTGACCTTCTTGGAATACTGAAAGTGGAAGAACTGAATTTTCGTCATCAAGGATAGCTTTTGTGATACGAGCTAAGGCAACTGCGATACCATAGAAAGTTGCACCTTTTTTATTGATGATTGAGTATGCAGCATCACGGACACCTTCAAACAAGTCAACTAATTCAGCAGCATTGAAGTTTTCTACGTCTTGAAGATAATTTTCAAGGTTGACACCTGCAACGTTGGCGTGTGACCAAACAGCGAATTCTGAATCACCATGTTCTCCCATGATGTAAGCATGGACAGAACGAGCATCTACATCTAATTTTTCAGCAAGTGCTTGACGGAAACGTGCTGAATCAAGAGAAGTACCTGAACCAATGACACGTTCTTTAGGGAATCCAGAGAATTTCCAAGTTGAGTAAGTCAAGATATCAACTGGGTTAGCCGCCACAAGGAAAATACCGTTAAATCCTGACTCAACAATTTTGGTAACAACATCTTTATTGATGCGGAGATTTTTTTCAACTAATTGAAGACGAGTTTCACCTGGTTTTTGTGGTGCACCAGCAGTCAAAACGACAAGATCTGCATCGTGCGCATCAGCATATTCTGCTGAATAGATTTTCTTAGGTGAAGTGAAAGCAAGAGCATGGCTAAGGTCTTCAGCATCCCCTTCCGTCTTTTCTTTGAAAATATCAACAATACCAAGTTCTTGAGCGATACCTTGGTTGACAAGAGCAAATGCGTAAGAAGAACCTACAGCACCGTCACCGACAAGGATGACTTTTTTATGTTGTTTAGTAAGAGTCATTTTGCTAAACATCTCCTTTATTTTATTGGGGAACGTTTTCCCTTTACACATCTATTCTATCACTTTTGTAACATTTTGTCACGAATATAATACATATCATCTTATGTAAACGTTTTTACAATAGAAGGTGTTTACTGAAAAAAATCCCAATTTATGTTATAATGATATGGTCATATAAATTGAAGAGAGGCATTTTTTAATGCAGGATAATAATTTAGTAAATGTGAATTTAACGAGCGAAATGAAGACGAGTTTCATCGATTATGCCATGAGTGTCATTGTTGCTCGTGCTCTTCCGGATGTTCGAGACGGTTTAAAGCCTGTTCATCGTAGAATATTGTATGGGATGAATGAGCTGGGGGTGACTCCTGACAAACCACATAAGAAATCTGCTCGTATCACGGGTGATGTTATGGGTAAATATCACCCGCACGGAGATTCCTCTATCTATGAAGCTATGGTGCGGATGGCGCAATGGTGGTCTTACCGCCACATGTTAGTAGATGGTCACGGAAACTTTGGTTCTATGGACGGAGACGGTCCTGCGGCACAACGGTATACAGAAGCTCGGATGAGCAAAATATCGCTTGAAATGTTACGCGATATCAACAAAAATACAGTTGATTTTGCAGATAACTATGATAGCAGTGAGCGTGAGCCATTAGTTTTACCGTCACGTTTTCCTAATTTGCTGGTCAATGGGGCGACAGGTATTGCTGTGGGAATGGCAACAAACATTCCTCCTCACAATCTTGGTGAGACCATTGATGCTGTAAAATTAGTCATGGATAATCCAGATGTGACCACACATGACCTTATGGAAGTGTTGCCTGGTCCAGACTTCCCGACAGGCGCTTTGGTTATGGGGAAATCAGGCATTCATCGCGCTTATGAAACTGGGAAAGGTTCCATTGTTCTACGTGCTCGGACGGAAATCGAAGAAACAAAATCTGGTCGTGAACGAATTGTGGTTACTGAATTTCCGTATATGGTCAATAAAACCAAAGTTCACGAACATATTGTGCGGTTAGTCCAAGAAAAACGTATTGACGGAATTACAGCGGTTCGTGACGAATCTAACCGTGAAGGGGTTCGTTTTATCATTGAAGTGAAGCGGGATGCAAGTGCGCATGTTATCTTGAACAATTTATTCAAATTAACGCAAATGCAGACGAATTTTAGCTTCAATATGCTGGCGATTCAAAATGGAGTGCCAAAGATTCTGTCTTTACGCGAGATTTTGCTTGCTTATATTGAACACCAAAAAGAAGTGGTGACACGCCGGACAGTTTTTGATAAGGAAAAGGCGGAAGCTCGTGCACATATTTTAGCTGGTTTGCTGATTGCACTAGATCACATTGATGAAGTGATTCGCATCATCCGAAACAGCGAGACAGATGCAGAAGCGCAAGCAGAATTGATGGCACGCTATAAATTGTCCGAACGTCAAAGTCAGGCGATTCTGGATATGCGTTTGCGTCGTTTAACGGGATTGGAACGGGATAAGATTCAATCTGAATATGACGACTTGATGAAATTGATAGCTGATTTAGCAGATATTTTGGCAAAACCAGAACGAGTTGTTGCGATTATCAAGGAAGAATTAGAAGAGATTAAACGTAAGTTTTCTGATGAACGTCGTACTGAACTAATGATTGGTGAAGTACTGTCTCTGGAAGATGAGGATCTCATTGAGGAAGCAGATGTTTTGATTACACTTTCCAATAAAGGTTACATCAAACGGTTGAACCAAGATGAATTCACTGCGCAAAGACGTGGTGGTCGTGGTATTCAAGGAACAGGTGTAAAAGATGACGATTTTGTCCGTGAACTAGTTTCTACCAGCACACATGATCATTTGCTCTTCTTTACCAATAAAGGTCGCGTTTATCGTTTGAAAGGCTATGAAATTCCTGAATACGGTCGTACAGCGAAAGGTTTGCCGATTGTTAATTTATTGAAATTGGACGAAGGCGAAACAATCCAAACGATTATCAATGTTCAAGCCGAGCATGATGATAATTCCTACCTTTTCTTTACAACGCGCTATGGTGTTGTGAAACGGACAAGCGTAACAGAGTTCGCTAATATTCGTCAAAACGGTCTGAAAGCTCTGAATTTAAAAGATGAGGATGAACTCATCAATGTCTTTTTGACAAATGGTCAAGCAGATATCATCATTGGAACAAAAATGGGTTATGCTGTACGTTTTAACGAAAACCAAGTCCGAAACATGGGACGGGCTGCGACCGGCGTGCGCGGAGTGAATTTGCGTGCGGGTGACCATGTTGTAGGAGCAAGTGTCATTTCAGACGATCAAGAAGTGTTAGTCATTACTGAAAAAGGCTATGGTAAGCGTACTTTAGCTAGTGAATACGCTACGAAAAGTCGTGGTGGAAAAGGAATGAAAACAGCTAATATTACTGAAAAAAATGGTCCATTAGCAGGTTTGATGGCTGTGAATGGTGATGAAGATTTGATGATTATCACAAATACAGGGGTCATTATTCGGACAAATGTTGCCAATATTTCTCAAACAGGGCGCGCAACTTTGGGTGTTAAAGTGATGCGGCTAGATAAGGGAGCACAGATTGTTACTTTTACAAGCGTTGTAGCAGAGAATGAAAAAGAAGTGGATGAAGAATAAACTAAATAAAAGGAAATGTTATGTCATCAACAAGAAAAAAACATAATAAAAGAAAAAATATTCTGATTAACATTATTGCGACATTGTTAATCATTGTTGCACTTGCACTTATTTTCAACTCTTCTATTCGGAATATGATCATGGTTTGGCATACCAATCGATATCAAGTGAGCAATGTTTCAAAAGATAAAATCACTCAAAATAAAAAAGCCAAAACTAGCTTTAATTTCGATAAAGTTAAATCGCTGTCTACCGAAGATGTGATTAACGCGCAATGGAAAGCACAGCAATTACCAGTTATTGGTGGAATTGCTATTCCTGAACTTTCGATGAATTTGCCGATTTTCAAGGGCTTAGACAATGTGGGTCTTTATTATGGCGCAGGTACAATGAAAGAAACGCAGCAAATGGGGAAAGGGAATTACGCATTGGCTAGCCACCATGTATTTGGGATTACAGGTGCAAGCAATATGCTCTTTTCTCCTTTAGATCGTGCTAAAACCGGAATGAAAATTTATCTGACAGATAAGGAAAAAATTTATACTTACTCCATTACTTCAGTTGAGAATGTAGCACCTGATAGAGTAGATGTGATTAATGACCGCGAAGGTGTCAATGAAGTGACTTTGGTGACTTGTGAAGATGCTGCAGCTACGTCACGAACGATTGTTAAAGGAACGCTAGAAGGAGAGACTTCTTATAAAGACGCACCAAAAGAAATTTTGAATGCATTTAGTAAAACGTATAATCAAATGCAGCTATAATAAAAACGAGGTGGGGACGATAATATCCCAGCCTCGTTTTTATGATGGAAATAAATAGTCACGCGATACTTGAGCAAGCTTTGCAAGAGTGAGAGAACGGGCTAAAAATTTTTAGTTTTCAGTCCTATCCCACTTTTATTTTTTGCTGAATGAAATTAAAATGGTTTATGACAATATTTTTGTCAAAGTGCAGAAGTCGTGATTAAATCGCAAATAAATCATTAAGATTTTCAGCCAAAGTTGGATGAGTAAAGATTTGTTTTGTGAAATAAGTATAAGGAATCTTATTGTCCATAGCTACAGTTAGAATGTTAATGATTTCTTGAGCACCTTGCGAGAAGATAGTAGCACCTAGAATTTCTTTGGTTTCTGTATTAACAACAGCTTTAAACGCTCCTCTAAGATCCGCATTGACATGTCCACGTGGCATGGCTGCAACTGGAATTTCTTTGGTTGCATAAGGCAGGCCTTGTTCTTTAGCTTGAGCTTCTGTCAAACCAATTTGTGCCAGTGGAGGAGTGATGAACATAGTAGTCGGTACATGTTTGCGATTTTCAAGTGTGTAGGAGCCATCACCAGCTAAGTAATTGAAAACGACACGAAAATCATCTAGCGAAACATAAGTAAATTGTAGTCCACCATTGACATCGCCAACAGCAAAAACGCCAGGAACAGTTGTTTGGCAATGCTTATCTACTTGGATAGCACCGCGGTCTGTAACTTGGATATCTGTATTTTCAAGTTTTAATGGTTCGATATTTGGTTTACGACCGATAGCATAAAGCAAAGCGTCAAAGCGAAATGTTTCGTTTTTAGCAATGACAAGCACCTCTTCACCATCATTTTTCACTTCTTGAGTGTAAATATTTTGAAGAATTTCAATACCGTCTTCCGTCATATATTGTTTAGCCAAAGTGGCAATTGAGGGCTCTACACGTGGCAAAAAAGTATCAGCAGCGTCAAGGACAGTAACCTTACTTCCTAGCTTATTGAAAAGTCCTGCAAATTCAAGACCGATATTTCCACCACCAAGGATACCAAGACGTTTAGGTAATGTAGCAAGATTTTGAATGCCTGTTGAGTCATAAACATTTTTTGTTGTAGTAAGTCCTGGAATTGGTAAAACATTTGAGATAGCGCCCGTATTGATGACAATATTTTCAGCTGTTAGCTCTTGCTTTTCGTCGCCTGCTACAATTTCAATTACCTTATTGGATAGAAAATGAGCTTCTGCATCAATAATATCCACTCCAGCACTACTAATGGTTGCGTAATTTTTCCCATTAAGTCTGCTAGTAACCGCATTTTTCTCAGCCATTACTTCTTCAAATGATAGTTCTTTTTCTGCGGCGACTAATAAAGTTTTGGTTGGAATACAAGCAATATTGATACAAGTTCCACCGTACATAGCTTTGCTTCGTTCAATTAAAGCAACCTTTTTTCCTTGGGTTGCCATTTTTGCTGCTAATGTTTTACCAGCTTTACCAAAACCAATAACAATTAAATCGTATGTTAACATGATTTTTCCTCCGTTTTTATAAGCATTGTAACATATTCATTTTGCAAATGCTTGCATTTTGCTCTGGAGGATTGGTAAAGGATTGGGGAAAAGAATTTCTTTGAAATTAGAGAAAATATTTTTAGAAATTCAATCATTTTACAAATAAATTTTTAGATTTTGCAAAAATTTTATTTGTAAAATCTTGTCTTTATCCTTTGAAAAGTCAGTAAAATCAATATGTATAATAGAAACTTATGGGACGATTAATTTTTCTTAAGTAGACACAAGATCATATCTGATATAAAATGTAAGCGTCAACAAATACTGAGCCTTGAAATGAAAGCGCTCTTATAACATTATTATAAAGGAGTCCATACTATGGCAACTAAAGAAGAAATTTTACGTGAATTATATCCTGAAGATCTTTTTCACTATGCAGATGGTTTGACACTAGGAGAAGCAGAAGTCTTACAAGAAACTCGTCGTTTGATTGAAAAACATCTTCGTCCTGTGATCAATGAACATTGGGAAAAACCTGATTTTCCATTTGAACAATTTTACGCAGTTGCCAAAGGTGCTCAAATTATGAACAATCCTAAATTGTTTGAGGGACGTGAAGGCAGCTACAAACCATCAGAACTTTATATCGCATTCCTTTACTTGGAATTGGCTCGCTTTGATACATCAATGGCTACATTCTATACTGTGCATGGTGGACTTTGCTATAATACAATCTTGCTCGGTGGTGATGAACGCCAACAAAAAGAATTTCTTCCTAAATTAGCAGCATTTGATTGGCAAGGATGTTTTGCTTTGACAGAGCCACTTTCGGGTTCAGACATTGCAGGTGGACTCGCAACAACTGCTGAACGTGTTGGAGATAAATGGATTCTTAATGGTGAAAAACGTTGGATTGGTGGTTCAGATACAGCTGATGTTATTCCAGTATTTGCTCGTGACGTTGCAGATGGCAAAATTAAATGCTTTATCGTTCGCAAAGGAGCTCCTGGTTACGATGTAGAAGTTATTCAACATAAAATTGCACTTCGTTGTGTTCGAAATGGTCATATCACAATGACAAATGTTGAAGTTCCAGACTCAGACCGTTTGGTAAACATCAATGGTTTTGAAGATGTAGCTCGTATTCTTACATTTACTCGTGCTGATGTTGCTCATATCGCTATGGGAATAACTTGTGGTTCATTTAATGCAGCCTTGAAATACGCTACAAATCGTCAACAATTCAAACGTCCAATTGCTAAATTCCAAATTATTCAAGAAAAATTGGCTAGAATGCAAGCAAACGCCGTGGCAGCAATCGCTTATTCGGTTCGTATCGCTGAAATGCAAGAAGCAGGTAATGAATTGATGTTAAATTCTGCTCTTGCTAAAATGCACAATTCACTCGTTATGCGTGAAACGGTGGCTCTTGCTCGTGAAACATGTGGAGGCGATGGAATTACTCTTGAAACCGATGTTGCACGTTTCTTTGCTGATGCAGAAGCTGTATATACTTATGAAGGTTCTCATGAAGTCAACGCTTTGATTGTTGGTCGTGAAATCACTGGATTAGGTGCATTTGTATAATGACGAATCAGGAGCGATTGGAGAATGTGATCATCAATCGTTCCTATTCTTTCATTTTAGTTTTTTTAATGTTAATATTGAATAGGAGAAAAAATTGAATATTTCAAAAGTGATGATCATTGGATCAGGTCAGATGGGAAGCGGTATTGCACAAGTCTTTGCCCAATCAGGCTTTACGGTGTATTTGAATGATATTAAAGACGAATTTGTTGAAAGAGGGATTGGAAATATCACCAAGCAATTAACACGTTCTGTAGAGAAAGGGCGTCTGTCAGAAGCTGATAAAAATAGTATTTTGAGTAAGTTGATTCCCTCAACCTCATACGAAGATGCAAAAAATGTTCAGTTAGTTATTGAAGCAGCTACTGAAAACCGAGACATTAAGTTGAGTATTTTTAAACAATTAGATGAATTAACAACACCAGAAACAATTTTAGCGTCCAATACATCATCTTTGTCAATTACTGACATTGCAGCAGCAACAGTGCATCAAGAACGAGTTATTGGTATGCATTTCTTTAATCCTGCTCCTGTCATGAAATTGGTCGAAGTAATTAAAGCACTTCAAACATCAGAAGAAGTAGTTAAAACTGTTCGCGAATTGACTGAAAAAATCGGTAAAACAGCAGTTGATGTGAAAGATTCTTATGGTTTTGTTGTAAATCGAGTGTTGATTCCGATGATTAATGAAGCGATTTTCATTCTTGGAGAAGGAGTAGCATCAGCTGAAGAAATTGATGAAGCTATGAAACTCGGAGCCAACCATCCGATTGGACCATTAGCATTAGCTGATTTGATTGGTTTGGATGTTTGCTTGGCTATTATGGGAGTGTTGAATAATGGATTTGGTGATCCGAAATATCGTCCTGCTCCATTGTTGAAAAAAATGGTTGAAGCTAATAAACTTGGACGTAAGACCAAGGAAGGTTTCTTTAAATACTAAGATGAGGAGCAAGAAATGAAAGAAGCAGTTATTGTATCAGCAGTTCGTACACCATTAGGTTCTTTTGGTGGAAGTTTGAAAAATATTTCAGCTGTTGATTTGGGAAGTTTGGTTATCAAAAGCGTGCTGGAACGAGCAAATTTGAAGGCTGAACAAGTTGATGAAGTGATTATGGGAAATGTTTTAGGGGCAGGACTTGGTCAGAATGTGGCACGTCAAATGAGTGTCAATGCAGGTATCCCTGTATCTTCTCCAGCATTCACAGTCAATAAAGTATGTGGTTCAGGGCTTAAAACTGTTCAGTTGGCTGCACAAGCTATCCTTTGTGGAGATGCTGATATCATCGTAGCGGGTGGTGCAGAAAATATGAGCCAAGCACCATATGTGTTGCAAAATCAACGTTGGGGCTCTCGTATGGGAGACTCTAAAGTTGTTGATACTATGTTGCGCGACGGTCTGACTGACGCCTTTAATGATTTCCACATGGGAATCACAGCTGAAAATGTTGCTGCACAGTATGATATTTCTCGTGAAGTTCAAGATGCTTTTGCTGTGCAATCTCAACAACGTGCTGTGGCAGCTATTGAAGCTGGACGTTTCAAAGAAGAAATTGTTCCAGTGGTTATTCCACAAAGAAAAGGTGAGCCAATTATTTTTGATACGGATGAATTTCCAAGAAAAGATGCCTCGTTAGAAGGTTTGGCTAAATTGCGTTCTGTCTTTAAAGAAGGTGGAACTGTCACGGCTGGTAATGCTTCTGGTATCAATGACGGAGCAGCAGCAGTTGTTGTCATGAGTTCAGAAAAAGCAAAAGAATTAGGCATCCCCGTTTTAGCAACTATTAAATCATATGCTAGTGCGGGCTTAGATCCCAAAATCATGGGTTGTGGGCCAATTTATGCCTCTCGTAAAGCACTTGAAAAAGGTGGCCTTACAGTTGAAGACCTTGATTTGATTGAATCCAATGAAGCCTTTGCAGCTCAAGCGTGTGCTGTCGGAAAAGAGTTGAATTTTGACCCAGAAAAAGTAAACGTCAATGGCGGAGCCATTGCACTTGGTCATCCAATTGGAGCATCAGGCTGCCGTATTCTGGTTACTTTGTTGCATGAAATGGAAAAACGCGATGCTAAACGTGGTCTTGCAACTCTTTGTATCGGAGGAGGAATGGGCACCGCAGTCATTGTAGAACGTTAAAAATAATTACCTACTAAATTTAATTTACCATTTGATTTTTTTACTCTGTCAAACAAATTCTATCTAAGACGTTTATCTTAAATGATTCTTAGTAGAATTTGTTTTTTTATTTTGAAAATCAAAAAGTCTTAGTATTTTTTATAACTCTATAAGTTAAACTTATAGAGTTATAAATTAAGATTAAGTAGACGAGAGTAGAAAAATGAGATATCATAGCATTGTAAGCTCTTACATTTTGGGTTCAAGTATTTGTTGACATTATACTTAATAATTCAAATTTTATAAGTAGGAGCATTAAAATGAGTAAAACTGTTTTACTAGAAGTAAAAAACAGCATCGGCTACATTACGATCAATCGTCCTGAAGCATTAAATGCTTTGAGTTCTCAAGTATTAACTGATCTGAATGATGTTCTTGATCAAGTTGAACAAAGTGAAGAAATCCGTGTTGTGATTGTAACAGGGGCAGGAGAAAAGGCATTTGTAGCTGGAGCTGATATTAAAGAAATGGACGTGATGTCGCCAATTCAAGCTTTTGAATATATGACATTTGCAAACAATACTTTTACTCGACTTTCTGACTTACGTCAACCAACAATTGCAGTGCTCAATGGGTATGCACTTGGCGGAGGAATGGAATTAGCACTTTCGACAGATATCCGTATTGGATTTGAAAAGACAGTTGTTGGCTTTCCAGAAGTTGGCTTGGGCATTATTCCGGGATTCGCTGGTACTCAACGTATGTCTCGTTTGATTGGAACAAGCCGTACGAAAGAATTGATTTTCACTGCTCGTACAGTGAAAGGTCAAGAAGCCTACGAACTGGGAATTCTTAACAAGTTGGTTTCAGCTGAAGAACTGTTAACTTCAGCTGAAGAAATGGCTGCTGCAATTATGAAAAATGCACCGTTAGCAGTAGAGAAAGCTAAACATGTTATTCAGGTTGGTTCTGAACTTCCACTTAAAAATGCTATTAGACTCGAAACCGAAGCGGAAGCATTATTATTCTCTACAGAGGACAAAGTAGAAGGGATGCGTGCTTTTGTAGAAAAGCGCAAGCCTGTTTTCAATCGTAAGTAAATAAGTGGAGATATTGGTATGCAAATTGTAACATTATCAGAAGCAATTTCTAACATTAAATCTGAAGATATTGTAGGTATCTCAGGTTTTCTTGGAGTGGGTGAGCCATTTGAACTCATTGAAGAATTGGTTCGACAAAATCAACAGAACTTAACAATAGTATCTGTTGTTACCTCACAACCGGGTAAAGAGATTGGCGTTGGTCGCTTGTGTGAAAATCACCAAGTTAAAAAATATATCGCAGCTCATGTGGGAACTTCCGCTGCCGTACAACATGAATATTTTAGTGGCGATATGGAAGTTGAATTCACACCAATGGGAACCGTGGTTGAACGACTTCATGCTGCGGGTGCTGGTTTGGGAGCTGTTTTGACTCCGACTGGCGTTGGGACTATTTTGGAAAAAGATTATGAAAAAGTAGCTCGCAACGGCAGAGAATATCTTGTTTATGACCCTTTGAAAATTGATGTTGCTTTGATTAAGGCTACCAAGTCAGATAAATATGGCAATTTATACATTGATGGGACAACTAAAAATATTTCATTGCAGCTGGCTCTTGCAGCTGATACAGTCATTGTTGAAGCCAATGAAATTGTTGAAGTTGGGGAAATTGATCCTAACGATGTATATATTCCCGGAATTCTTGTAGACTATGTTGTTAAAAGCTTGACTTCTAAAGAACATCATGAAATGATGGGCGACCTCTGGATAGAGACTAAAAAATTGGCAGGGGTAAATTAATATGAAATCAAAAGAAATTATTGCAAGACGTGTAGCTCTTGAATTTAAAGATGGAGATGTCATCAACCTTGGTTTTGGGATTCCGAACGCTTCTGCTGATTACATTCCTGAAGGCGTGAATGTTATCCTTCAAGCAGAAAATGGTGCTCTTCGTTTTGGTGAGACACCAACAAAAGAAAACTACAATGCGAATCTGGCCAACTCTGGTGGAGCCCCCATTACTCTTTTACCGGGAGCATCTTTATTTGACCTTCAAACATCGTTTGCCATTATTCGTGGAGGCCACGTTGATGCTACAGTTTTAGGAGCGTTAGAAGTTAGCCAAGATAGTAGTATTGCAAACTGGATTATCCCCGATAAGTTTGCTCCAGGAATGGGGGGAGCTATGGATCTTCTAGTTGGTGCCAAAAGGGTTATCGCGGCCATTCAACATACTACCGTTGACGGCAAATCAAAACTGCTGAAAGAATGCACACTGCCCTTATCAGCTAAAGAAGTTTTGGATTTGGTCATCACAGAGCTAGCAGTATTTGGTTTTCAAGATGGGAAATTCCTTTTGAAAGAATTAGCTCCCGGTGTCTCTTTGGAAGAAGTTCTTGAAAAGACAGAGGGAGAAGTAATCGTGTCAGATGACTTAAAAACAATGTCTATCTAGTTAAATTATCAAGCAAATATAGCTACTGTTTGCCATAAAGTGTGTTACTATATGCTTATAACGAACTTTATCGATGATAAGTTTTTAATCAACCTATTAGCAACTGATCATCTATATTAAAAAGATCAGTTGCTATTTTATTCCTGACAAATTATATTACAAATATTGAAAGATAGGAGACGATGAACATGGATATTATTCAAATGACTTACTTTATCAATATCGTCGAATGTGGATGTAATCTTTCGATTGCTGCTAAAAAAATTCATATTAGTCAATCTGCTTTGAGTCAATTTGTCACAAATTTTGAAGCGACTGAAGGACTGCAGCTTTTTAATCGTAGAAATGGAAGATTAGAAAGTCTGACAGAAGCTGGTGGGAAAATTTATCGTTTTGCTACGGAAATTGTCAATCGTCATGAAGAAATGCAATCCATGATTCATATGGAAGCGCAAAAACAAAAAGGAACTATTAATTTAGGCATTCCTTCTCTGATTTTGCGTGTTTATTTTGCTAGTGCTCTTCCTAAATTTTTCAAGGATAATCCGCACATTAATATTCAAGTCGTAGAGGGAGGCAGTAAGGATTTACGCCAAAAATTTCTTGAAGGTGATTTAAATTTTGTTTTATTGATTGAGCCGACTAATTTAGATGCTAAAAAGTACGAGCAATATATTATACAAGCCGATGAATATGCAGCTTATATGGATAAAAATCATCCTTTAGCAGATAAAGAATTTCTTGAATGGAAAGACATCGCTGCTTATGATTTAGCAACATTTAATAAATCATTTACTACTTATGAATTAGTAGCTGAAAAATTAAAAAATAAAAAGATAGAGACAAATTTTACATATTTATCATCAGCATGGGATTTTTTAACAGAGTCTACGTATAAGAATGATATGATTGCTATTTTACCTCGTCCAGTAGAATATTTTGTGGATAAAAATAAGTTTAAAGCTGTTCGTTTTAAAGATCCGATTCCATTTAATATCTGGTTCTGTAGGTCGTATAAAGCAAATTATAATGAAGTTGAAGCATACGTTTATGAAGAACTTTTGAAAGGTTACTATCAGCCTATTTCGAGCCTTGATACCTAACAAAGGAGCAAATCGATGTCAAAAATTAGCACTATAGCAGCTATGATTGATTCATATACGAATACAGCAATCAAAAACTATGTAAAATCACATGATGAATCAACTTATTTTCCAAAGGAAATGTGGGATGAGTTGACGAACGAAATGGATATATTTTTGCCCATTTTATCTGAAGAGAATCACACTTTAAGTTCTGATTTCATCACATTTATCCGAAAAATTGCTAATGAATTTGCTGCTCTTTCAGCTATTTTATTAACACAAGGTTGCTATGGAATTTATTCTATTTTGAATTTTGGGACAGCAGAGCAAAAGGAATTATATCTTGAAAAGTTACTAAAAGGTCAGTACATAGCTGGATTAGGATTTTGCGAGTATAAACATCTAAAGGGGCTAGAAGATCTTGAAACGTATGCAACAAAGACTGAGCAGGGATGGTGTCTCTCAGGGAAAAAGGCGATGATTTCCAATAGCAGCGTTGCAGATATACTACTGGTTTTGGCAAAAGTAAAAGAACAAGGTAAGGTGGAGAAGTACGGACTCTTTATTGTTGATCCAAAAGATTCGGATGTGCTAATTGGTGAACAGATTGAAAAACCGGGCTTGATAGGTCTTCCTTTGAGTTCAGTCACGCTGAAAAATGTCTTGCTCCCGGAAAACGCCTTATTGGGAGACGAATTAGCCGGGGATGTCCAATTTGCTAACATCATTAAAAATATGCAACTTGGCTTAAGTGCTATTGCATTAGGTGTTGCTGAGGGGGCTTTCAATAAAGGTATTGAATTTGCAAAGGTGAAGAGAGGATTTGGAAAGCGTTTGATTGATGTGGAAATTCATCAAAATAAATTTGCTGATTTATACAATAAATTATGCTCTGCAGAAGCTTATTTTGATTCTTATCCTAGTCAAATTGAAGAAGATGCAAAATTTGTTTCTCGAATAAAACTGTACACGACGAAAGTTGCCATTGAGATATCCGATGAAATCCTTCGACTAATTGGTCCTTTACAAAAATTCGACAAGGTTAATATCAAACGTTATTTAAAGGATGCAGAAACTATTGAAAACTATGGAAGATCTGGAAATTCTATCAGAAGAGAAATTGCCGAAAGGTGGCTAAAGGAGTAAGAAATGACAGAACTCGCTCTACAAGAGTATCAATTTGGAGACATGAAATTAATTTGGTTACGTGGAGTTGACAAAATGACGGATGCAGGCACTTTATTTGGTCCTGTACCAAAAGTTGTTTGGTCACGCTATTATCCAACAACTGAAGAAAATATGATGGTTGAATTAACCGATCCAATATTGATTCAATACAAAAATAAAAATTATTTAATTGATGCAAGTTTTAACACTGCGAAACTATCTGATAAACAAAGACGAAATTTAGGGATTTTATCTGAAAGCAGAATTGAAGAGAGCTTGGAACTTTTAGGTTTGACTCCTGAAGATATTTCTTATGTGTTGATGACTCACATGCATCACGATCACTCTGGTGGATTGACAAAATTAAATGAAAATCATCAGTTGGTTTCAACTTTTCCTAATGCTAAGATTTTTGTAAATGATATTGAATGGTACGAGATGATGAACCCAAATAATCGGACTAAAGGGACTTATCTCAGAGAAAATTGGGAACCTATTCAACATCAAGTGGAGACATTTACGGAATACTTAAATGTCATACCGGAAATTCAAATGGTTCATACTGGTGGTCATAGCAATGGTCATAGTATCATTTTGTTGAAACAAGGAAATGAAACCATGATTCATATGGCAGACTTGCTCTTAACTCACGCGCATCGCAAGCCTGTATGGGTCGCTGCTGTAGATGATTACCCCATGCGTTCTATTATTGCAAAAGAAAAATGGCTCAAGGAAGCATTTGAAAATCATTATAAATTTTTCTTTTATCATGATCAATTTTTTGCTGTTGTAGAATTTGACAACGAAGGGAAAGAAATTGTTGACTATGTAAAACGGATTCGCGAACCAAGACTTCCGTTTACCGATAAACAGGATAGAAAGCCTGCTTTGTATCATTAAAATTCAAAAATTCGAAAATTGCCTTTTGTTTTTGAAAGGTGATTTTTTGTTGCATGATTTATCAATGCGGATTATTTAAAATTCTGATATAATGAAAATGTTAGAATACTGTAAGAAAGAGGTTTTCATGGCAACAATTCAATGGTTTCCAGGACACATGTCAAAAGCTAGGAGACAAGTACAAGAAAATATCAAATTTGTGGATTTTGTGACAATTTTAGTAGATGCGCGTTTGCCATTATCTAGTCAAAATCCTATGCTAACTAAAATCGTGGGAGAGAAACCCAAGCTTCTTATTTTAAATAAGGGGGATTTAGCTGATTCTGATCTGACGAAAGAGTGGCGAAGATATTTTGAAAGTCAAGGTATCAAGACCTTGGCAATCAATTCTAAAGAACAATCAACTGTTAAAAAAGTCACAGAAGCAGCTAAGTCATTGATGAAAGAAAAAATTGCTCGGCAAAAAGAACGTGGGATCCAAATTGAAACATTGCGGACTATGATTATCGGTATCCCGAACGCTGGTAAATCAACCCTGATGAACCGTTTAGCTGGGAAAAAAATCGCTGTGACTGGAAATAAACCGGGTGTTACCAAGGGGCAGCAGTGGCTCAAATCTAATAGGAACTTGGAAATTTTAGATACTCCAGGAATTCTCTGGCCTAAGTTTGAAGATGAAAAAGTTGCTTTGAAACTCGCTTTAACAGGAGCGATTAAAGACGATTTGCTTCCAATGGATGAGGTTACTATTTTTGGAATCAATTATTTCAAAGAACATTATCCAAAGGAACTTCAAGAACGGTTCAAGCAAATGGACTTGGAAGAAGAAGCACCGGAAATCATTATGGATATGACACAAAAATTGGGTTTTCGAGATGATTATGATCGTTTTTATCGTCTTTTTATCAAAGACATTCGTGACGGTAAATTGGGACGTTATACTTTAGATACTTTAGGTGAGATACATGGCAACGATTAAAGAGATTCAAGAAATCTTATCTGAAATAACAGACATAGAGAGTCCTGTTTTTGAGCAATTTCGAGATGATAGTCGAGCTGGTGTCCACAAGCTCATTGTGAAACGTAAAAAACAAATTCAAGCTGAATTGGACGAATACCGTCGTTTGGAGCAAATGTTACGATATGAAAAGGAGCTTTATGCTACTGGTTGCCAATATATCGCTGGGATTGATGAGGTTGGGCGTGGCCCCTTAGCAGGTCCTGTTGTGGCAGCGGCAGTTATTTTACCTAAAAACTGTAAAATCAAAGGTCTCAACGATAGCAAGAAAGTTCCCAAGAAAAAGCACAAAGAAATCTATCAAGAAGTGCTCAAACAAGCAATTTCAGTTGGTATTGGTATCAAGGATAATCAAGTTATTGATGAAGTGAATATCTATGAAGCGACGAAATTAGCTATGCTAGAGGCGGTGGGAAATCTTGAAGTTGCTCCGCAACATCTCTTGATTGATGCTATGCAGTTAGATGTTCAAGTTCCGCAAACGTCTATTATCAAAGGAGACGCCAATTCGCTGTCTATTGCGGCCGCTTCAATCGTAGCCAAGGTGACTAGAGATCGCATGATGACAAATTATGAGCTAACTTATCCAGGTTATGACTTTGCACACAATGTTGGTTATGGAACCCAGCATCATTTAGAAGGATTGAAACGAAAGGGAATCACTCCTATTCATCGGACAACCTTTGAACCAATTAAATCCATGCTTGAAGAAGTCGAGGACAAGAGATGATTATTACTAAAGTTTTAAATAATAATGTGGTCATTTCTGAAGAAAACCACCAAGAAGTAGTGTTGATGGGACGTGGACTGGCTTTTGGATGTAAAGCAGGAGATGATATTCGGGATAATCTGATTGAGAAAAAATATGTTTTGTCAGAAAACAAGCGTGAATTATTGTTAGAATTACCTGCTGACATCATAGAAATGGCTGATAAAATTATCACTTACGCACATGCAAAAATAAATAAAAAATTGCAAGATGGTGCTTTTTTAGCAATGGCTGACCATATGTATGGTGTTGTTCTGCGGACAAAAGATCAATTCTTTATGAAAAATTTCCTCATGTGGGACATTAAGCGATTTTTTCCTGACGAATTTGAAGTTGGCAAGTATGCCAATCAATTGTTGGGTGACTATTTAGGGCAAGATTTACCTTTGGACGAAGCAGGTTTTATGGCTTTGACCATTGTCAATGCTGAATTAGATAATGGCAATGTAGCCGCTCAAGATTTGACGCAACTAATGGAAGAAATCATGACAATCGTCAAATACAGCTTAAAGATCTCATTAGATGACGAGGATATTTATGTTTAACGCTTTATTACGCATCTGAAATTTTTTTGCGAACGTGTTTTAACGGACACCGGACATCAGGAGTTAGATGACAACGATATGTTTGATTTACTGAAAATTAAGTATCCATCAGCTTATGAAACAGCAACAAAGATTACCCAATATCTCAAGCAGACGCGAAATTATCAGACGTCTGATGATGAACAAATATATCTAACCATTCACTTATCAAGAATGAAAAGGAACGTCAATGAAAACTGAATATGAAAAAATGATTGCAGGAGAATTATACAATCCGCAGGATTCCGAATTACGAAAATTGGTAACACGTTCTCGTCAATTTCAATACGCATTTAATGCAGAACAGGACGGTAAAAAAAGAAGTAAACTCGTAAAAGAATGGTTCGGCTCAACTGGTGAGAACATTTCGATGAAACCAAACTTTGTATGCGATTATGGTATCAACATTCACTTAGGAGAAAATTTCTATTCTAATTGGAATTTGACCATGCTTGATGTTTGTCCGATTATTATTGGAAAAAATGCATTGTTTGGACCAAATTGTCAACTTCTGACTCCTCTTCATCCTTTAGATGCACAAGAGCGCATATCAGGCGTAGAGTACGGTGCACCAATTACCATTGGCAATAATTTCTGGGCGGGTGGCGGTGTAACGATTTTGCCTGGAGTAACATTGGGAGACAATGTCGTCGTTGGAGCAGGCTCGGTTGTTACCAAATCTTATGGTGATAATGTTGTTTTGGCTGGAAACCCGGCTCGAATTATTAAAGAATTAGATAAAATGTGAAAAGCGAGAAATTCTCGTTTTTTTAATTCCTTTTACGAATAATATAAGTGAAGTGTAATTAAAAAGTAAAAGGAATGATAAAATGGATAATTTTGATATTTATAAATTAAAAGAAGCTGGCTTGACCAATCAGCAGGTCATCAATGTTCTCTCGTATGCTGAGATACAAGAAAAAGAATTATCGGTAAAAGATATGGCAGTTGTTTCGGAATGCCGTAATCCTGCTCTTTTCATTGAAAAATATCTGCAGCTAGATGATGATTTATTACGTCAAGAATTTGAAAAGTTCTCATCCTTTTCTATCTTGGATGATGTGTATCCTTGGGATTTGAGCGAAATTTACAATCCGCCCGTTCTTCTTTTTTATAAAGGTAATTTGGATTTGCTAAAATTACCTAAAGTAGCTGTTGTAGGAAGTCGGAATAGTAGCCGAGTAGGCAGTCAATCCGTTCAAAAGATTATTAAAGAGCTAAGCAATGAATTGGTTATCGTGAGTGGTTTAGCACGCGGAATTGATACCTCGGCTCACATGGCAGCATTGCAAAATGGTGGTCGAACAATTGCAGTTATCGGAACGGGTCTAGACGTTTTTTATCCAAGGGCGAATAAAAAACTCCAATCGTATTTGGGAGAACATCATCTAGTACTTAGTGAATATGGTTCTGAAGCAGAGCCATTAAAATTTCATTTTCCAGAGCGTAATCGGATTATAGCAGGATTGTGCAGAGGGGTTATTGTTGCTGAAGCCAAAATGCGCTCAGGAAGTTTAATTACTTGTGAGCGCGCAATGGAAGAAGGACGAGATGTGTTTGCTATTCCAGGGTCAATTTTAGACGGCAGAAGTGATGGCTGTCATCATTTGATTCAAGAGGGTGCAAAGTGTGTCACATCAGGCGCTGACGTACTTTCTGAATTCCAATTTTAAAACAAGTTCTCCTATAAGAGAATGTTACTAGTTGACATCTTAAAAAAAATAGTTTAAACTCTATGAGGTTTATTACTTTTAGAAGGTGTTTATATTGGTAACGAAAACAAAGAAAAAAACAACAGCCAAAAAGAATCTGGTGATTGTAGAATCGCCAGCTAAAGCAAAAACAATTGAAAAATATTTAGGACGGAACTATAAGGTTTTAGCCAGTGTTGGACATATTCGAGATTTGAAAAAGTCTACCATGTCCATCGATTTTGAAAACAACTATGAGCCAGAATATATCAATATTCGCGGGAAAGGGCCTCTTATCAATGATTTGAAAAAAGAAGCTAAAAAAGCGAAACAAGTCTATCTTGCAAGTGACCCGGACCGTGAAGGAGAAGCTATTTCTTGGCATTTGGCTCATATCTTAAATCTGGACGAGACAGATAAAAATCGTGTTGTTTTCAACGAAATCACGAAAGATGCAGTAAAAAATGCTTTTAAAGAACCGCGCCAGATTGACATGGATTTGGTAGATGCTCAACAAGCGCGTCGTGTCCTTGACCGTATTGTGGGGTACTCTATCTCTCCAATTCTCTGGAAAAAAGTCAAAAAGGGATTGTCAGCTGGACGTGTGCAATCTGTTACCTTGAAACTCATCATTGACCGTGAAAATGAAATCAATGCTTTTAAGCCGGAAGAGTATTGGACGATTGACGGAACTTTCAAAAAAGGAACTCGTCAATTTCAAGCCAGCTTTTATGGCATGAATGGCAAGAAGATGAAGCTTGCTACCAACGATGATGTAAAAAACGTCCTTTCTCATATTGAAGGCGATGAATTTACTGTCGAAAGCGTTGAGAAAAAGGAACGCAAGCGCAATGCTCCGCTGCCTTATACCACATCATCTATGCAGCAGGACGCTGCCAATAAAATTAATTTCCGAACTCGTAAGACCATGATGGTTGCTCAGCAGCTCTATGAAGGAATTAATATCGGATCTGGTGTGCAAGGTTTGATTACCTATATGCGTACAGACTCCACTCGTATTAGTCCAGTGGCTCAAAACGAAGCTGCAACCTTTATTACAGATCGTTTTGGTGAGAAATATTCTAAACACGGTAGTAGAGTCCGAAATGCTTCTGGCGCACAAGACGCCCATGAAGCGATTCGTCCGTCAAGTGTGTTCAACACACCTGAAAATATCGCGAAATATCTAGATAAAGATCAATTAAAACTATACACGCTGATTTGGAATCGTTTTGTGGCTAGTCAAATGACTGCAGCAGTATTTGACACTATGAGTGTGAAGTTGGAGCAAAACGGTGTTCAATTTGCTGCAAATGGTAGTCAAGTTAAATTTGACGGTTATCTAGCTATTTACAATGATTCTGATAAGAATAAAATGTTGCCTGATATGGAAAAGGGTGACATAGTGAAACGGGTCAATACCAATCCTGAACAGCATTTCACACAACCACCTGCTCGTTACTCTGAAGCGACCTTGA
Organism: Streptococcus sp. HF-2466; assembly: GCF_015594645.1. NCBI lineage: Bacteria > Bacillati > Bacillota > Bacilli > Lactobacillales > Streptococcaceae > Streptococcus > Streptococcus sp. HF-2466. The sequence continues at coordinate 76,361 of NZ_JADNQU010000001.1, forward strand.
TTAAGACATTGGAAGAAAATGGTGTCGGACGTCCATCAACTTATGCACCAACAATCGAAACTATTCAAAAACGCTACTATGTCAAATTAGTTTCTAAGCGCTTTGAGCCAACTGAACTGGGAGAAATCGTGAATTCTCTGATTGTTGAATTTTTCCCCGATATTGTCAATGTGAAGTTTACCGCTGATATGGAAGCTAAGCTAGATGATGTCGAAGTAGGAAAAGAGCAATGGCAAAAGGTCATTGATGAATTTTATAAGCCATTTGAAAAAGAAGTTGCAAAAGCAGAAACTGAAATGGAAAAAATTCAAATCAAAGATGAACCTGCTGGATTTGACTGTGAAGTCTGTGGAAGTCCTATGGTTATCAAATTGGGCCGCTATGGTAAATTCTATGCATGTAGCAATTTTCCTGACTGTCGTCATACTCAAGCGATTGTCAAAGAAATCGGTGTAGAGTGTCCTAAGTGTCACAAAGGGCAAATCATTGAGCGCAAAACCAAACGCAATCGCCTTTTCTATGGCTGCAATCGCTACCCAGATTGTGACTTTACTTCTTGGGATAAACCGATTGGTCGCTCTTGTCCAAAATGCGGTCAGTATCTTGTAGAAAAGAAAGTTCGTGGTGGAGGCAAGCAAGTTGTCTGCAGTAATGGGGATTACGAAGAAGAAAAAGTAAAATAAGTTAAAGATGTTTACGTAATTTATTTTATGTAAACTTTCTTTGTATATAGCAAAGGAAACTGTATGAAAGAGAAATTTGATGAATTTTTAAAGATTGCAAAGGAATTGAACGGAATTGGAATCACTCCTTTGCTTATGGGTTCACTAGGGCTTGAACAGGTAACTGACCACGACTGGCAAGCACGAGATATTGATATCCATGTTCCAGGAGATCCTAGGGGATGGGACGCACCTGATGAGGTACGAATTTATGATTTTAAAAAGATTGAAACGATTATGAACCGGCTTGGCTACCAATTAGTAGATTTGCACGAGCACGAATTTCAAAAAGGAAATCTATCGGTTGAGTTTGGTAGCATGAATACTTTGGAAAACTTTGCTGGGATTCCTTTAGATGAATTGGTAAAACATGAAACAGCAGGGGTAATTTATTTTCTTCCTGATGTTGAACAATATCTTAAGATTTACACAGCATCTTCGCAAGATTCCTATCGAAATGACCAAAATAATGATAAGGATTTTGTTAAAATTGCTTATCTGGAAAAAATGTTAAAGAAATAGATACATGACCAATCATTATATTCTTTACACCAATGTTTGAGGATGGATACTAATAAGTTAGTGTATTTGCATTCTAGAAAGTCTCACTCGTCAGTAGGGGCTTTTTCTGTTATAATGGTTAAGAATAATTAGAAAGATTTGTGGGAGTCTCCTCCCAAAGAGGTATTTGTTTCATGTCTCAATCTTACATCAATGTCATAGGAGCTGGTCTTGCAGGTAGTGAAGCAGCCTATCAAATTGCTAAACGCGGTATTCCTGTTAAGCTGTATGAAATGCGAGGAGTGAAATCTACTCCACAACATAAGACTAGTGATTTTGCAGAGCTAGTCTGTTCTAACTCTCTACGGGGGGATTCGCTAACGAATGCGGTTGGTCTCTTAAAAGAAGAAATGCGCCGTTTGGATTCCATCATTATGAGAGCAGCAGAAGCTACGCGTGTTCCTGCTGGAGGAGCATTAGCAGTTGACCGTGACGGTTTTTCACAAATGGTGACTGATGAGGTGACAAACCACCCTTTAATCGAAGTTATTCGTGAGGAAATTACCAAAATTCCTGATGATACGATTACTGTTATTGCGACGGGACCTTTGACAAGTGATACACTCGCCGAAAAGATTCACGCGCTAAATGGTGGAGCTGGATTCTATTTTTATGATGCAGCAGCACCGATTGTAGATGTCAATACAATTGACATGGAGAAAGTTTACCTCAAATCTCGCTATGACAAGGGAGAGGCTGCTTATCTCAATGCTCCTATGACTAAGAATGAGTTTATGGCTTTTCATGACGCTTTGGTAAATGCCGAGGAAGCACCGTTAAATAGCTTTGAAAAAGAAAAATACTTTGAAGGCTGTATGCCGATTGAGGTGATGGCAAAAAGAGGAATAAAAACCATGCTCTATGGACCTATGAAGCCAGTTGGTTTGGAATACCCGGATGACTATAAAGGACCCCGTGACGGTGAATTTAAGACACCCTATGCAGTTGTGCAGCTTCGTCAGGACAATGCAGCTGGAAGCCTTTATAATATCGTTGGTTTTCAAACTCATCTCAAATGGGGAGAACAGAAGCGCGTTTTTCGGATGATTCCGGGATTAGAAAATGCAGAATTTGTTCGCTATGGAGTTATGCACCGCAATTCTTACATGGATTCACCAAATCTCCTGACACAGACGTTCCAGTCTAAAAAACAAGAGAATATCTTTTTTGCAGGTCAGATGACCGGTGTAGAAGGGTATGTGGAATCCGCTGCATCTGGGCTGGTAGCCGGTATCAATGCAACTAGACTTTTCAATGGAGAAGAAGCTCTGGTCTTTCCAGAAACAACTGCTATTGGAAGCTTACCTCATTATATCACGCATGCTGATAGCAAACATTTCCAGCCGATGAATGTCAATTTTGGAATTATCAAGGAGTTGGACGGTCCACGCATTCGAGACAAAAAAGAACGCTATGAAAAAATATCAAAACGAGCGCTAGAAGCTATCGAAAATTATCAAAATCTCTAGTTTTCTTTTGGAAAGGATAGAAATAATGATGATTTATTATAAAAGTATTAAAAAAGTTAGGCATTCCCTAACTTTTTTGCATATTTTATGATATAATAGATAAAAATTTTGAAAATAGAAAGTTTTCTGACAATGAATCAATCCTATTTTTACCTTGAAGTAAGGGAACATGCATTAGAAGTGCCTTATAGCAAACAAAAGCGTCGTGTTCGAGTGCTACTTCCTAGAAATTATGAGCAAGATACTCAGAAATCCTATCCTGTAGTTTATTTTCACGACGGTCAAAATATCCTTTATAGTAAAGAGTCTTTTAGTGGACATTCTTGGAAAATCATTCCAACGATTAAGAGAAATCCCGATATTGAAAAAATGATTGTGGTGGCGATTGACAATGACGGTTTTAATCGAATGAATGAGTATTCTGCATGGAAATATCAAGAATCAACTATTCCAGGTATGCAATTTGGCGGCAAGGGGACAGAATATGCGGAGTTTGTCATGGAAGTTGTTAAACCCTTTGTTGACGAGTATTATCGTACCAAGTCAGACCGAGCGCACACGGCTATGGTTGGTTCTTCTTTAGGCGGAAACATTACACAGTTTATGGGAATTGAATACCAAGAGCAAATTGGCTGCTTGGGTGTTTTCTCATCTGCAAACTGGCTGCATCAGGAAGCGTTCAATCGTTATATAGAACGCCATAACTTATTAGCAGATCAGCGTATTTATATTTATGTTGGAACAGAAGAAGCAGATGACACCGATAAAACCTTGATGGTTGGCAATATCAAGCAAGCTTATATTGATTCGTCATTAACCTACTTCCGTCAGTTAATAGCGGGCGGTTTGGATTTGGAAAATCTGTTGTTTCATATCCAAGCTGGGGCAGAACACAATGAAGTAGTCTGGGCTGAGCATTTACCTGCCTGTCTTCGCTTCTTTAGCGAAAAATGGTAAATAAATTAATTAAGAATATGAGGAGAGAATTTATATGCACGTTGAATTTTTAAGTCATTGGAGTGGTCATTTAAATCGTGAAATGTATGTGAATCGTTACGGGAACGCTGGAATACCTGTAGTCGTTTTTGCTTCGTCTGGTGGCAGTCACAATGAATATGCAGATTTTGGTATGATTGAGGCTTGTTCATGGTTTATCGAAACAGGAAAAATTCAATTCTTCACTTTGAGTAGTGTAGATAGTGAAAGCTGGCTGGCTGATTGGAAAGCTCCTCACGACCGCGCGGAAATGCACCGAGCTTATGAGCGCTATGTCATTGAGGAAGCCATTCCTTTTATCAAGCATAAAACAGGTTGGTTTGATCCAATGATGACGACAGGTTGTTCCATGGGAGCCTATCACGCTGTTAATTTCTTTCTCCAGCACCCCGATGTCTTTAACAAGGTCATCGCCCTCAGCGGAGTTTACGATGCCCGCTTCTTTGTCGGTGATTATTTAGATGATGAAGCAATTTATCAAAATTCACCAGCAGATTACATTTGGAATCAAAACGATGGTTGGTTTATTGACCGCTATCGCAATGCTGATATCATTGTCTGTACAGGACTTGGTGCATGGGAGCAGGATGGACTACCTTCTTTCTACACCTTAAAAGAAGCTTTCGAGCATAAGAACATTCCTGCATGGTTTGCTGAATGGGGATATGATGTTTCGCATGACTGGATTTGGTGGCGCAAGCAAATGCCTTATTTTCTCAGTCAATTAAACTTATGATTAGAAAGGAAACAATATTATGAACTATATCGTTATTTCACCTTATTATCCACAAAATTTTCAACAATTTACCGTTGAACTTGCTAACAAAGGAATTACTGTTTTAGGGATTGGGCAAGAGCCTTATGATCAATTAGATCAACCTTTGAAAAATGCTTTAACAGAATATTTTCGTGTGGAAAATCTAGAAAATCTCGATGAAGTGAAACGTGCTGTAGCTTTCCTTTTTTACAAGCACGGACCAATTGACCGCATTGAGTCACACAATGAATATTGGTTGGACCAAGACGCAAAATTACGTGAACAATTTAATGTTGTAGGACCAAAGCCAAAAGACTTGAAAAAGACAAAATTTAAGTCTGAAATGAAGAAACTCTTTAAAAAGGCTGGAGTTCCTGTCGTTCCTGGTCAAATTGTAAAAACCTTGCAGGCAGTTGACATGGCTGTCAGTAAAATTGGACTTCCGATGATTGCGAAGCCAGACAATGGAGTTGGCGCAGCAGGAACTTATAAATTGGAAACCACTGAAGATGTTGAACAATTTAAACAAGAGTGGGATAAGCAAACCGTTTATTTCTTTGAAAAATTCGTTGATTCTGGACAAATTTGTACGTTTGACGGATTACTGGATTCAAAAGGAAATATTGTGTTTTCAACAACTTTTGATTATGCTTATACCCCTTTAGACTTAGTTTTGAATCATTATGAAAACTCATATTATATTATAAAAGACATGGATCCCAAGTTACGTCAATATGGGGAAGCTATCATTAAAGCGTTTGGCATGAAAGAACGCTTCTTCCATATTGAATTTTTCCGTGACGGAGATGATTATATTGCCATAGAATACAATAATCGTCCAGCAGGTGCTTTTACGATTGATTTGTATAACTTTGCTCACTCCATTGACCTTTATCGTGGATATGCAGATATTGTGAATGGCGAACCTTTCCCACAACCTCAAGTCGAAGCACAATATGGCTTGGTTACTTCACGCCGTTCAACCTCAAATTATGTGTATTCAGAAGAAGAATTGCGTGCAAAGTACGGCGATAAATTAAAAGCAGTCAAAATCATGCCAAAGGCATTTGCAGACTTACAAGGAGATGTTCATTATATTTTGACAACACCAAGTCGTTCGGAAATCGATCAAATGATAGAGGATTTTGGGAAAAAGTAGAAAAATCTATTTGTGAAATTTTTATTTAGTCAATTCAAATCAGCTTGCCAGCAAGGTTAGCTGATTTTTCTTTGTGAAATTGTTCAAGCATAAATTTTGACAGTATTTTTTAGTTTGGATAGAATGAAATTATAGAATTACACTCATAGAAAGGCTCGACTATGTCAACTTTAGATAAAAATCTTTTGCTAGAGATGTTTCGTAAGATGGAAGAGATCCGTCGGATGGACTTAAAAATTGCCCAACTCGTAAAAAAGGGGAAAGTTCCAGGAATGACTCACTTTTCTGTTGGAGAAGAAGCAGCTAGCGTTGGAGCTATGCTGGCCCTCAATCCTGATGATTTGATTACTTCTAACCACCGTGGTCATGGTCAGGCGATTGCCAAAGGAATTGATCTGAACGGCATGATGGCAGAAATCATGGGCAAATATAACGGAACCTGCAAAGGAAAAGGTGGCTCCATGCACATTGCTGATTTGGATGCCGGAAACTTAGGAGCAAATGGTATCGTTGGCGGAGGCATGGGAATTGCAGTCGGTGTTGCCCTCACTCAGCAAATGCACCAAACAGATAAAATCGTGGTTTGCTTCTTTGGTGACGGAGCAACGAACGAAGGTATTTTTCATGAAGCGGTTAATATGGCTTCTATTTGGAATTTGCCAGTGATTTTCTATTGTATCAATAATGGCTATGGTATTTCTGCGGATATTAAGAAAATGACCAATATAGAGCACATTCATGAGCGGAGTGCTGCCTATGGTATTCCTGGCATCTTTATCCCAGACGGGAACAACGTTATTGAGGTCTATGAAGGTTTTCAAAAAGCTGTTAAATACGTTCGAAGTGGTAAAGGGCCTGTCTTGATTGAAAGTGTTACTTATCGCTGGTTAGGACATTCTTCTTCTGATCCTGGTAAGTATCGAACGCGCAAAGAAGTAGAGGAGTGGAAGAAAAAAGACCCAATCGAAAATCTTCGTAAATACTTGCTAGCAAATCAGATTGCAAGCGACGAAGAGTTAGAAGCTATCCAAGCAGAGGTTAAAGAAGCAGTGGAAGCATCTGTAAAATTTGCAGAGGAAAGTCCATTCCCACCGCTTGAGTCAGCTTTTGAAGATATTTACGCGGACTAAGAGAGGAGATAAAATGGAAACAAAAACAATGTCCTTCCGTGATACCATTATCCTTGCCATGTCTGAGGAAATGCGTCGCGATGAAAATGTACTCTTGATGGGAGAAGATGTCGGAGTCTTTGGTGGAGATTTCGGAACATCTGTTGGTATGCTGGAAGAGTTCGGGCTAGAGCGTGTACGTGACTGTCCGATTTCGGAAGCAGCTATTTCTGGAGCAGCAGCAGGAGCAGCCATGACTGGGCTACGCCCAATTGTAGATATGACTTTTATGGATTTTTCTGTCATTGCCATGGATGCTATTGTTAATCAAGCCGCTAAGACTCGCTATATGTTTGGTGGCAAAGGTCAAGTTCCGATGACAATTCGCTGCGCAGCTGGAAATGGTGTCGGATCAGCTGCTCAACACTCACAATCTTTGGAATCTTGGTTTACCCACATTCCAGGTTTAAAGGTCGTGGCACCTGGCACTCCTGCGGATATGAAAGGGTTGCTAAAATCTTCTATCCGCGACAACAATCCTGTTATTATCCTTGAGTACAAATCAGAATTCAACCAAAAAGGCGAAGTTCCGCTTGATCCTGATTATACAATCCCTCTCGGTGTTGGTGACATCAAAAAAGAGGGAACGGACGTGACAGTTGTGACCTATGGAAAAATGCTCCGTAGGGTTATGCAAGCAGCTGAAGAATTGGTAGAAGAAGGCATTTCAGTAGAAGTGGTTGATCCTCGTACCTTGGTGCCTCTGGACAAGGATATCATTATCAACTCAGTCAAAAAAACAGGAAAAGTCGTTCTAGTCAATGATGCCCATAAAACTAGTGGTTATATCGGTGAAATTTCCGCTATTATTTCTGAATCAGAAGCATTTGACTATTTGGATGCACCAATTCGCCGTTGTGCTGGCGAAGATGTTCCTATGCCCTATGCTCAGAATCTTGAAAATGCTATGATTCCGACAGTTGAAAGTATCAAAGAGGTTATCCGTAAGACTTACAATAAAGAATAAAACTGAAATTGATATTGGCTACAACGTTTTTACATAACTAAAATTATGTAAAAACAAAAACAGTCCAAGATTAAAGAACAATCAATAAAAAAAAGAAATAGGAGAAGCTATGACTGATGATAAGTTAAGAGCGACCCCTGCTGCTAGAAAATTAGCAGATGATTTGGGTATCAATCTCTATGACGTATCTGGTACTGGCGCAAAGGGACGCATTCACAAAGAAGATATTGAAAGTTATCGAGAATTCAATATTGTGAAAATTACGCCCCTTGCAAAATGTATTGCAGAAGAAAATAACATCGCTTGGCAGGAAATCCAAGGGACAGGCGTGCACGGCAAGATTATGAAAAAGGATATTCTGGCTTTGCTGCCTGAAAATGTTGACTCAGACAGTATCAAGTCTCCGGCTCAAATTGAGAAAGCGGAAGAAATACCTGACAACACCACTCCTTATGGAGAAATTAAGCGCCTTCCAATGACGCCAATGCGGAAGGTCATTGCTAAACGAATGGTGGATTCTTATCTGACAGCACCAACTTTCACTCTCAATTATGACGTAGATATGACAGAGTTGCTGGCGCTGCGCAAGAGGGTTTTAGAGACAATTATGGAAGCGACAGGAAAGAAAATGACGGTTACGGATTTACTTTCTATGGCAGTTGTTAAAATCTTAATGAAGCACCCTTATCTCAATTCGTCTCTGACAGAAGACGGGCAGACTGTTATTATGCACAATTATGTCAATCTGGCTATGGCTGTTGGGATGGACAATGGGCTTATGACACCAGTGGTTTACAATGCCGAAAAAATGAGTCTGTCTGAGTTAGTCGTTGCCTTTAAGGATGTGATTGAACGGACTTTAAATGGAAAATTAGCACCAAGCGAATTGCAAAACTCAACTTTTACGATTAGTAATCTAGGAATGTTTGGTGTTCAATCGTTCGGCCCAATTATCAATCAACCCAATTCAGCGATTTTGGGCGTTAGCTCAACCGTTGAAAAACCAGTCGTAGTGAACGGAGAGATTGTTATTCGACCAATCATGAGTCTTGGATTAACTATTGACCACCGAGTTGTGGACGGTATGGCAGGTGCTAAATTCATGAAAGACCTAAAAGAACTGATTGAAGATCCGATTTCAATGTTGGTGTAAAAAAAGTTAAAATGAGAGGAAAATAAAAACATGGCCTTAGAAGTAATTATGCCAAAAGCCGGCGTTGATATGACAGAAGGACAGATTGTTCAATGGAATAAAAAAGTTGGCGAATTTGTAAAAGAAGGAGAGATCCTTCTGGAAATCATGACAGATAAAGTCAGCATGGAGTTAGAAGCAGAGGAAGACGGCTACTTGATTGCTATCTTGAAAGGAGATGGTGAGACTGTTCCTGTAACGGAAGTTATCGGTTATCTGGGCGAAGAAGGAGAAAATATTCCGACTGCTCTGGCTACTTCAGATGATAGTCCAACACCAACTGCAACCACAACTTCTAACGACGATAATAAGAGTAATGACGCTTATGATATTGTGGTTATTGGTGGCGGACCAGCTGGCTATGTGGCAGCGATTAAAGCAGCTCAATTAGGAGGCAAGATTGCCCTTGTTGAAAAATCTGAACTAGGTGGAACCTGCCTCAACCGTGGCTGTATCCCGACTAAGACCTACCTCCACAATGCTGAAATTATTGAAAGTCTAGCCCATGCAGCAAATCGTGGTATTATCATTGAAAATCCAAACTTTACTGTCAATATGGATAAAGTTTTGGAAACCAAAAACAAGGTTGTCAATACACTTGTCGGAGGCGTTGCAGGTCTGCTTCGCAGCTACAGCGTTGATGTTTACAAAGGAATTGGTACCATTACCAAAGATAAGAATGTCTTGGTGAATGGTGCTGAACTTCTTGAGACCAAGAAGATTATCTTAGCTGGTGGATCAAAAGTCAGCAAGATTAACGTTCCAGGCATGGAATCATCACTTGTTATGACTAGCGATGATATTCTGGATATGAAGGAAGTTCCAGAAAGTTTAATAATCATTGGTGGTGGCGTTGTTGGTATTGAGCTAGGACAGGCTTTCATGACCTTTGGTAGCAAGGTGACGGTTGTCGAAATGATGAATCGGATTGTTCCAGCTATGGATGCAGAAGTCTCTAAAAACCTTCGGCTCATCCTTGAGCGCAAGGGCATGACCATTTTGACAGAGACCAAGTTGGAAGAAATTGTCGAAGAAAATGGCAAGCTCCGCATCAAAGTTGCAGGAAAAGAAGATATCATAGCTGATAAAGCTTTGCTTTCTATTGGACGCGTACCTGATTTGGAGGGAATTGGCGAGGTTGACTTTGAACTAGACCGTGGTCGCATCAAGGTCAATGAATATATGGAAACTTCTGTTTCAGGAATTTACGCACCAGGAGACATTAACGGTACCAAGATGTTGGCGCATGCAGCCTTTCGTATGGGAGAAATAGCTGCAGAGAATGCTCTCAAAGGCAATCACGTAGTTGCTAAATTAAATCTAACTCCAGCAGCCATCTACACTTTACCAGAAGTTGCGGCAGTCGGTCTGACAGAAGAACAAGCTCGCGAAAAATACGATGTAGCTATCGGCAAATTCAACTTCGCAGCAAACGGACGAGCAATTGCATCTGATGCTGCTCAAGGATTTGTCAAAGTGATTGCTGATAAGAAATACGGAGAAGTTCTCGGTGTTCACATTATCGGCCCTGCAGCAGCTGAGTTAATCAATGAAGCTTCTACTATCATCGAAATGGAAATCACGGTGGAAGAAATGCTCAAAACCATTCACGGTCATCCGACATTCTCAGAAGTTATGTACGAAGCATTTGCAGACGTACTCGGCATGGCTATTCATGCTCCAAAGAAAAGATAAGAGGCACTATGAAATACATTATCAATAATAGTAACGATACAGCTTTCAATATCGCTCTTGAGGAATATGCTTTCAAGCATCTCCTTGATGAAGATATGATTTTCTTACTTTGGATCAATAAACCCTCTATCATTGTCGGACGTCATCAGAATACTATTGAAGAAATCAATCGTGACTATGTCCGAGAGCATGGCATTGAGGTTGTTCGTCGTATCAGTGGAGGTGGAGCCGTCTATCACGACTATAACAATCTCAACTACACCATCATTTCCAAAGAATCTGAGAACAAAGCCTTTGATTTTAAGAGCTTCTCTATTCCGGTCATCAAGACCTTGGAAGCATTAGGTGTAAAAGCCGAATTTACAGGGCGCAACGATTTGGAAATTGACAGTAAAAAGTTCTGTGGCAATGCTCAGGCCTACATCAATGGCCGAATCATGCATCACGGTTGCTTGCTGTTTGACGTAGAATTATCCGTCTTAGCGAATGCCTTAAAAGTTTCCAAGGACAAGTTCGAGTCCAAAGGTGTTAAGTCTGTTCGAGCTCGTGTAACCAATATCATTGATGAATTGCCTGAAAAGATTACTGTCGAGCAATTTCGCGACCTCCTGCTAGACTATATGAAGAAAGAATATCCAGAAATGACAGAATATGTCTTCTCCGATGATGAACTAGCTGAAATCAACCATATCAAGGAAACTAAATTTGCTACTTGGGATTGGAACTATGGCAAATCGCCAGAGTACAATGTTCATCGTAGTACCAAATTTACTAGCGGTAAAGTGGAAATCTTTGCCAATGTTGTTCAGTCAAAAATCGAAAACATCAAAATTTACGGAGATTTTTTTGGAATCGAAGATGTAGCAGCAGTAGAAGAAGTCCTCAAGGGTGTTAAATATGAAAGAGAAGATGTTTTAAATGCTCTTGAAAACCTGGATATTTCTCGCTATTTCGCTGGAATTAGCCAAGAAGAAATTGCAGAAGCAGTGGTTGGCTAAATCACAAGACTATAACAAAATAAAAACATTCTTACATTTATTTAACTAAGGATGTTTTTTCTATAGTTTGAAGAAGTTGGTTATCAGAATGTTCAGATGCTTATGGGATACACCACAGCCAATAATCGTTTGGAGAATATCTGCTTTGGAGCAAGTTCCTTATTATCGAACCCTACAGAAATTATTGGATAGATTTTTTATAAAGAGGACGAAACATCATAGCAAATGCGAGGTTTTCCTTCATTATTATATTGACAAGCAACTAGAAAAGTACTAGACTAAAGTTAGAAATACATCATAAAATGTCACAAAAATCTGTCAAACTTCTTCGTTTTAGAAAGGATGGTTACTATGGCTAAATTAGATGGAAAAGTTGCTTTGATTACTGGAGCTGCTGTCGGTCTGGGTCAGGGCATTGCCTCAGTCTATGCTAAATATGGCGCCAAGCTCTGCCTTTTCGATCGAGACCCTCAAGTAGAAGCAACTGCTCAAGAACTTTGTGACAGCTACCAAATAGATATTATCAGCTATATCGGTGATGTCAGTCGTCTAGAAGATTTGGAAGCGGCTGTCTCTCAGACTATCCAAGCCTTTGGGCATCTTGATATTGCCTGCTGTAATGCTGGTATCTGCAAGCTGGCGCCCTTTGAAGAAATGACAGACCAGATACGGGATCAACATATTAATGTCAATATCAAGGGCGTTTGGAACACTTGTCAGGCAACCATCAAGCCCATGTTGAAACAGAGAGCAGGCGCTATCGTCATCGCATCATCTGTGACAGGCGATTTGGTTGCTGATGCTGGAGAAGCAGCTTACGCGATGACCAAGGCAGCTCTGGTCGGCTTAACCAAGGCCTTGGCAGTAGAATATGCCGATCGCAATATCCGGGTTAACTGCAGCCAGCTAGGCTATGCTCGGACACCGATGGTCGAAAAAATGGCCCTGGAATCCAACCCAGAACATCCAGAAGTTCCTATTCAAGATATTGCGACCGCTGTCCCAATGAAAAGATTAGCTAAACCGCAAGAAGTAGGGGAACTCTTTGCCTTTTTAGGTAGTGACGAATCCTCCTATCTTACAGGATCTCAAATTGTCATTGACGGTGGTAGTACCCTACCAGAAACTATGAGCATGGGCACAAACTAGCAGCATTTAGCTCAATTCAAATAAAAAGTTTGCATACCTTAAATTATGCAAACTTTTTATTTTATAAATTATCCAATGCATTTTTTTGTTCGTCATTAACAATATGGGTGTAGAGATCTGTAACTTGAGTACTGGCATGTCCTAGCTGATGACTGACCAAAACTTGAGATTTAGTAGCATCATAAAGTCGAGTAGCCAGCGTATGGCGGAGTTTGTGAGGCGTCACTCGAACTTTAAAATCTTCAGAATACTTAGCAACCATCTTTTCTACGCTAGAAACATCAATCCGATTGGGAACCCCTCTATATTCTGTCAAAAAGAGGGCGGTATCTTGCTTTTGGGCTTTGTATCGAGCCTTACGAATGACTAAATACTGTTCTAGATAAGGTTTCGCAAAGCTTGCTACATTGACAGAATCTCTTTTCCCGCCCTTACGAGTAACTTCAATGACCATCATTTTGAGATTTAGGTCTTTCAAATCAAGATTTACTGCCTCGGATAGACGAACACCAGATGCAAGAAGCAGTGCTATGATTGCCAAATCTCGCTCTTTATTTTTGTCAAAAGAGGAGAGAGCCCGATTTGATAAATTTTTAGGGTATTCTTCATCAATATAATTCAAAAATTGTTCAGTTTCTTCGCCCAAAAAGAGTTTTTGTTTGATGTTTTCAGCGCGCGCAGCTAAAGTTTCTCTCTTTTTCTTAGTAGACACTTTTTTCATGACATTACGATAGAAATAAGGTTCCCCATTCTCATTTTCCACCTCTTCAGTTAAATATTTATAAAGGCTAGAGAGAGCAGAAAGAGTGCGATTAATGGTGGTTTGCGATACTCCGTTCTGTGTAGTATTAGCATTCAGCAATGGACGCTCCCGTAAGTAAAGAATAAACGCTTCCATATCTTTTTTAGTCATATTTTCCAATACTGACAGAGGAATTTCTGCAATCTGTGACCCATCAGCAATTCCAGAGTCTAAAATCCAATGAAAAAAACGGTCATATTCTTTGAGATATTCATATAAGGTTGTAAAACTGTATGGAACAGTCAATTTAGACTGATAGTATTCCAAAACGTACCAAGGCATGATGGCCTTTAGTTTTTCAATTCTTTCTAACAATATTTCGCGTTTCACTAAGATATTCTCCATCATTTTCTATACTATAATAGAAGTATAGCACACTCCTGTATTTTTTTCAAGAAAATTATAGTTTTTCGGAAAGATGTGTGTAAGGGGCTATTGAAAGATTCGTTTCTTTACTTTGTAATAGATAATACACAATACAAAATAAGATCGGTTGGAATCACTGAATTTTATACAACTGATCTTATTATATTATCAATATCGTTATATCGTTATCGTTTTGAATATCTTGGTTTTGTTTTTTTATATTTTCTAGTTCAGTAAGTATTTTGCATAAAGACAATATTGATTTATCATAGCACGACGCACGACAGATACCTGCGCGTTGTAATTGTCCTCAGTTTTTTCAAAAAAATAAAACAGCCCACCAAATTGAACTGCTTTATTCCAATCATCATTTACTACAAAATATGTTTATTTCCGTTTTTTCTTAGCCTTTCTCATTTTATTTGCCATACGTTTCATGGCTTGTTTGGTTGCAAATTCACCAATTTTTCCTTTAAGTCCGCCACCAAACATCTGGCTCATGTCAGGATTTCCAGCACCTCCTAGAGCGGACATGTCCATATTTTGAAGGGCTGACATATCCATACCGTTCATATTTGGTATATTTTTCGGTAAATTGTTAGGATTGAGCCCCATTTGCTTCATCACCTTATTCATATCGCCAGACATGACACCTTGCATGACGGATTTTGCTTGGTTAAAGTCCTTAATAAACTTATTCACTTCGACAAAGCTATTACCAGAACCTGCAGCAATCCGACGGCGACGACTTGGATTAAGAAGGTCGGGATTTTCCCGTTCGACAGGTGTCATAGATGATACAATGGCACGTTTACGAGCAATTTCGTTTTCATCTACCTTAAAATTCTTCATCGCAGGGTTGTTAGCCATACCAGGAATCATCTTTAGCAAGTCTTCCATTGGTCCCATGTTTTGCACTTGATCTAGCTGGTCGATGAAATCATTGAAATCAAAAGTGTTTTCTCGCATTTTTTCAGCCATCTCAAGTGATTTCTGTTCATCGTATTCCTGAGAAGCTTTTTCAATCAAGGTCAACATATCTCCCATGCCCAAAATGCGGCTAGACATTCGGTCTGGGTGGAAGGTTTCAATATCGGTAATTTTTTCACCAGTACCAGTGAACTTGATTGGTTTACCAGTGATTTGCCGGACAGATAAGGCTGCACCACCACGTGTATCGCCGTCAATCTTGGTCAGAATAACCCCAGTCACTTCCAACTGAGCGTTGAATTCGCGAGCTACATTGGCGGCTTCTTGACCAATCATAGCATCTACGACCAAGAGGATTTCATTTGGTTGAGCCAGTGCTTTGACATCGCGCAGCTCATTCATGAGTTTTTCGTCAATTTGTAAACGACCTGCCGTATCAATCAAGACATAGTCGTTGTGATTAGCCTTGGCTTGCTCCAGACCTTGACGAACAATATCTACTGCTGGTACTGCTGTGCCTAGCGAAAAGACTGGTACATCGATTTGCTGACCAAGAGTTTTAAGCTGGTCAATGGCCGCCGGACGATAAATATCAGCAGCTATCATCAAAGGACGAGCGCCTTCTTCCTTCTTGAGTTTATTGGCCAACTTTCCGGCAAACGTAGTCTTACCAGCACCTTGAAGACCGACCATCATGATAATAGTCGGGATTTTTGGAGATTTGATAATTTCTGCCGTATCAGAGCCTAATACAGCGGTCAATTCTTCATCAACGATCTTGATGATTTGTTGAGCAGGATTTAGTGTATCAATGACTTCGTGTCCGACAGCGCGCTCACGAACTTTCTTGATAAAGTCTTTAACAACTGGCAAAGCCACATCGGCTTCCAAGAGTGCCAAGCGAATTTCTTTGGTTGCCTCTTGAACATCGCTCTCTGAAATTTTTCCTTTTCTGCGTAGATTTTTAAAAACATTCTGTAAACGTTCAGTTAAACTTTCAAATGCCATAAATTTTATTTCTCCTAGTTATTGTTATTGATGATGTTTTGGTATTTTTGAGTCGACAATTCACTATTCTCGATTGTCAATACTGGATAAAATTGCAATTTGCTCTTGTAAATAGGTGTCATCTGCATACTTTTCCATTATTTGATCGAAAATCTGACTTCTGACGATATAGTCTGAATACATGTGGAGCTTCTTTTCGTAGTCTTCCAGAATCTTTTCTGTTCGTTTGATATTATCATAAACAGCCTGACGACTAACTTGAAATTCTTCAGCAATCTCAGCTAAACTATAATCATCTGCATAATAAAGCTCGATATAATTCATTTGTTTATCTGTTAAAAGCGCTGCATAAAACTCAAAAAGAGCATTCATTCGGTTGGTTTTTTCAATTTCCATAAAGATTATTATATCAAAAAATACAGATAAACTCTACTAGTGAAGAGCTTTACTCACTAAAAAACACTCTTAAATCACTAAGAGTGTTTACGTATATTAAATTATGTAATTTAAATCAGTTATTTTCCAGATAAAATTCAAATCGTTCGCCGACATACTGACTTTTAACATATTCAAAAGCGGTACCGTTGTCAAAGTAAGAAATCTGTGTCAAACCAAGAATGGCACGTCCTCTAGGGATTTCTAGATAATGTGCAATCTTTTCCTTGGCAAGACGAGCATAAATGGTCTGTTGAGATTTTCCGATTTTATAGCCATGTTCTTGTAAGGTTTGAAAAAAATGCTTCGTAATTTCTTCTTTATTAAAATTTTTGATGAATTTCTCTGGAATGGAAGCGACTTCGTAAACTACGGGGATATTATCCGCATACCGCACCCGCTCCATTCGGACAACGTTTTCCGTCTTCTCAATTCCTAATTTTTCGACCTCTTCTTTACTTGGCAGTGTTCGACGGTAAGAAATCAATTGACTTGAAGGTGTCTTGCCTTGGGATTTGATGATTTCTGTAAAGCTGGTTGTGCCGCGCATCTTTTCCTGAACCCGTGTACTGGCTACAAATGTACCGCTACCCATACGACGCTCTAGCACTCCTTCTTCGACTAAAAGAGTGATTGCCTGACGAAGTGTCATGCGGCTAACCTCAAATTGTTCAGCTAAATCGCGCTCACTTGGCAGACGTTGCCCGATTTTCCAGATTTCCTCGTCAATTTCTTTTTTTATTTGATCGTGAATTTTAATATAAGCCGGAAGCATAGTAACCCCTTTCAAGAATGGTTTCCTCTCTTCATTGTATTATCAATTGAAATAAAAGTCAATCGCTACTTAATGTTATTGGAAAAAGTCTTTATTTTGTGTTAGAATAAACAAAGAAAAGTCTTTTAAGAAAGGGAAGAAATGACAACTACAACTGAATTGCAAGATGTCGAAAGAATTATTGTACTGGATTATGGGAGCCAATACAATCAGCTTATTTCACGCAGAATCCGCGAGATTGGTGTTTTTTCTGAGCTGAAAAGCAATAAAATCACAGCTGCTGAGGTTCGTGAGATAAATCCAGTCGGAATCATTTTGTCAGGTGGACCAAAGTCTGTATATGAAGCAGGAGCATTTGACATTGATCCTGAAATTTTAGAATTGGGTATTCCAATTTTGGGAATTTGCTATGGAATGCAGCTTTTGACTCACAAATTAGGTGGGAAAGTTGTACCTGCTGGAAATGCCGGAAACCGTGAGTACGGTCAATCCGAGCTCACTCATACTGTCTCTAAACTGTTTGCAGGAACTCCTGAAAAACAAATCGTTCTCATGAGTCACGGAGATGCTGTCACCGAAATTCCTCAAGGATTTGTACGTACTGGTACTTCTGCCGACTGTCCATTTGCAGCTATTGAGCAACCTGAAAAGCAGATTTATGGCATTCAATTTCACCCTGAAGTACGCCACTCTGTTTATGGGTATGACATTCTACGCAATTTTGCTTTGAATATTTGTGGCGCCAAAGGCGACTGGTCAATGGATAACTTTATTGAAATGCAAATCAAGCGAATTCGAGAAACGGTTGGCGATAAACGTGTTCTTCTCGGGCTTTCAGGCGGTGTTGATTCATCCGTTGTTGGCGTTCTCCTTCAAAAAGCTATCGGAGACCAGCTTATCTGCATCTTTGTAGATCATGGATTGCTCCGAAAGGGCGAAGCAGATCAAGTTATGGATTCCCTTGGAGGAAAATTCGGTCTGAATATCATCAAAGCAGACGCTGCCAAACGTTTCCTTGATAAATTAGCTGGTGTTTCTGATCCAGAGCAAAAGCGTAAAATCATCGGCAATGAATTTGTCTACGTCTTTGATGATGAAGCAAGTAAGTTGAAAGATGTAAAATTCCTCGCACAAGGAACGCTTTATACTGACGTTATCGAATCTGGTACAGATACTGCTCAAACTATCAAGTCTCACCATAATGTTGGTGGTCTGCCAGAAGACATGCAGTTCAAGCTGATTGAACCTCTGAACACCCTCTACAAAGATGAAGTTCGCGCGCTTGGTACAGAACTTGGTATGCCAGATGAAATTGTTTGGCGTCAGCCATTCCCAGGTCCAGGACTTGCTATACGTGTCATGGGGGAAATTACAGAAGAAAAACTCACCACTGTACGTGAATCCGACGCCATTCTCCGCGAAGAAATCGTGAAAGCTGGACTCGATCGTGATATTTGGCAATACTTCACTGTGAATACTGGTGTTCGCTCAGTCGGTGTTATGGGTGATGGTCGAACTTATGATTATACCATTGCCATTCGTGCTATTACTTCTATCGATGGAATGACAGCAGATTTTGCTAAAATCCCTTGGGAAGTACTACAAAAAATCTCTGTTCGTATCGTCAATGAAGTAGATCATGTTAATCGTATTGTCTACGATATTACCAGCAAACCACCAGCAACGGTTGAGTGGGAGTAAAATATAAGAGTAACTTTGGCTAAGAAACCTTAATTTAACAGCATTTGAATTGTTTTAATTGGTCTTAAAAATGGGGTGAATTCATTTGAATTGTCTCCAAAGTGTCTCCAAAAGAAGTTCGATTTATGAACTTCTTTTTTATTTCATTTTGACAGAGGTATCCAAAAGGCAGGTATTTACACCTGCCTCTTTTTTTATGTAGCTTTAACATTAGTATTTATTTCCCGAGATAATTTCAAAAATATCTAATCCTTGTTCGATTTGCTCGTTTAATTTTTTTACTTTTTGTGTCGCAATTTGCTTATAGTCATCTAAAGGAATTTTTTTTAATGAAAAATCGTTATAAAAATAGTTGTCTAATTTTTCTTTTTGTTTATTGCTTAACTCTCTAGAAAATGTGATGTGAATCAAAGAATAACCTTCTAATCCAATTCTTTCCACTACACTATGTTTAATGTATTCTCCAGACTTAGAAATGTAAAAGTTATCAATTTCCTTCATTTCAATTTTTCTTATAGAACTACTGAATGCTGGGGCATCTATTTTATAGTGAAAAATGTATATTGGTTGTGTAGGTATAGTTTCCCAAACTCTATTACTAGGCAGAGAAAGTAACTTTTTTTCTGATTTTTCAATAAGCTGTTTATAATAAACTATATCACTTTCACGCTCCTCAGCTTTTAGGATTATGCTGTTTCGAGGAAGAATTTGGCTAACATTTTTATTTTGCTTCATTACTGAGTAATAGATGTCAATTCCTGCATCATACGCTTCTCTTGCATCACGTTCTCGATATATACTGAGTTCAATATCGTAATGTTTGTAATTGTCACAGCATAATGCCATTAAAATGTATGATGAAAGTGTATAAGTTGCTCCTCCATAGTGGTCTTGTTCATGAAAATATCCTAAATTCAAATCCTTAAGGAATACATCTATTTTACCAAGATCTAATTCGTAAAGATTTTTTCCTTTATCTTCAATGGGTACAAATTTATGAGAAGAAATTTTTATGTCTCTATCAGCTATAAGGTAGTTGAGACTACCGCCGTTTTTTAATAAATAAGTAATATTCTCATACGTTTGGTAATCGTAACCTATGTTTTCTTTTCCATTGTCAACAAACAATATTGGAGAATCTGACATTTTAGTTAATGCAAGTTCCTTTACATTCGTATATGAAACGGATTCTAGTTTTTCTTTTTTCTGATTCAGTCTATCTTTAATCCAGTTGGTTATGTACATTGTCCACCTCGCTACACCCCTTACCCTTAACCAGTATGTCCAGTCTTAGGGAGATTATTTTTCTTTAATAAGTTCTTCATATTTGCTCAATCAAGACTTTAGTCTTTTCAATATAGCCATCAATGAAACTGGTATGGTCAAGCATAACCTTATCTTCAAAAGTGATATACTCAGTTGGCTTTTCAATGCCATAAACTGACTGCAAAAGGTCAAGCCAAAAAGGCTGTGAATCTTGTCGTTCATTCCCTCTATCTTTCCAACGTGCAACAAACTCATTTGCTTGATTCTTCTGTTCCTTTAGTGTCATCACAGTCTTGTTAGACTGATCACTGTTCCCCTTATCTAACATCACATACCTCACATATTTCATCAGCAAAAGGGATTTAATAGTTATTTAGTATATTGTGTGAGCAATGCACTAAAGGATACTCCTTTACCAATTTTTCATATTCACTCTATTATACCATTTAAGGATAAAAATTCAGTCTTCAATAATTTTTTAGACATATCCAAAAAACTTTGAGACATAAAACTCAAAGTTTTTTATTTCTCCTATCTCTAAACCATTCCATTTGCTCTCGTTCTTCTTTTGCTAAATAGCTATTAGGATGCTTTTTGATGTATAATCTCCTTCTAAGATGTTCGTTCCATCGGTCTGCTTGTTTTTCACTGTCTAGTATCAATGGCTTTAATTCAGCGGAGTCACCAGAGGAAAAATAAGCTAATATTTCATTCCCTTTTTGATATTTTTTGATATACCCAAGATAGTTACCACCCCAGTGATTACTGTCTTCATGTTTACTCTGTAAAACAGTCATTTCCCCAAAAACTCTGTCAATCAATTTGGATATCCTAGTAACATGGAGCAAATCCGAATATTCATCTGTTAGTTCTTCTTTTGCATTGAGAGCCTCAAGCTCGTCTAAAAAATTATCATCCCAAGAAGAGCTATAAATTCCTAATAATTTCGAAGATTCAAATTCAATAATTCTCTTCTTATATCCCTGAGCTTCTTTTTGAATAGCAACCATAGATTCAATACTATGATATTCAAATCCTTCTCTCTCATTTATAAATTGCTCAAACTTGTCTTTCAACACCTCCTCATAAAACAAAGATAAAACTCTTTCAATCTTTGCCAATCTATTCTCCCCCTCCTGCCTACTCGGGAAGGATGAATTATAAAAACTTACAAAGTATTCTATATCCAATGTAAAGATATCTTCAAAAGAATTCTCATGTGTACCAAATCTTTCACTGGCTCTAAAAATACCTGTCATAAGTAATTCCCAGTTATCCTTAACAAGAAGGCTATACACCTTTTTAGTATCTTTGACATTTTGCTTTATTTTCTCAAACACAATATTTAATGGGACATAACCTAAAACAATTCTCCATAAGTTTTCATCATATTTTTCATACAAAATATCTAGCATCAATGCTGTTGGAAAAAACGTCTCCATTGTACGCTGTTCCGACTCACTTCCGAAAAAAATTTCGTCATATGATTTGAACATCATATTTCGTTTTCTAAAATTGATTTGTTCTTCTTCATTTAATCCAAAGCTGGTATCGGTTGGACTAATTTTACAATTATTGTAAATTGCCCTAACTGCTGAATTGGTAAATAAATGAGGATTTTTTTTATTTATTTTTCTTCCTCGAATTTGTCCAATTAAAGGGGCATTTTTTGAATATATTTCTTCATTTGACAACTTGCTATATTTTGGATTCTGTTTTTTCTTTTTACCATGTTCCCAATAGTATTCCCGAGAAGATACTTCTTTACGTTCTCTATTTATCTCTCTCACTTTACAATCTAACCGAAGGGAAGCAATATCGAGCAAGTATTTCTTAGTATTCTTGAACTTCATACAAAACCTGGTATTTCCTTCATTAAAATAAATTATTTACGCCTAAATTATACCACGTTTTTTGACTTTATAATAATATCAGGGATATTTATATCTCAAAAAATAAAAAGTCCAAAAGCTGGCCAGCAAAGGACGGATCGAAACAATATGATTACTATGCGGTAAAGGTTTAGTTTTGCATATTACTGTTTCACCGTTTCTTTTTTGTGCCATTTTTGCATCTACTCGGTAACTGTAATAGCTCATTTGTTTCTTTCCATCTGAGGACAGGAAAGGACAACTTATGCTAAAAGCTAAAGTTAAAACTCTCTATTGTGAATTACTTGGTCAAGCTATCAAACAAGAATTGATTGAGCAAGGTAAAGCTCAGAACAGTATCTTTTATTATAATTTTGATGAACCTATAGAAATCTCTGCTCCTGCCGTTAGTCAAATCCTAAGAGGTAAACGAAATATTACCTTAGACACTGTGGATGCCTTGCAAGAAACACTAAATCTTCCTAATGTAAAGAGTGTTTTCTTCCCTAGTATTGACTTTTGCAAGTCGCTCATTACTCAATTGACAGAACTTATTCTTTCTGAAGGACACGATTCCACAAAGCATCTTTTCAAATCCAAAAAGAAAGGTATTCAACAAAATCTCTCAACCTTGGCAACTGACTTATATGATTTCTTCCCTGATTTTCCAAAGGAAGAAACATCTTACCAAATTGCTGATAGCCTAGTTGAATGGTTAATCGAATTCGTCTCACTCGTAGCACAACTTTGAGTGCTACACTTTCAAAAATCTTGAAATCAAGAAAAGTCTAAAACGTCTATCATAGATATGTACTTAGCTAAGACAGTCCAGCTCACGACTCAAACTGAGCACGTCCCCCTAACAAAACAATTAAGCCATAAAGGAGGATAAAACCCATGGCAATTAAAACCAAACACAAGAAAGGTGGCTACTCAGCCACAACTGCAACGGAATATGTCATTCCTACTAAACCGATTCACAGTTTAAGCACTGAGCTTGAACCCCAACAACTCTTTGAAGATGGAAAGCCAACCGGTGAGATTATCGCCTACAAGGCAACCTTTGTTCAAGAAGGGCTTGAACCTTTCCAAGTAAAATTTGAAGACAAGGTCAAACTTCCTGAATTTCTAAGCTTGATTAAATTTGAAAATCTCCAAGCCGTTGAGGTTCGCTACAATGTCTACTTCAAAGCTGACGGTATCAAGGAGGTCAAATAATGGCAACTAAAGCAGATACTGTCCTGCAATCTTACTTGCTCCAGAGCCTCAACATGGCTCTTGGGGCTCTGATGCAGGGGGAAACAAGCTACACCAATAGCTTCAATATTGTCATTCAAGAGGGTGGCTTCATCTTCATCCCTAGGCTTCCTTGTGCCTACATCCTAGATGATGAACTCTATAACAAAATCTTCTTGATTGCTAACGCTTCCTTGTACCCTCACTATACACTTCTGAAACAGAATGCCACTTACTTTATCCCTCTCAAGACAGATGACATTCATGTTCAGCGTGGGCTCTTCTTCCCTTGGAAGGTGGGTATCTCAAAACGTTTGGTCATCCCTGACCTTGACAAGTACACATCCAACCTACCAAAGAATCAGATTCCAATTATGGAAAATTTTACTCTCAATCTTGATAAGGTGAACCACATGGCTATCTGTGGAAACTCGGGCTCAGGGAAAAGTTATGCCCTTACCTACCTGCTCTCCGTTCTCAAAAATCAGAGCGACCTCATCATCGTAGACCCTAAGTTTGATTCCCCAAGTCGTTGGGCTCGCGAACACAAAATCGCAGTCATTCATCCCGTGGAGAACCGTTCTAAGTCTGATTTCGTTTCAGAGGTCAATGAGCGTTTAAGTCAATGCCTAAATCTGATTCAACAACGTCAAGCAATTCTATATGACAATCCCCGTCATGAATTCGCACATCTCACAATTGTCATGGACGAGGTACTGGCTCTTTCAGAGGGAGTCAATAAGGCAATCAAGGAATCTTTTTTCTCTCTTTTGTCACAAATTGCTCTACTTGGACGGGCTACAAAAATTCACTTGCTCTTAGTAAGCCAGCGATTTGACCACACCACGATTCCAGTATCAGTACGGGAACAGCTTAATGTTCTAATTCAGATTGGAAATATAAATAGCAAATCTGTTCAATTTTTGTTCCCTGACCTAAATCCTGAAGGTATTGTTATTCCGACTGGACACGGCACTGGCTTGATACAGGTCATTGACAATGAGCATCCCTATCAGGTACTCCCGCTACTTTGTCCTACATACTACACAACGGAAGGTATTCTCTAATGATAAAAAAATCATTCTTCATGAGGACTTACAACCTCAACATCTACTTGATTCTCTTTTCACTTATAACAGGATTTCTTGGATGGTCATTAGACTTTCTAGCGAGCACTATTGCCCTAACGCTTCCTATCGCCCTTGACCTTTCGCAAGTCAGTAGCTATCTAACAATGGGAAGCCAATACTCTTATACGGTTATGAGCTACTTACTAGGTGCATTGTTTGCATCCGTTACGCTTGAAATCATGAATCGTGTTCGATTTGATAATCTTTTCAACTATTTCAAATCCATCTACCACACTTTCAAGCTCCGTAATTTCCTGACACAACGTGAAAAATCAGAGAAAGTCACAACAATAGATAACCAAACCATTACAACCCACAACCCAATCAACGGCAGCTTCAATCGTTGTGCTCGTAAGAGTGTTGTAGACATCCAAAAAGATGAAGTCAGAGTATTCATTAAAGTCCCAAGAGACCAGCAGGGGCAAAAAGTCTTGAGTGATATGACTTCCCAACTAAAAGAGGAAGTATCTAGTCAGCATCCTGACTACTACTTCTCTGCACCTAATCGGGGTCGCAATAACCTTTGGTTAGTTGGTAAAAAACGGTAAAAGAGGGGGCTATGGCTTGCGTTTAGCAGTAGCCAAATAGCTCCCTTCTTTTCTATTGACCAAGATAAATGGGGGTTACTACGACCCCCCATTTATCCAATAATCAGTAATCACAGAAATGAGGTGAAAAATGGCAAAAGAACAACGTTCTAGCAAGTGGACATTCTTATTCTACAAAGAGAGCGCCCCTGCAGACTATCTTGTAATTCTTGAAGAATTGCATATTCCCTTTATCTTGAGCCCGTGGCACGATAAAGACATCAATCGCCAAACAGGAGAATTGAAAAAGGCTCACAAACACGGAGCATTCTTCTTCGATTCACTCAAGAGCTACAAACAAGTATCTGAACTAATCAAAGATAAGCTGAACGGCCCTTCTCACGTGGAAGTTGTCCAATCTCCAAAAGGACTCTTTGACTACTTTACCCACGCTGAGAATAAGGATAAAACGCAATATGATCTGAATGATATTGAGGTAGGCTGTGGATTTAACCTTGATAAGTTCCTTGTAGAGATGAACTCAGATGACTTCATGCAAGAGGTGGTGGATATCATTGAACAGAATGACTTCACTGAGTTTGAAGAGCTAGTATGGTATGCACGTGCGAATCATACTCCCCTTCTTGGGCTCATCATTGAACGTACCTACTTCTTTGCTAAGTATCTTGATTCTCGGCGTTGCAATCCTCAGCGTAACAATATCAAGAAGGAGGAAGAAAATGAATAGTAAAAATCTGTTGACTATTACTTCTGATGATTTGGTTAAACTAGGCTACGCAAAAGCTACAGCTCAACAAATTATTAGACAAACTAAGTTGAATATGGTACAACAAGGGTATACCATTTACAACAATAGACGATTAGGAACTGTTCCAATCGAAGCTGTTGAGGAGATTCTTGGCTTTAAGTTACTGAACGAATAGAAAGTAGGTAATTTATGGCTAAAACAAACTTCCAAGATGTGTATATTGATGATAAAGGTCAATTCTACTATGAAGTTAGCCTAGGTAACGATAAAATCACTGGTAAACGTATCAAGAAAAAGTCTCGTAAAGACTCAAATGGTAAAAAATTCACTACTACAAAAGAAGCCTATACAGAAGCGATTAGGGTCAAAAATGACTATCTTCAGTCAGATGGATACTCTAATTACGATATGACTTATGAGCAGTTCATGAATACAGTTTATTTACCTTACTATCAGTCAGAAGTAAGCGAACATACTTATGCAACACGTCAGCCGTCCTTAAAAATTGTTTTCAATCGATTTGGGAAGAAAAAACTCAAAGACATAACTGTTCGTGAAGTTCAGAACTTTAGAACATGGCTATTAGCTAAAAATGGTGGTAATTATTCGCAAGCCTATGCAGGTCTTACTTTTGGAACTTTTAGAAAGTCATTGGATTTCGCTGTTGATATGCAATATCTACAGAAGAATGTTTCAATGAAAGTAAAATCTATTCCAAAAGGGAAAAGTATCGCTGAGTATTGGACAAAAAACGACTTTGAAGAAGTTATTAGCAATATCTGCATTTCTGATTTCTATGAGCATTTATGCTTTGTTATGCTGTGGCTCTACTTCTGTACCGGGGTGCGTGTGAACGAAGGAACAGCAATCTGGTGGAACGATATTGATTTTGAGAAAAAAGAGCTCAGAGTGGCTCATATGCTGATTATGACTAATAAGAATAATTGGCAAAGACAGAACCACACTAAAACAGATGCTGGTCTCCGTATCGTTACTTTAGATGATGATACCATCCAAATCTTGAAAGCATGGAAAGAACGTCAATCTGAACTTGGAAAAGTAAATTTTGTTTTAAGTTACGATGGTAACCCTATGCTTAAATCAACCATTTCAAGAATCATTAAGCGTTATGCCAAATTAGCAAATGTCCCATTGATTCAAGCAAAAGGTTTACGACATTCTCACGCATCCTACCTTATTAACGAGCTTAACGCATCGGTGCTGATCGTTTCAAAACGACTAGGACACTCAAGTCCAGAAATCACTTTGAAGCACTATGCTCATATGTGGTCAGGAGTTGATAAGGAACTGGCTAATGAAATGACTGGATTAATCAATATACAACACGCTAAAAATACAAAAGTTAATTTCAATGGAAATCAAGCAATACTGAGAGAGTCTCCAAAACTGTCTCCAAAATCATAACCACACGCTAAAAACACTGTTATATAAACGATTTGACGACCTTATTTAGTCGTTGAGTGGGAATAAAAATCATGATTACCAGTCTATGAACTGCACCTAAAAAGTTAGAGACAAAAACTAATGATTGAGGTGCAGTTCATTAGCGAGCGGTTTATTTGTCTTGCACCGAAGGTCGCGAGACGGACTGAAAGTCAATAAATAGAAAAAGCTAAACTTCTTCTTATTTCTCAAAGTTTAGCTTTTTAATTTATCAGTTTATTTTCCCCATAGAAATTGAATCAATAACTTGTCTACTTCTGAGTTTTCGTGCAGTTGACTATGTTGTGCTAGTTTGCCGGTAATTTTCTTTTCTTGATAAGATTTGGCATTATCAGCAACCAGATATTTCAAGCTGCGAGATGAAGCGTTTAAAACGGAACCATCGGAGCCATTTTTGTAATCCCCATAGATGTTTAGCACATCAATTTGATTTTGTGGGAATACTTCACGTAATGGTAATAATCTTTGGAAAGTTTGCGTAATTTGATTAGGTTGACCAGTTGTTTTGTCAACTTTCACATCAGATGATAAGCCCATAGCTTCTAAACCGGCAGCGAAATTTGCAATATTCACTTGTTTTTGCAGCTGTGGCAAGTTCTCATCTTGAGCATGTTCTAAAAGATAATACAAAATCGACATATTCCCTAAAGAATGACCTATCATATTCATTTTTGTAAAGCCATACTTTTCCTGTAGCTTGCTGACGACAGCTTTTGCATATCGTCCAACATCAATGGGATTGCGATTATCTTCGTAATTCACTTCTACGATTGGATTGATAGCACCTTTGGGAATGTCTCCCCTTAACGTAACTGCACCATTTCTATCAACATTTGCTCGAATAACTGTTTTTGTTACCCCTGCTTTTTTTGCTGCATTCGTCATATGCCGCTCCGCATTGGCACTACTTCCATAACCATGAAAGAATAGGGTTGGAGTAGTTGATTGCACATACTTCTGTCTGTCTAATTTCCCTTCAGCATTGACACGGTAAAATAAAAAAGTAGAAATAGCAATCAAAATTGTTAAAATTCCTGTAATTAGGGCTATTTTCTTCATCATGTTTAGCTTTTCTTTCTGTGAGATATATTTTTAAGTATAACATGTAACAATATAAATGACAATTGATTTGTTTGAAATGACGTTTTGGATTTAAGGCGATTTGTTGAATAGTAAAAAAGGAAAGTCCCAAAAACTCCCCTTTAGTAAACTATTAAACGTTATCATCAAACAACAAGTGAACTTTTAAAATCAATTCATTGTTTTCACTTGTTTTGTAGTATCTACACGTTTAGCTACCCAAGCTGTCAAAATTGGTGTTAAAATCGCTGTTACAATAACGGATGCTGTTATTTGGGTGGTAGCTGTAGCTTCAACAGCTTTAAAGGAAGCATCTACAGCCGATAAAGCTGCTGGAGTAGCTATGGCACTAGCTGCTGTACTTGAAATAGCTGCACCAGCAATTCCTGATCCACCTGTAGCTTTATCTGCAAAAATAGCAAAGAAGCCTCCAACTAAGGTTGTAATGATTCCGAGTATAATACCTGGTAAACCACCTTGAATAATTTGCATAAAGCTCATGTTGGCTCCTAAACAGAATCCAACAATGATAATAATTGCTGTCACACCATTTGATAGAACTTTTTTCATATATGGAAAAGCATTTCCTAATGCAATCCCTAAAACAAGTGGTAAAATAGTTCCTACTAAACTCCAAATAGAAATGTTAGCAAGACCAGCACTACTGAGAGCTGCCATTGTCACCATCGGTCCAACACTTAAGGTAGTAATACCAACAGCACCTGCATCAATTTCATTTCCGTAAACTTCTACAATTCCAGCATACATAGCGTTATTAGCGACAGACATAGCTCCAATAATCGCCAAAGCACTTAAACCTAAAAAATTATCATTGAAGACTTTTGCTACCAACAGACCTAAAACAACTGAAATGACAATCTTAGATGTGATAATAGCCGCTCCACGCCCAACAGCTTTTGGAGTGTTCTTTAACGAGATTGTTCCTCCTATAAAGAATAGAAAAGCTCCAACGAGCGGACCAGCTCCCTGAACTATAGCGGTTGTAAAACCTCCAATTTTCAACACTTGAGGGAAAAATGTATTTATCACACAGCCGATAAACATGGGAACAATAATTGTATCACCAGGAATCTTAATTTTCTTATTAAAAATTTTCATAATCATATTTCCTCTATATATTCAAGCCTTGTTTTTATTTAACAAGGCTTGAATGCCATACATCTTTTCGATAAAAAATTAGCCATCCAGCGTGATACCGCCATCACAATCACCGATTTCTCCAGACACGAAGCTGGCTAAGTCACTAGCAAAGAAAAGAATCATTTGAGCAATTTCAACAGGTTCTGCACGACGTCCAAGTGGAATCATGTTGATGACACGCTGACTCTTTTCAGGGTCTTCTGACAATACAGTAGTCATATCCGTTCGTGTAAAAGAAGGACAAACCGCATTACATGCAATACCATATTTGCCTCCTTCTTTTGCTACTGCTTTTGTAAGACCGTTCAAACCAGCTTTAGAAGACGCATAAGCAGCTGTTCCAAGCAAACCACCGCCTAATTTTGCAGCTACTGAGGAAACATTAACAATTCTTCCCCCCTTTTGTTCAATAAAATGTGGGAAAATAGTACTAATAGTTGAAAAACAACCAGAGAGGTTAATACGAATGGTGCGTTCCCATTCATCGTAAGTTAATTGTTCAAATGGTTTCGCACTAATAACACCAGCACAATTGACTAAGATATCAATTTTACCAGCTGTTGCGATTATTTTGTTCATTGCTTCTACAATAGATTCATGATTTCCTAAATCCATATAAGTAAAGCTCGTGTGTTCTGCTCCAAATTCGGCAATCACTCGTTCAGCTGCTCCTTGATTGATGTCGGCAATAATGACATTACCACCACCTTCAACAATACCGCGAACAACTTCTTTGCCAATTCCGTTTGCACCACCGGTAACAATTGCTGTTTTACCTGAAAAATTCATATTTTCAAATCCTTCCGTTTTGATTATTATAGAATTCTACGTGATTATTATAGCACTCTCGTTTTAAAAATAAAAGTAGAAATATGAAATATTTTAAATATTTAGAAAAAACAATCTTTTTGCTGTTTTCTATTACTAATCTAAAAAGGTTAGAAAACAAAGCTCTCTAACCTTTTGATTTATTAAAACCAATTCATCACTTTCATGATGTGCATATTCATCTGAACTTGTCGGGAGTAATAATAATTCCCACCATTGATATAGAGCTTAGAGCCATGAAGGAGGGCGATGGGATGGTAATAAGGATAGGTTTTGCCGGTCACATTTCCTAAACTTGGTGCGACGACATTTTTGGAGTATTTTTTTGCCAAATCAAGGGTATTTTCGCCACCGTGTTTTGCAATATAATCGATGTAAGCTCGACCAAAGTTATAGGCTTGTACAGCGGTCCAAACATCTACTTTCTTTTCTTGAGCTACATTTAGATTCGCAGATAAAGTCTGAACACCTTGACGAATGCTTTCTTTATTATCTAAAATAGAGTTTTTCTGACCCGTCGCACTTTCACTAGATTGCATGACATCAGAAACTTTTCCTTTTGTTTCTGTGTAAATCATAGCAAGGACTAGTTCCTCATTGGCCGCAGTATCTTGCTCGTCTAGCACTTCTCTTACTAAGCTACGGTAGTTCATCACTTGCTTGACATCATGATGAACTTGAACAAGCTTGTAACCAACAAAGATTAAAAGAATGAGAAGGATCAATTTTCTAAGAATTTTAAACATTATTTACTTTGGATATCTTCTATGTTTTTGATGAGAATGGAATAGGTTCCATTCTCGTTTTGTATGAATTCTACGGATTCCGCATCTTGATAGATGTTATTGGGGACAATAAGCTCAATTCCATTTGAAAGGGAGAGTTTTTGGTTTTCAAATTTTTTCTTCTGACGACTACTATCAATTTCATCAAATTTAACAGTTTCTGGAATTGTTTCCTTAACCTGATCAATAAAAGTCAAACGAGCTGTCAGATTGTTATCAAACAAGTCATCTGCTAATTTTTCCGGAGACAATTCATCATTTTCTTCTAAGTTTTTAAAAATAGATGATTTAACCTTGGATTGAAATTGAAAGTCATCCTGATGAAAGCTCTCTGCAACTTTTTGAGCCGTTTTTTCTAAGGCTTTAATAGATTTCTTGGGAGAAATTTCAGGATGGACTTGTAATAGATTATCAGAAAAATAATTGAGAAAAGCACCATTGTATTTAATCCGTTTTTCAATCAAATGGTATTTACGAGATTGAAGGTTAATAACCAAGGCCTCATCAGCACCTGTACCAAATCCCGGCAAGTTGTTCTGGGTAATCTTGATAGGATTTTCTACTTCTCCACCTAAATGGGTGAGGGTTTCCCGCAGAGCGATACGCAAAAAAGCAAAATGCTCTACTCCTTCCTTGTCAAATTGAACAAAAATCAAATCGTTGGTTTTCTGATTTTCGCTCACCGAAAACTCCTCTTTCCAGAGGTTGGCAATACTGACAGAGGTTTCTAAAAGGTCTTTTGTCATATGTGATAAAAAGACATTATCTTCGGTAAAAATGCCCGTTTTGGCCTCATCTGAATAGACACGTTCAATCTTCTTGCGAAGATATTCTTCAATTTTAGGAGTAATATTAAGATATTTATCTGCTAAAAGAAGGTCGGTGTCTGATGGACTAAATTGATGAATAATAGCTTTTTTTACGTAAATGTCCATTTCAGTCCTCATATAGTGGAAAGGCATCGGTCAATTCTTTAACTTCTGCACGGACTTGCTCTAAAACAGCTTCGTTGTTTGCATTCTCTAATGTTTTGATGATCAATTCTGCTACTTTAGTACTTTCAGCTACCCCAAAGCCACGAGCTGCAATAGCTGCAGTTCCAATACGAATGCCACTTGTTTTAAATGGAGATAAGGTTTCATAAGGGATAGAGTTTTTGTTGAGAGTGATATGGACATCATCCAAAAGGTTTTGAGCGATTTTTCCATTTTCAACGACTTTGGTCACATCCACAAGGAAAAGGTGATTCTCCGTACCGCCTGAAATAACACGGAAATTACCATGTTGTTGGAATACTTGAACCATTGCCTTAGCGTTATCCAAAATTTGCTGAGCATAAACTTTGAAATCTGGATCCAATACTTCTTTGAAAGCAGCTGCTTTAGCTGCCACGACATGCTCTAGCGGTCCTCCTTGAATTCCTGGGAAGATTGCGGAATTAATCTTTTTCGCCAATTCTTCATCGTTGGTCAAAATTAAGCCGCCAC
This sequence comes from Streptococcus sp. HF-2466, assembly GCF_015594645.1. Lineage (NCBI taxonomy): Bacteria > Bacillati > Bacillota > Bacilli > Lactobacillales > Streptococcaceae > Streptococcus > Streptococcus sp. HF-2466. The sequence continues at coordinate 108,816 of NZ_JADNQU010000001.1, forward strand.
GAGGTCCTCGAAGGGTTTTATGAGTGGTAGTTGTCGTAATATGTGCATACGGTACTGGACTTGGATGCAAACCAGCAGCAACTAAACCGGCAATATGAGCCATGTCTACCATGAGTTTGGCTCCGACAGTATCTGCAATTTCACGGAATTTAGCAAAATCAATAATATGTGAATAGGCAGAAGCACCTGCAACAATCAATTTAGGTTTGACTTCTTTAGCCTGCGCCAAAATAGCATCAAAATCTAAAAGTTCCGTTTCAGGATCGACATTATAAGGCACAAAGTTATAGGTTTTCCCAGAGAAGCTAACAGCTGCGCCATGTGTCAAATGTCCGCCTGCTGCAAGATCCATTCCCATTACTGTATCACCTGGCTCAATTAAGGCCATATAAGCCGCACAATTCGCCTGACTGCCTGAGTGGGGTTGAACATTGGCAAATTTTGCTCCAAAAATTTCTTTAGCACGTTCAATTGCTAATGTCTCAATCACATCCACAACGTCCGTACCACCATAATAGCGACGACCTGGATAACCTTCGGCATATTTATTGGTTAAAATAGAACCTTGTGCTGCCATAACAGCTTTTGAAACAATGTTTTCTGAAGCAATCAATTCAATATTGTTTTGCTGACGTTTTTCTTCTGCAGCAATGGCTTCCCAAAGCTCAGCGTCATATTCTTTATAGTTTTTATGGTCAAAAATCATAAGAGTCTCCCTTCTCTTAAAGCGGGGCTAAAACCTATTTAGTCAAGGTTTAGAAGTGAATTTCTGGAATTTTAGCGAGAATTTCTTCGCAAGTGACAGCACCTTGGCGTAGAATATATGCTGTTTCACCAGATAAATCCAAAATAGTTGAATCCTGTCCTGTTAGAAAAGCATCATCTTCTATACCAAGAACTTCGTGATTGAAATCGGTCATAATTTGCTGGAAGTTTACTCCGCTACTCTTTCCAGATAAATTTGCGGACGGACCAATGAGAGGTCCAAATTTTCTAATCAAGTCCAATGTTTTAGGATGACTAGGGACACGAAAACCAATTGTTTTCATACCTGAATTTACCCAAATCGGAACTTGTTCATTAGCTTGTAAAATAATGGTCAAAGGACCGGGTAAAAAGGCTTGATAGAGCTTTTTTAAATACTGAGGCTGATGTTTGGAAAATTGATAAATTTCTTCTAAGCTTGAAACATTTAAATTCAAGGCCTTTTCGCGAGGTCTACCTTTTAAGTCATAGACATGACTGACGGCCTGCTCGTCCAGTGCCTTACAAAATAAACCATATACAGTCTCTGTTGGCAGCACGACCGCTCCTCCGCTGCTCAGTATTTCCTCAATTTTATCCATTATCTACCACTACCATTCTATCTTTTCCGAATTGATCTTGCAAGACGCGAATTCTCATTTTTGGAAATGCAGACTCAAATAATTTTTTTACATGTTCCCCTTGCTTGTAGCCAATTTCGAGATAGATTTTACCTTTTTCTGTCAAATGTTTTTGGGCGTTCTCAGCAATTTTTCGATAAACAGCATACCCGTCTTCTTCAGCAAAAAGAGCAAGATGAGGTTCTGAAGCAAGGACATTTAGTCCTACTTCTTCTCTGTCCGTCTCTGAAATATAGGGCGGATTGGATACAATAATATCATACTTTCCTGTAATCGCCTGAAAGCAATCAGACTGAACAAAATCAATCACTACATCAATTGCTTCCGCATTTTCTTGCGCCAAATCCAGAGCATCTTGGGAAATGTCGGAAGCCGTGACCTGCCAATTCGCACGCTCAGCAGCCAAAGATAGAGCAATTGCTCCACTTCCAGTGCCAATATCCAAAACTTTCAGACTGCTATTTTGATTTTCAGACAAGATAAGGTTGACCAATTCCTCAGTTTCTGGTCGGGGAATTAGCACTCGTTCATCTACTTTGAACGAGTGTCCATGAAATTCTGCGTTCCCAATAATGTATTGGGCAGGTCTATGAACTAATAATTGAGATTGAATCTTTTTCAGTAATTCTATATCATCTTCTGTTGCTTCTGCCTGCATTTTCAACACAAATTGGGTAAAAGATAAGTTTCTAAAAACTTGAAAAGTAAAGGAGAGACTTTCAGCTTCTTCGCCAACTGCTTCAAGCTGTTTTTCCATTTCAGCAAGAATTTGAGCTAATTTCATTATTTATTCAATTCTTCTAGTTTTTGTGTTTGGTCATACAATACCAAGGCATCAACAACTTCATCCAGTTTGCCAGCTAAAATCGTATCTAGCTTTTGCAGCGTTAAACCAATACGATGATCTGTCACACGATTTTGTGGGAAATTATAGGTACGAATTCGCTCTGAGCGATCTCCAGTACCAATAGTTGATTTTCGCTCAGCATCTTGCTCGTCTTGCGCAATTTGTGCAAAATGGTCCGCTACGCGCGCACGAATGATCTTCATAGCTTTGTCGCGATTCTTTTGTTGGGTTCGTTCTTCCTGCATTTCAACCTTAATATTTGTCGGCAAATGAACGATCCGAACGGCTGTTGCAACTTTGTTGACATTCTGACCGCCAGCACCAGAAGCGTGATAAATGTCAATTCGAAGATCTTTTGGATCAATATCATATTCCACTTCTTCAACTTCAGGCATGACTAAGACGGTTGCTGTTGAAGTGTGAACTCGTCCTTGACTTTCTGTTACTGGGACACGTTGTACGCGATGAGCACCTGATTCGTATTTTAATTTGGAATACACGGATTGACCAGAAACCATCGCTACTACTTCTTTGAAGCCACCGACTCCATTCATGGAGGCTTCCATAACCTCAAATTTCCATCCTTGCGATTCGGCGTATTTTTGATACATTGTCAGAAGATCACCAGCAAAGAGTGAAGCTTCATCACCTCCTGCTGCACCACGGATTTCTAAGATGATGTTTTTATCATCGTTTGGATCTTTTGGTAAAAGAAGAATTTTCAATTTTTCCTCGTATTCTTCTTTTTCAGCTTTTGCATCTTTGAGCTCTTGCTTTGCCATTTCTTCCAAATCAGCATCGCCAGAAGCGTCTTTGATCATTTCTTCGGCATCTGTGATGTTTTGGAGCACCCTTTTATAGTCACGATAAGTTGCTACCGTATCGCGTGTACTCGCTTCTTCTTTGGACAATTCCATAAAACGCTTGGTGTCACTAACAACATCTGGGTCACTCAGAAGTTCCCCCAACTCTTCATAGCGATCTTCAACGGCTTGTAGTTGTTCATAAATATTCATCGTTTGCTACACCTCTCCTTAACTCTTCATTTCGTCAATTTCTGGCTTAAAATAATGCTTCCGACAGACAGGAATATATGTTTCATTCCCACCGATTTGAATTTGCTCACCTTCATAGACCGGCTTACCATTCGTTGTTCTTAATACCATGGTTGCCTTTTTGGAGCAAAATTGACAAATTGTTTTAATCTCATCAATTTTATCTGCTAGAAGCAAGAGATATTTCGAGCCTTCAAATAACTCATTGCGAAAATCATTTTTCAAACCAAAAGCCATAACTGGTACGTTTAATTCGTCAACTACCCTCGCTAAGTCATAGACATGACGACGAGATAGAAACTGCGCTTCATCAATCAATACACAATAAGGCTTTTCGGGCATTTCCTGAATAAAGTGGAAAATATCAGTATCTTCTGCTATTGCAATTGCTTTTCGCTTCATTCCGATACGACTAGAAACAACGCCAAAACCGTCACGTGTATCAAGTGCGCTCGTCATAATGACAACACCTTTGCCTTGTTCTTCATAGTTGTGTGCTACTTTTAAAATTTCGATTGTTTTGCCCGAATTCATCGTGCCATATTTATAATACAACTGAGCCATTTTCTTTAATTCGTTCCAAATTCTCCAATTTTTAATACTTCTTATTTTACCACATTCTGACACGCTTTAAAACCTAATTTGTGATAAAATAAAAATATCAAAAATAAAAAGGAGAAATGAAATGCCATTTGTCAGAATTGATTTATTTGAAGGACGCACGTTAGAACAAAAGAAAGCTCTTGCAAAAGAAGTTACTGCTGCTATCGTGAAAAATACTGGCGCGCCACAATCTGCTGTTCATGTCATCATCAACGATATGCCAGAAGGGACTTATTTCCCACAAGGTGAAATGCGTACAAAATAACAAAAAAGAATCTTGGAAAAAATCTGAGATTCTTTTTTTTATTCAAAATGATAAATGATGTAGATGCAACATTTAAGCTAATTTCTTTTTTGAATATGATTAAGACGAAGTTGGTATAAAATGCCACTAACGACCAGACTAGAGATTAAACCAATCCAATAAGCAAAGGGACCTAAATTTGTCGTGTGATCCAATAGTAACCCAACTGGTAGCGACACCCCCCAATAGCCAATCAATCCCAAATAAAATGGCACTTTTGTATCCTTATAACCACGTAAAATTCCTTGAAGAGGCGCTGCGAAAGTATCTGCTAATTGAAAAAATAAACTGTAAGTTAAGAAAATGGACGTCAAACGTATAAATTCCTTGTTGGTTCCATACAATGAAGCGACTTGATAACGGAAAAGATATAAAAATGTCAGCGTGAAAACAGCGAACCCAAGCGCAGTCAATCTTCCCAAAACACAATATTTTCTGACATAGTCTAAACGCTTTGCGCCAATTTCGTAAGAAACGATAATCGCCATAGCATTAGAAATGCTCATAGGAAAAGCATACATAAGATTGGAAAAACTAATAGCAGATTGGTGACTGGCAATGATTAACGAAGAAAACTTAGCCATGAGCAAACCTACGACTGAAAATATCACAACTTCTGCAAAGACAGTCCCGCCAATAGGAAAACCGAGACGAATCCCTTCCTGCAATCCTTCTTTATCCAAAGGTCGAATTTTCCATAATTGATATTTTTTTATTCTAGGATGTCTTTTGGCAACTACCACCGAAAGGACTAACAGCACCCAGTAAGCCAACGAAGTCCCTAGCCCCGCTCCTGCTCCGCCCATTTCTGGGAAGCCAAATGCTCCATAAATTAAAATGTAGTTAAAACTGGCATTCAACGGTAGCAAGAGCAACATAAGATACATGGATAATCTTGTCAATCCTAATGCGTCTAATAAAGAGCGTACAACACTAAATAAAAGCAAAGGGATAATACCAAATGCCAAATACCAGAGGTAGTGTATAGAGACTTCTGCTACTAATGGTTCTAATCCAATATTGGACAAAACAAGCGGTGCACCTAGAAAAACGAGCCCAAACAAGAGAAGAGACAAGCCGAGAGATAAATAAATAAACTGATAAAAATCAGAAGCGATTTTTTCTTCCTGTTTTTGTCCTAGATGATGTCCAATAATCGGAACCAAGGCTGAGACAATACCAGTCAAAAAAGTAAAAAATGGACTCCATAAGCTAGTCGCCATTGAAACTCCCGCCAAATGCAACGTATGGTATTGCCCTGTCATGGTTGTATCCACAAACGAGGCTGAAAAATTGGCCAGTTGATAAATCAAAATTGGCAAAAAAATCGAGATAAATAAGGTCATTCTTTCTTTTAAATTGCGAGCTTGGTACATACAATCTCCTCAAACAATACTTTCTCTCTTAACTATACTATAAGCACTTAGAATAGTCAAAAAAGCTAGGAGGAAATCCTCCCAGCCTCTTGTCGAGCTTTATCTCTTCTCACGATTTAAAATAAGATTCAATACAATCGCAATGACACTCGCCATAACAATCCCGTTTGAGAAAAACATTTGTAAGCCAGTTGGCAAACTGTTAAAAAGATTGCTTCCATTTAAGCCGACTCCTGCAGAAATAGACATAGCGGCAATCAAGAAATGATGTTCATTGTGTTCAAAATCAACTCGTGCTAGCATTTGCATTCCTTGGACAGAAACAAAACCAAACATGACAAGCATGGCACCACCGAGTACAGGATTTGGAATAATTTGTGCCAAAGCGCCGAATTTCGGTACCAATCCTAACAAGACTAAGAATCCTGCTGCATAATAGATTGGGAGCCGTGTTTTAATTCCAGAAAGTTTGACCAAACCAACATTTTGTGAAAATCCTGTATAAGGGAAAGTGTTAAAAATACCGCCAAGAAGCACTGCAAGTCCTTCTGCACGATAACCATTTCGCAGACGAATGCTGTCTAACTTTTCGTTTGTAATATCTGAAAGTGCAAAATAAACACCTGTTGATTCTACCAAAGAAACTGTTGCGATAATACACATCATGACGATGGATGAAAGTTCAAACTTAGGTATTCCAAAATAAAACGGTGTCGGAACATGTACAAGAGGAGCTTGAGTTACTGGCGCAAAATCTACTAAGCCCATAAAGCTAGCAATAATCGTTCCAATAATTAAGCCAATCAGAATGGAAATGGATTTAAGAAAGCCTTTTGCAAAGATATTTACTAACAGTATAATCAAAATCGTTACAGCAGCTAACAGCAAACTTTGTGCAGTTGGTTTTTCACTATTATTTCCCATATTGCCAATCGCAACAGGAATAAGTGTCAAACCAATAGTTGTAATCACTGAGCCCGTCACAATTGGTGGAAAGAAATTAGCAATTTTAGAAAAAATGCCTGCAATCAAAAGAACGTAGATACCGGAAACGATGAGTGCTCCAAACATAGCTCCACTTCCATGTTTTTGACCAATCATAATCAGAGGTGCAACCGATTGGAAAGCAACGCCAAGTACGACTGGCAAGCCAATTCCGAAATATTTATTGAGTTGCAATTGCAAAAATGTTGCCACACCACACATAAAAATATCTGTGGAGATAAGATAGGTCAGCTGTTGGCTCGAATAACCTAGCGCACCAGCAATCATAATGGGTACAAGGATTGACCCTGAGTACATTGCTAATAAGTGCTGTAAACCTAAGACAGCCGCCTGTGAGTGTTTTTCTTCTTTCAGTTCCATTATGCATCAGCCTCCATAAATACAACTTTTCCATTTTCAAATTTTTGAATACGAGCCAAAGAAACGACTTTTCGCTTATCTTCTTCTAGCAACTTTCTTCCTTCTTGGAATGATTTTTCAATCACAATGCCAATCGCTTCCACATGGGCACCTGATTGTTCAATGATATCAACTAGCCCCTTAGCTGCTTGCCCATTTGCTAGGAAATCATCGACAATAAGCACTTTATCGTGACGATTTAAAAATTTCCCTGCAATTGAGACCGTACTTGTCACTTGTTTGGTAAAAGAATAGACCTCTGTCGTCAAAATACCTTCCGTCATAGTGATGTTTTTTGACTTTTTCGCAAAAATCATTGGAACGCCCAATGCTTCTGCTGTATAAATAGCAGGTGCGATGCCAGATGCTTCAATTGTCACAACTTTTGTAATACCAGCTGAGCGAAAATAGGTTGCAAACACTTTACCAATTTCTTTCATCAAGTTGAAATCGACTTGGTGAGTCAGAAATGAATCCACTTTTAAAATATTTTCTCCTAAAACATTTCCATCTTTTAGGATACATTCTTCTAATAATTTCATAAAATCTCCTTTTAGAAAAAACAAAAGGCTTGCCAAAAGCAAGCCTAAAACAATTGGTTAACCAACTGAATACAAAATTCCTTGCTAAAAACATAGCAGGAAAGTTGAAGACTTACTTATTGTTAGACATTAGGTGCCTTGTAGAAACATTACGCCAAATTCGTAATATAAATAAGTAATTATTTTATTGTTAATGCGCATCACCGTTCCAAATAGAATTTTTCACAATGACATAATCTACGTGCTTAAGACCAGCTAAGTCTCTTCCGCCAGCATAGGAAATGGCACTTTGCAAATCTTGCTCCATTTCAACCAAAGTGTCAGCTAAATGCCCTTTAACTGGTAAAAGAATTTTCTTTCCTTCCACATTCTTATACGTACCCTTTTGGTACTCTGAAGCCGAACCATAATACTCTTTAAATTGTTCACCGTCTACTTTAACCGTTTGACCTGGGCTTTCGATATGACCTGCGAATAGGGAACCAATCATCACCATGGTAGCACCAAAGCGAATAGATTTGGCAATGTCGCCATGCGTACGAATACCACCGTCCGCAATAATTGGTTTGCGAGCAGCTTTTGCACACCAACGAAGAGCCGCTAATTGCCAGCCACCTGTACCAAAACCAGTTTTTACTTTTGTGATACAAACTTTCCCTGGCCCAATGCCAACTTTGGTTGCATCTGCTCCAGCATTTTCCAGCTCACGAACAGCTTCTGGTGTCCCGACATTTCCTGCAATCACGAAAGTATTAGGGAGTTCTTTTTTGATGTGCTGAATCATATCAATCACACTATCTGAATGCCCATGCGCAATATCAATCGTGATGTATTCTGGAGCAGCTTCTTTCAACTGGCTAACAAAATCATATTCATAATCTTTCACACCAACCGAAATAGACGCAATCAGTCCTTGCTCATGCATACGCTTGACGAAAGGAATGCGGCCAGCTTCGTCAAAACGGTGCATGATGTAGAAATAGCCACTTTTCGCCAATCTTTCTGCTACATCTTCATCCAGAATTGTTTGCATATTAGCTGGAACAACAGGAAGTTTGAAGGTGTGTTTCCCAAAAGTAACGGTCGTATCTGCTTCTGAGCGACTTTTGATGATACATTTATTCGGAATCAATTGGATATCTTCATAGTCAAAAATAGGAAATTCGTTCAGCATATCATTCTCCTTTAATTTTATGCTAAAAATGACCTACCTATGCTTTCGCATCGCTACGCCTTTCCTGACGTTTCCTTTAGTATTATAACACAAGGTACAGAAATTACAATATAATGACTTATAATATTTTTTATCGTTCGGAAATTGCGAGTTATTCTTTCAGATTCTAAAAAAAGAGGTCTCCCTCTTTTACAAGAGTAAATCTTTAATGCGTCCAATATCTGATTTTTTCAATACCACATAAATCATATCTCCTAGATACAGGCGCGTGCTGCCATTCACTGTTTGGTTCTTTCCGTTGTGATGTTGCATGGTAATTAGAATATCTCTTGGTAATTCCAACTCATGAACTTGCTTACCCGCTATTTTTTCAGAGACAGGAATTTCGATAAGGGTTGTCTCTCCGTCATCTGCCACACTATCTGGAAGCATTCGTTCTAGCATAGCTTCATACACAGGTGCTCCGCCCAATAAATCCATTACAACGTATGCCACTAAAGTCACTAAACCAAGAGGCATGAGGTTTCGTATATCACCAACCATCTCAGTCACCAAGATAATTGCTGTCAATGGAGCTTTAGAAATTGCACCAAAGTAACCGCTCATACCTAAAATAATAAAAATAGGAAATTGCTCTTGTGTTGCAAAGCCTAATTGCACACAAATGACGCCAGCAATTGCTCCTAAAAGAGAGCCGAGAGCTAAAATGGGTAGAAAAATACCGCCAGGAAGCCCACTACCATAGCTGATCATACTCCAGATAAAGCGAATAACGAAAAACATCATTAATGTTAATAGCAGATAGTGTTGACTGGTTAAAGAGAGAACCAGTTGATTGCCACCACCTAAAAGCTGTGGAAGGAAATATCCTACTGGCAAAATGAAAATAAAAGCTATAATAGGATAATATTGCGGAGAAAGGTGCAAAACTTCTCCAATCATATCATAAATGCGAGGCATAGCTAGAACAACTTTTTCATATAAAAATCCTGAAAAACCAAGAAAAATTCCTAACAACAAATAAAGCCAGTATTGCCCTAGTCTCATCAGAGGAATATTATCTGGCATATTTAATACAGGGGTCATTCCAAAAATCATAAGTGAAACAAAATTCGCCGTTAAACTTGCCGCCAAAGACGAGACCCAAAAGAAACGCGAAAAATGATGATAGACTTCCTCAATAACAAACAGTAATCCCGCAATCGGAGCATTAAAAGCTGCTGCCAGCCCTGCTGCCGCTCCACTAGCAATCAAAGAACGCTCTTCCACAGGGCTTAAATGAAGATGTTTGGCAATTCCTTTTCCACCCATTGCTCCCAGCTGGATACTTGGACCTTCACGTCCTAACATTAAGCCACTTGCAATGGCTAAAACACCCAGAATATATTTTTTCCAGAGAACGCTCCACCATGATAAGCTCATCAGACCTTTCAGCTCTGCTTCTACTTGCGGAATTCCAGAACCTTTAATATCCTTTTCCGAGAGCGTTAACTTTGCACTTATCCAAATCACGCAAGCATAAAATAACAGAATAAAAGCAAACCAAATCATACTATCATACCCTTGCTGATAGAAATGTTGAACAATATGAAATCCCTTTTCAATCAAAAAACGAAAAGAACCGACAATTGCACCTACAATAATCCCGACTAAAATTCCTCTTGAAACTTGCAGAATAATCGAACTAGATGTAAATGCAAATTCTTTCTTGGTATTTGATGTTCCCTTTTCTGTCTGAACAGACATCATTACCTCCCAATATGTTCTCCTTCTATTTTAGCATAATTTTTCTTATTGCTTATAGAAATTATTTTAGAAAATGAAGTCTAGAGAAAAAATCAAACCAGCTTCATGCGAAACTGGTTTATGATAATATCCTTATTAAATCTCTACACTGTTTATTTGCTGATCATTAATTGTATAACAATTACGATAAATCTTCGCTTTCTTCTTGTTTTTTACTATAAATGAGATTAAATAAATCTCTTTTTAAGCTGTCTAACTGCTAAGGTATAGAAGACAAAAATATAAGCACCATTGACAACTAAGAAAAGGATAAATTCAGATAAGGTAAAAGGGACTAAAGAACGAGCTCGATCACCAACAGCAATCTGAGCATAAGGGAAAATGCTAAAAAGACCTTGTCCAATAAATAGGGTCATAAGCCCTGCTATAGCCAAAATGGCTGATATAAGAATAGGCACTGCGAAATTTTTTAAGCGAATACTAAGAAAAATTTGAATGGTGACAATAGTAATGGTTGCTATCCAACCTGTGATAGACCAAAGCAAAAAGTCCAGTAGATAATTTGCAAAAGGTACCTTCAAAACCAAAGCGCTGATAATATAAAAGAGAAGAACTATCAGTTGACTAATAGCCATGACTAGTGATAAGCTGGTGATTTTTGATAAAATGATACGATTGGCTTTAACCGGAATACTTAATAAGCGCTGCCAGTTTTTATTACTTTCCTCGAATTGACAACTGATGGAACAGATAATCCCGATCAGAATAGGAGTAAATATCTGCGAGGAATAGAAAACTGTTTGTCCCCAAAGGACGCGAGCTTGTGTACCATCTAGGAGCACCTTTCGATTGAGAGCGTAAATCATTGCTCCCAATAAGGACCCAACAAGGTTAAAGAAGATTAGCGTTATCGGAATAGCACTTTTTTTGATTTTTTTAAATTCAAAAATAATCATAATAGATCCGCCTTTCCAATGAGTTTTTTACTGACAAAGATGCTTAAAAAAATGATAAGCAATAATGTGACTAATTTAAAGGGATAAGCATTATCATATTGAAAAAGATAAGTGTTAGTTCCAGCCACCCGTTTAGCGATTCCCATCATAGAGAAATATTGCCAAGGAATGAAAATACGAATAGGAAATGGTAACGCACCGATACCTACAAATGACAGGAAGGAACCAATTAAGCCTGTTACCACTGTCACACTTGGCTTTGGATAGATAAAAGCTAAGCAAAGATGTAAACAAGACAGAAAGAGACAAACCAAAAAAGTTGTGAACAAAAAGAGACTCAATGAAACAGGTGTCACACTGACCTGCATGCCTTGAATAATAAATTTCAGAAAAAGCGTTTGAATCAAACTGACAACAAAGGCAAAAATAGCCATCACAGTCAATTTAGCCTTAAAAAGTTGCCAAGGACTTTCGTTACTGGTTTGCAAGAGTTTAAAAGTTTTGCCTAGATGTTCCAATTCCAGTAGTCTAGACGCTAAAACTGCAATGAAAAGTGGCAAAATACAATCATTCAAGTAAGTCATGGTATAAATGGCATTATAGGCCTCATGCGTTTTAGGTAATTCATATTTGATAACAACGCCACTCCAAATCAAGCCCACTGCTACAATAGCAATCAAAGATAGCAAGAAAGAACGTCTTTTTAATTTGATAAATTCTAATTGTAAATTTAGCATTACAAAACACTTCCTTCCCGTCCTGTCATATCAAGGAAAACATCTTCCAGCGATCGACGAATCATACGAACTTGATAAATATCAACATCATTTTCAACTAAGAGTCGAATAGCAGTGGCTATATTAACTTTATCGTTATCGTTGACAATCAATTTTTTGTCATCATCCAAATTAAAACCATTGAACATTAGTATTCTTTTAGCAGTTACATCATCACTGGTCTCAAACAGATATTTTTCATCTTCTTCAAGGTCAGATAGGTGACCTTCAAAAAGTAATTGACCATGATTAATAATACCGACAGTCGTAGCCATCTGTTCAATTTCTGAAAGAATATGGCTAGAAACGATGATAGTCATATCGTATTTTTGTGGTAATGACTTGATGAGCTCACGAATTTCTTGAATACCAGCAGGATCTAAACCATTAGTTGGCTCATCCAGAATCAGTAATTTAGGAAATTTAACAATGGCTAGCGCAATTCCTAGACGTTGTTTCATGCCTAGTGAATAGTTTTTAACTAGCTTTTCTTTTTGATCGAAAAGTTTGACAATCTTTAAGACTTCATCAATATTTCTTTTTGGTAATTTAAGTAATTTTTGGATAATTTCAAGATTTTCATAGCCGGTCAAATTAGCATAGTAAGAGGGCTCCTCAATAAGGGAACCTACATTTGAGAGGAGTGATATTTGATTGCTATTAAAGGTTTTGCCAAAGAACTTAATGGAACCATGGGTTGGTTGCAACAATCCCAAAAGCATTTTCATAGCAGTGCTCTTACCAGCACCATTTGGTCCTAAAAAACCATAAATTTCATTTTTTCTAATATGAATAGAGAGCTGATTAACGGCTACTTCACCTGAAAAATCCTTACTTAATTGGTTGGTTTCAACGATATAATTGTTCATTTGTTTTCTCCTTTAAAAATCTTAGAGTGATGTTATATCCTTTCGCTATTTTTATTATAATGAAACTCCTTTATTTTAACCTATTCATTACCTTAATTCTTCCTTAATTTTTACTTTAAAGTCCTTGACCAAGGAAGCAATGTGTTATACTAGTCTTATTGAGGTAATAGTATGAATTATAAAGAAAAGAAGATCTTAATTTTAGACGATAATCCAGAAATTTTAGAAATGGTGCAAGAATCATTGAACATTGCTGGTTTTAGCAATCTAACAAGTGTACAATCACAAAAAGAAGCTTTGGAGCAATTTGAAGAAAAATCTTTTGATTTAGTTATTTTAGACATTATGCTGCCTGAAGGATCAGGATTTGAAGTTTTAAAAGGTATCCGTAAGACTTCAACGGTTCCTGTTTTGTTTTTGTCGGCAATCTCCGATATAGAAAAACAATATCAGGGCTTTGAGTTAGGGGCAGATGACTATATTATCAAGCCTTTCCGCCCAAGAGATTTGGAGTTGCGTATTCTTTCCATCTTAAAAAGAGCCTATCCCGAAAAGGAAGATACCCTTGTTTTGCCTGCTTGCCAGGTGCATTTTAGCCAAGCCTTGATTACCAAAGGAAAACTAGAGATTCAGCTGACAGCTAAGGAATACAGTATTCTTAAGGTCTTATATGATAATAAGAATCGCATTGTTACTTTTGACCAACTCTTAGAAAAAGTCTGGGGCTTACAATACCAAGGCTATGATAATACCCTAATGGCTCATATTCGTAAGATTCGGCAAAAGATCGAAGCCAATCCATCTAAACCAGAAAGCTTAATAACGGTTAAAGGTTTGGGTTACAAACTAAAGGTGAATTAAATGGATACCGTTAAATTTTTTACGAAGTTATTAACCAGGTATGTTCTATTACTCTTGGCTTTAATCATAGGACTTGTTTTTGTTTATGGTTTGGTTTTCTCATCCTATTTTAGTTTCTATGGAAAGGAAAAACCGGAACTACTTTACACTAAAATCGCTCAATCGAGTCAACAGAATAATTTTAATTTTGATAAAAGCAGCAAAATTGAAATGGATAAACAAAATACTTGGGCTATGGTACTGAATCAAGATGGCAATATTGTCCAATCTTATCATTTACCTAAAGGACTCAAAAGGCATTATACGAATACTGATATGGTTAAATTTTCACGCTGGTATTTAGAAGATTACCCTGTTTTCTCCTATGTACGAGGTCAGCAAATTTTAGTTTTGGGCTATCCTAAAAAGCATTCCTTAGCAAAATTTAATTTCTATGCTAATACGCAATTTATTAGGAATTTTCTCAGTTTGGGACTTGTTTTCTTGGGTATTATTCTTTTACTTATTTTTATTCTTTTGAGCCGATCAAAGTTGCGCATTAAAAAGGAGATGGAGCCGATTATTACTGCTGTCACTTCTTTGTCTCAAGGTCAAAATATCGCTCTTAATGAAAAGGGAAATTTCTCTGAAATTAAGACAGCTCTCAATGAAACCTCTCATATTTTGGAAGAAAGCAACACGATGAAAGAGCAATGGATTAGAGGGGTCAGTCATGATTTACGCAATCCTCTTATGCTCATATCAGGTTATAACAGTCAGCTAGAGCAGCAATATGGTAAAGGAAAGCAGACGGAGGAAATTGAAAATCAGATTCAAACTATGAAAGAAATGATTTCTAATCTCAATATGAGCTACTTATTGGATAATCAAAAGCATCACTCCGAATTTTCGAGTCTTGATTTGGTTGCAGTCCTACGAACAGTAATTGCCGATATATTGAATAATTATGAAACAATTACACTTCATTTTGATTTGCCTACCGAGGCAGTGTTGGTAAAAGGAGAGGTAACTTTACTAGAAAGAGCTTTTAGAAATCTCTTGCTTAATAGTATCATACACAGCGGTTCTAACCAGATTGATCTGACTTATCAATTATCTGATAATAAAGTGCTCATCATCATTGCGGATCAAGGAGATATTACAGCTCAAAAAATTACTGAGCTAAATCAAAAATCGACTAATTATGAATCACATGGTATGGGAACGGTTATCACTAAACAAATTATTAAATTACATCAAGGTGAAATTGTTTTTTTAGACAATCAGCCAGGCTTAAAAGTCATCATTTCTTTACCTTTAGTAAAGGACTGATGACCTACCTAAGAACAAGCTTACACTCAGAAAACTAACCATTTGGAGCATCGCAACACATTATTTATCTTCTAAATATTTCTAAATGCTATTTTTGGGGCAAAGTATTCTTTCGTCTAATCATCGTAAATTTTTGATAAATAAGTAGCAATACTATTCTATTTATCAAAAATTTTTCTGTTATACGCAAAAAAAGAGTGCACAAATAAAGTTGCACTCTTTTAATGTTGAAATGCTTTGTCAACAACTATATACGAATTGTATTAAAAACGCTTTATAAACTCAATATTTTATCTTTATTTTTCAGCTGTTAATGCTGCCATCGTGATGTAATTATAAGGTTTGTTGAAGTGTGGCAGGAAGAAAATATCTGTCAATGCCAATTTATCAATGGTCACTTTTTCTTGGATTGCGAGTGAGAAGAGATGAATACCCATTGAGATATCTTCGTGCGAAGCCATTTGTGCTCCAAGGATGACACGTGTATCTTTATCAAATACGATACGAATAGCTACTTCATGGTTATCGTGTTTGATAAATTCTGGCTTTTGAAGGTCGTTGAAGCCTGTTTCAACTGCGTCATAACCCGCAGCTTTTGCTTTTTCCAATGTCAAACCAGTTGAAACCATTTTAAGGTCGTAGATGTTGATACCGTTTGAGCCTTGCACACCAATGCCTTCTAACTCATGACCAGTAGCATTGTAAGCTCCGACAATACCTGAACGAACAGCGTTTGAAGCAAGTGCAATGTAGCTCATTTTACCAAGGGAATTGTCATAAATCGTTGCACAGTCACCAACTGCATAAACACCTGGAATGCTTGTTTCTTGTTTTTTATCAACAAGGAAGGCGCCATTACGGAAAAGTTCAATCTTGCCAGCGCCGAGAGCTGTGTTTGGTCGGAAGCCAACAGCCATAATGACCATATCTACGTCAAATGTTTCTTTATCTGTTACAATGCGTTCAACTTTGCCTTCACCTTCAACTGCTTGCACAGTTTGACCATAGGCAAGTTTAATACCATGATCTGCCAAGTTTTGACTCATCAAATCAGACAATTCACGATCGTAGTAACCAGCAAGACAAGTGTCCGCCACATCAATCAAGGTTACTTCTTTTCCGAGACGTTCAAAGGCTTCTGCCAGTTCAACACCAATGTAGCCGGCTCCAACAACAGCGACCCGATTGATGCCTTCGTTGTTTTTCAGCTTTTCAATCACTTCAGCAGAGTTTTGATACAATTTTACAAACTGAACGTTTTCTAGGGTCGCTTTAAATTCACGATTTCCTTCTACAAGTTCAACACCTTTGATTGGCGGGATAATTGGTTGTGAACCAGTCGCAAAAATCAATTTGTCATAAGATTCAAGATGTTCCTGACCATTTACAAGTGCGATCACTTCTTTTTTGTCATAATCAACTGACAAAACAGGACTTTCCATATAAACTTTTGCACCTTTTGCTTCAAGTTTTTCTTTATCTGAATAGAACAATCCTTCTGGGCCGTCAATTTGCTTACCAATCCAAAGCGCCATTCCGCATCCTAAGAAGGAAATGTTTGAATTTTGGTCAAACACCACAACTTCGTTTTCATTTCCGAAGTTGTCTAATATCGTATTGATACAAGCTGTACCAGCATGGTTGGCACCAATAACAACAATTTTACTCATAGAGCAATTCCTACCTTAATTTTTAATTTACTAAAACATTATAACATTACGTGTTAGCGTTTACAATATATTTGCTCATAAAACTGAAAAATATTACATTTTCTATCAATTTAAAAGAACTTTTCATGAATGATTTCATTTCTAATCTCAATGCATTCAAATTTTAAGTTTCTAGTTAAGACCATTCTATATGAAATTGTCGGAAAATTTTCTACAAAAAAGTTTGTGAAAACGTTATCTATCTGTTATAATAGATGTGTGTATTTAATCTATAGAAGGGAGGTAATGTGATGGATTTCAGCTCTCGTTCTATTCAATTAATGGGAACGACGATTACAATTTTGATTCTTCATCATCAGGCAGACTTGTTACTTGACGAGGTCGTTCAGCTCCTTTTTCTTTATGAGAAACGCTTTAGTGCAAATGATGATGCTTCGGAGTTGATGAAGATCAACCATCAAGCTGGAAAGCAATGGGTTCAGGTACATCCTGATTTGTTTGAGCTAATTGAGTTAGGAAAACAGCATAGTTTAGCTCAAAATAGTCACTTAAATATTACTATCGGACCACTTGTACAAACATGGCGAATTGGTTTTTCAGACGCTAAAGTGCCTCAGCCGGAAGAAATCAAATATTGCCTTTCTTTAATAGAACCTACTTTTATTAAACTCGATTCTGCTTCTTCTAGTGTTTTTTTGGCAAAAGAAGGAATGAAAATTGACCTTGGAGCACTTGCAAAAGGTTATATTGCTGATAAAGTGATGGAGTTCTTAAAAAATAAAGGCGTGACTTCTGCTCTCATCAATCTAGGCGGGAATGTATTAACCCTAGGAATCAACCAAGTTTCTAAGCGTCCTTGGCGGATTGGAATCCAGCATCCCAAATTAACCCGCGGGAATAATCTGGCTGTTCTTCCTATCGTAAATCAATCCGTTGTGACTTCAGGAATTTATGAGCGAACCCTTGAAAAACAAGGACATTCCTATCACCATATTCTTGATAGCAAGACAGGCTATCCTGTGGAGACAGATGTCGCTAGTTTAACGATCGTGTCTAATCGCTCTGTAGACGGTGAAATTTGGACAACCCGATTATTTGGCGAAAGCCCATCGTCTATTCTAGAACAAGTTGAAAAAGAAGAACAGATTGAAGCGTTAGGTATTACAAAAGACGATCAATTATTCTATTCTTCTGGTTTAAAACCAGAATTGCTATTTTAATATCGGAAAGGAAATAATTATGTTAAAACTCATCGGTTTAGTTGGCACAAATTCAAAACGTTCCACTAATCGCCAACTATTACAATATATGCAAAAACATTTTGCGGATAAAGCAGAAATTGAACTGGTGGAAATCAAAGATATCCCCATTTTCAATAAACCCGCAGACAAAAAACTTCCAGCTATTGTAACGGAAATCGCTGAAAAGATAGAAGCCGCTGACGGGGTCATTATCGGAACGCCTGAATACGACCACTCTATTCCAGCTTCGCTCATGAGTGCTCTGGCTTGGTTATCTTACGGCCTTTATCCACTGCTCAATAAACCAGTGATGATTACAGGCGCCTCTTATGGAACATTGGGGTCATCTCGTGCACAGTTACAGCTTCGCCAGATTTTGGATGCCCCTGAGTTGAAAGCTTCCGTCATGCCTGGCTCTGAATTTTTGCTGTCGCACTCTCTGCAGGCATTTGATAAAGATGGCAATCTCATCGACCTTGAAACCATTCAGAAATTAGATGCACTCTTTGATGATTTCCGCCTTTTTGTGAAAATTACCGAGAAACTATCCAGCGCGCAGGAATTATTGCACAAAGAAGCTGAAAACTTCGACTGGGAAAACTTGTAAGTAAAGGAGAATGACGCAATGAAATTTGTAGGAATTGTAGGCTCAAATGCAGAGCAATCGTATAATCGTAAATTACTGGAATTTATCAGAAGACATTTTAAACTAAAATTTGAATTGGAAGTCTTGGAAATTGATGAAGTTCCGATGTTTAATCAAGACGAAAAATGGGACGAATCTTTCCAGCTTCGCCTCCTATACAACAAAATTACCCGTGCAGACGGAGTCATTATCGCAACACCTGAGCACAACCATACCATTACCGCCGCTCTGAAAAGCGTGCTTGAGTGGCTGTCATTTGAAGTTCATCCATTTGAAAACAGGCCTGTCATGATTGTGGGCGCTTCTTACTACGATCAAGGAACTTCACGCGCACAGGTCCATTTACGCAAAATTCTCGACGCACCAGGTGTCAATGCTTATACTCTTCCCGGAAATGAATTTCTGCTTGGAAAAGCCAAAGAAGCCTTTGACGATGAGGGAAATATTACCAACGAAGGAACCGTCAAATTCCTTGAAACCTGCTTGGATAATTTTATGAAATATGTAGAGGTCGTTTCAAAATTGAAAAAACCAAAACCAATTGAACCAGAAAATTTAGATGTTACCAAACCTATCGCAACAACGATTCAAGGCATTGACCCAGATGATCCTGAATGGGTTGAAAAAGCCGCTGCCATGGTGGGCGCTGTCTCAGGAGATACCTATGTAAAACTAGACCACGGTATTTTAACGGTGGATCAGATCAATATGTTCTTGAAATCCATGCCTTTTGAACTGACTTACGCCGATGACAACAATCAATTCCTCTACTACAACAATGCACATCAAGACCCTGATACCATGCTGGCAAAACGTATACCATCTCAGTCAGGAAACCGCCTATCAACGGTTCACAATTCACTTCCGACTGGCAGAATGAAAAATGTAGAGTGGGTGGTCGGAACCTTGCGTAACGGCAATCAAGAATATGTCCGCACCCTGATTCCAAATCCGCATTCACCAGTTTTAAATACACACAATTATCAGGCCATGTACTATCCAGACGGCTCTTACGCTGGTATCAATGAAATTGTCTTTAATTTCAGACCATGGCTGGAATGGTACTTGGAAACAACTGGTCAGCAGCTAGTTGGCGGAAGCGGCCCATTCACTCCTGCAGGAGGACAGGCTAAAGCTGATGCTACTTCCGGTGCTTCGGATACAGGTAGTCACAGCGAGAGTAGGGGTGAGGCAGATGCTACTTCTGCTGCTTCCAGTCATTGATCTAAAGAAAAGGTTGAGAAATCTTGTCTCATCCTTTTTCTGTGCAAAAGATCATTCCATAAGATTCACTTGCGCAGATCTCGTGAACTTGTTATAATGAATATACGCAAACGTTTTCTGCCACAAGGAGATAATGATGATTGAAGCAAATCAATTATATAAGACATATAGTATTGTCGAGAAAGAATTAGGTCTTAAAGGTTCTATCAAAGCCTTTTTTCGCCCTAAGAAAAAACAAATTCATGCTGTACAGAATATTTCATTAACGGTTCAAAAAGGTGAAATTATTGGTTATATTGGTTCGAATGGAAGCGGAAAATCCACGACTATAAAAATGCTGACGGGTGTTCTTTATCCAGATCGAGGCAATGTTAAAATTAATGGACTTACCCCACAGAAACATCGCACAGCAGTCAATAAGCAAATTGGCGTTTTGTTCGGACAAAAATCACATTTACGTTGGGATATTCCTGTGCTGGAATCTTTTATTTTGCATGCGAAAATCTATGACGTTCCTGATAAAGTTTTTGAGGAACGCTTGGAGCAATTAATTGACCTGTTGCAGCTAGGAGATTTTATTCACCAGCCTGTTCGTAATCTTTCGCTCGGGCAACGAGTTCGCTGCGAATTTGCTGCTATATTCATTCATCAACCTGCCGTTGTTTTCTTGGATGAACCTACAATCGGTCTTGATGCCAGTGTAAAAGAAACCATCCGCTCTTTCATTCGCTTTATGAATAAAGAGTATCAGACAACTTTCCTCATTACGTCTCATGATATGCAGGATATTGAGTCGCTCTGCGAACGAATTTTCATTATTGATAAGGGCAAAAAGGTTTATGATGGAAGTCTGACGAAATTAAGAGAAAAATTTTCAACAGTTAAAACCATTTCTTTCAAAACGCAAACGCCAATAGAAGAGCTATTCCAAATCAATGGTTTTCGTTTTGAGAAAATTGACTCTTATCATTTCAATATTCATTATCAGACGGATATTTATACTAATGCCCAAGTTATCAATCAGATTTTTGAGCATTATTCAATCGAAGACCTAGCTATCAAAGAATTGACAATTGAAAATATCGTCAAACAAATTTATGAGGAGGGGCTTGATGAGTAAATATATTCATATCACACGATTAGCTCTTATTACGCAACTTCAATATAAATCTTTCTTTGTCGCGACCCTGATTCGTACTTTCATACAAGTTCTAGTCTCTATTTTCGTTTGGAAAACCATTTTTTTCACCCAATCTCAAGTCAATGGTTATACTTTAGAAACTTTCACAACCTATATTATCTTTGCAAATCTACTGGGAAATCTAAATAGTTTTAGCATTGGACGGGATTTGTCTATAATGATTGTTGATGGGAATATTACTGGTGAGCTACTCTATCCTTATTCCCTCATTACTTCTCTCTTTTTCCAAGACTTTGCTGTCAAAATCGTTGAAATTATCAAATTCATTCCAATTTTATTAGTTATCCCTTTGCTTCAAGGACAGCTTTATCTTCCAAATTGGCAGACAGGATTGCTTTTCCTATTTTCTAGTTTATTAGGAATGTTTATCATCCTCCTGTTAGATTTAGGATTTAGCTTAACAGCCTTCTTCACGGCAAATACTTGGGGAATTTTGATTCTCAGAAACGGGCTTTTTTCACTCGCTTCAGGAGCGCTTTTGCCACTAAGTTTTTATCCAGAAAATATTGCAAACATTTTGAAACTATTACCTTATAGCTTTGCTGTTAATTTTCCGGTCAATATCCTTTTGAAAAGACAGGTTAATTTTGAACTCTTCTGGTTTCAATTGGCTTGGATTCCGATACTTTCAGCTTTCATTGCTCTTCTTTGGTATCAAGCTAAACGTCGTTTAGTCATTTTAGGAGGTTGAAGATGAAATACATCAACATTTATTTTTATAACCTCAAAGCTTACTTGATTGCTAGTATGTCTTATAGGTTGGACTTCTTTATTGGACTTATTTCTTCTTTGATTGAACAGATTGTTTATTTAATCTTTTTAAATGTATTATTTGCAAATATCAAGGAAATTGCCGGATTCAACTATGGACAAATGCTATTTATTTATGGAATGGCAACTATCGGACGTTCAGTTCACCTGATTTTCTTTGACAATCTTTGGATGTTTGGAAGCCGCTATATTCGCAAAGGTGAGTTTGAACGCCTGCTTATCATGCCCATCAATCCTCTTTTTCAGCTAATTTGTGAACGCGTGCAGCTACAAGGCTTTGGCACAACACTGATGGGAGCTATTGCAACTTATCAATCCTATCATTTACTCGGACTGCATTGGAATATTTTTCATCTACTTCTCTTTGTCTTTATCTGTATTTGTATTGGTTTACTCTATGCCGCTATTCAATTAGGACCTACTGCTCTTGCTTTTTGGATTGTCGAATCTTTCCCTATCACAATGGGGATTTTCTCCCTCAATCAAATGGCACAATACCCTATCAAAATTTACCCAACCTTTATCCAATTGATACTAATTTTTGTATTTCCTTATGCTTTTACTTCTTTTTTTCCAGCTCTTTATTTTTTAAATCTAAGCTGGATTGGTTTGCTACTTCCTTTAGTCCTACTTGTTATTTTTACTATCAACTACGCTCTATTCAAATACGGCATGAAAAAATTCTCCAGTGTTGGGAATTAAATATTAAAAACCAACTGAAATCTTTCATCAGTTGGTTTTATTTGCCCTTGGAAAATAGAGACGAATCTCCGTATAAGTATTTTCTTCAGATTTAATTTCCATGTGATAGGATTTACCAAATTGTAATTGCAAACGTTGGTCAACATTTTTCAGACCTACACCACCCAAGCGAACGAGTGTAGCATTTGTAGTTTCGCTGGCGACAAAGCCACGACCATTGTCATAAATTGAAACGATGAGCTGCGTGTCATTTTCAGAAACGCTAACTCGAATCCTCCCTTGACGATTCATTTCTTTGATACCATGGTAAATGGCGTTCTCAACCAAAGGCTGCAAAATTAATTTTGGAATTTTGTAGTCATCATATTGCTTCAACTCTTTAATCTCATATTGCAATTTCTCACCATAGCGCTGTTTTTGAATAAAGAGATACTGACGCACGTGGTCAATTTCATCTTTAAGAGAAATTTGTTCATGTCCTTGGTTCAAAGCTAAACGGAAATACTTAGCTAGTGATTTTGTGACTTCTACCACACGCTTGCTGTCATTAAATTCTGCCATCCATACAATTGTATCCAACGTATTGTAAAGAAAATGCGGGTTGATTTGGCTGGAAAGTGCCTGCAATTCATATCTTCTGACATTTTGTTCCTCTTCTTTGACTGCAATCATCAATTGATCAATCCGGTCTAACATAATATTAAATTGTCTTGCCAAATCAACTAATTCAGGAGAGCCGGTTTCATTAGCCCTCAAATCTGAATGCCCACTTCCAACCTTTAAAATGGTTGCTTGCAAATCTCGCAAAGGCTTAATCCAAAGCCGAAGCACAAACCAGATCCCTATTAGACAAACCCCCAAAGCAAACAGACCTGTTCCAATAAAAGACCACAAAATCTGCGTTTGAACTGCATGCAATTGTTCCATTGAAGAAACCCCAATCAATGTCCAACCACTATTTGGAATTTGATATTGAGATACATAAGCTTGTTTTGATTTGACATATCCATTTTTTACAGAAAGATAAGGCGCCATCGCTTTCATTTCAGCGTGAGAAGAATAAACTGCTTTTTTAGGATGATAGACAAAGTCATGATTGGCATCGACGATAAAGGTAAATCCTTCTTTTCCTAACTGTAGTTGATCTAAATAAGCTTCCAACGTCTTGTATCCAATATCTAAGCGAACAACCCCTAGATTTTTACCATCTTTATCTACAACTTCCTGCATGATTGAAATCACCCATTTTTCACCAGTTGTATGACTGACGGTTCTTCGTGCTGGTGTCAAAATCGGCATAGCACCTTTATGGATAGCATCCTGATACCATTTTTCTTTCATCATATCAGCGGATGTCTTCATGGTTAATTCAGGATCTGTTGATATGAGATTCCCGTCTTTTGTTACCAAAATAGCAGATACCAAATCCGAATCTGTTTTTAAAATCGTTGCGAATAATTGCCGAAGTTGTTCAGCGTTTTCTTGGCTTGGTGTTTGTGCGTATGTCTTTATTTTCTCATTTTCAGCCAAACTACTTGTTGTCTGTTTAACTTTTTGTAAATAAGAAGTGATAAACTGACCACTTTGCTGAATGGTCTTGCGTGTATTTTGCTCAGTTGTCTGGCGAATAGCAACCGAACTAGTCTGATAATAAATCCCACCGACAATTCCCAAAAGAGCTAATATCATAATAAAAACATAAATCACTAACTGAATCAGGAGAGAATATCGTTTCATTGCCCTTCTCCTCGTTTAAATTGCCGCGGTGTTACTCCAACGACTTGCTTGAAGCGTTGAGAAAAATAGTTCATATCTTCAAAGCCTACCTGCTCTGCAATTTCATAAACCTTCAAGTCAGTTGTCAAAAGCAGTAATTTTGCTTTCTTCATCCGTTCTTGAATTAAGTAATCCTGAAATGGCAAGCCCAGCTCTTTTTTGATGAGAACACTCAAATAAGACGAACTAAACCCGAGTTGAAAAGCGAGTGATTTAAGAGATAATTCTGTATCGGTTAAACGATCATGAATTGCTTGTTCTAAATCAGAAAATTCTGCTTGCCCAACCAGTTCATGAACTTGCTGCTGCTTTCGCTCCTTGTCCAATTTCTCTTTGACTTTAAACAACATCGTTTCCACATCTTCCCGCGAAAACGGCTTTAGTAAATAATCATCAGCACCTAATTTTACTGCTGATAAAGCGTAGTCGAAGTCGTCATAACCCGTTAAAAAGATAATATGAACAGAAGGATATTGTTCTTTGACTAATTGAGCTAGTTTAATCCCGTTTATATGTGGCATATTGATGTCTGTCAAGACAATATCGGGCTGTGCAAGCTGTATCTTTTCCCAAGCATCCAAGCCGTTTTCAGCCTCGCCCATGACTTCCATATCAAATGTTTCAAAATCTACTAAAGACGAAATACCTTGCCGAACAAGGTATTCATCTTCTACAATCATAATTGAATACACTAGCGCACCCCTATTATTTATTAAACTCATTATAGCAAATTTCTGTGAAAATTGCTGTTACACATAGTTTAATAAATAACCGTAGCCTTTACTTTCCATTTGGTCTTTCGGAATGAAATGAATAGCTAAACTGTTGATACAGTAGCGAAGTCCGCCCTTATCTTTTGGTCCGTCCGTAAAGACATGCCCTAGATGAGAATTTCCAACACGACTTCGCACCTCTGTTCGAGTCATATTAAAACTCTTATCTTCTTTATAAGTCGCTACATCTGGACTGATTGGACGTGTGAAGCTAGGCCAACCACAACCAGACTCAAATTTATCTTTGGAAGAGAAAAGTGGCTCACCTGTTACAACATCGACATAGATTCCTGCATCAAACTTATCCCAATAGCGATTAGAAAAAGCACGCTCAGTATCATTTTTTTGTGTTACAGCATATTCTTCATCAGATAGTTTCTTTTTAATCTCTGCATCACTAGGTTTTTTATATTTGGAAGCATCAATAACTGGATAAGAAGCCTGCTTAACATTGATATGGCAATAGCCATTTGGATTTTTCTTTAAATAATCTTGGTGGTACTCTTCAGCCTTAATAAAATGTTTTAATGGTTGTTTTTCGACCGCCAACGGCTCTTTAAATTTTTCTTTCTGCTCGTCAAAGACTTTGTTAATCGTTTCTACATCAGCCTGATCTTTATAATACACGCCTGTACGATATTGCACTCCACGATCATTGCCTTGCTTATTTTTGCTGGTTGGATCGATAATTCTAAAGTAATGTAGCAAGATTTCTCTTAAAGAGATTTTATTGGCATCATAGGTTACATGAACCGTTTCTGCATGTTTTGTCTGCGAGATTAGTTCGTATTTCGTGGTTTCGCTAGTGCCATTAGCATAACCAGAGACTGCGTCAACCACTCCATCTACTCGCGAAAAATATTCTTCTACACCCCAGAAACAACCTCCTGCCAAATAGATATGCTTTAAATTTGCATTTTTCAAGTCCGCTTTCTTTTGCTTGACCGGTTCAGCCTGGCTAACAGCTGCTTCTTTAATCTGATTAATAGCAGATTGATTTTTAAGGGTTGGCATCATGCGACTTCCCAGCACAAATAAACCTAAAACCAGCAGGACTGCTCCACCAAATAATAACCATTTCATTTTATGATCCATCATCCTCCCTCCCTATTTAATGCTTTTAAGAGTTGATTCAATTTCTGCTTTTTTAATAAGTCCAGGACGAGTTTTTACCAATTTTCCATCGCTTCCAATAAATGCAGCTGTCGGATAGGAACGAACACCATATTGTTCCAATAGTTTACCACTAGGATCTAGTAAAACAGGTAAATGTTTATAATTTAATTTCTCATACCAGTTTTTAAAATCTGCTTCAGATTTTTCACCAACATGCCCAGGTGAAACAACCGTCAAAACTACATAGTCTTTCCCAGCATTTTTAGCTAACTCATCAGTATCCTTTAATGTAGATAAGCAGATAGAACACCAAGATGCCCAAAATTTGAGATAAACTTTCTTTCCTTTGAAATCTGACAATTTATAAGTTTTCCCGTCAACTCCTTTTAGTTCAAAATCAGGAGCTGCTTCGCCTTGATTCAACTTTGTAGCTGTCGTTTTATTTGTAAATTGTCCGTGTCCAGACTTAGTTCCACTAGCTGATTTTTGATTTCCACAGGCACCCAACAGAGCAACACAAACAAGACCTGTGATGACTAACATTGTTTTTTTCATGAGATTCCTCCTTTTATCCACCAAATATTGAAGCTAGAACATTAAGATTTCCCAGCATAAGTAAAATTCCCATCAAGATGATAAGTAACCCGCCAATTTTCTTTAGTAGTCCCATATAAGGTTTTATTTTCCCAAAATGGCGTAAAACAATAGAAGAGGCAAGCGCCAAAATGAGAAATGGGATAGCAAGACCAAGGGTATAAACTAACATGAGGAAGCCACCTTGTACTGCTCCATTACCACCAGAAGCTGCAATTGCGAGAACAGAACTCAAAACAGGACCTACACAAGGTGTCCAACCAAAGCTAAAGGTCACACCTAGCAAGAAAGCATTGTAAAAATCATTTCTATTTTTATCTTTTTTTAATTGAACACTTTTCTGTCGTTGTAGTAGCTTAAAATTGATCAGTTCCATTTGATGAACACCGAGCAAAATAACAATTGCTCCTAATACATAGCGGAACCACTCTGTATAGAGAACTTTTCCCAAAAAGCCAGCGCCATATCCAAGAATTAAAAAGACTACGGACAATCCTGCAATGAAAAATAGTGTTTTTATAATTCCGTACCAAGCAATCTTCTTTCCAAAAATAGTGATTGTTCTTGGTTCATCTGTATCCAATAAAATACCAACATATACAGGAAGCAATGGCAATATACAAGGCGAGAAAAATGATAAAATTCCCGCTAGAAATACAGAAATCAAAAACACAATAGATATCATTATCTTTTCCTCCTCATTTTCTTTCTAAGAAAAGTATACACTGGTTCACTATCTAAAAATAGAGGATACGATTTGTAAAAACTTGAATTTGATATGGTCATAAAAAAACTATCACTTTTCGTGATAGATATTTTTAATTATTCCATTTCAAATGTGTCACTTTTTTGTTTATTTGGCAAAAACAAAGATAACACAATCCCGACAATCGTCGGTACCAGCCAAGGAATTGAAGCTTGCGCAAATGGCAAAGCATTGATTAAATTACTCACACTAGTCAATTTAAATTGCGAGCCAATAATATTCGCAAAGGCAATAATTGTTACAACTGCGACCGTTAGCTGCATTCCAATCTTAGATAAGGCAACAAACTTATTGACAATCACAATCATTACAATCGCAATGGTAATCGGGTACAAAATTTGCAAGACAGGAACTGAATACTGAATGATCGCTCCCAAACCAAGATTTGCAATTGCAAATCCAATCAAGGTGAAGGCTGTTGCATAAGTTTTGTAGCTGATTTTAGGAAAGATTTTATTGAAAAATTCTGATGTTGAAACAATCAAACCAACCGTAGTCGTGAAACAAGTCACTATTACCATGGCTGCAAGGAAAATCTGTGCTGTCGGACCAAAAATAGCTTGTGTAGCTTGAGATAAGACATAAACTCCTTTATTGGCATTAGACGCCATTACATCAGCCGGAATTGGGAAATGATTTCCAAGAAATCCTAATCCAATATAAAGTGCACTAAATCCCAATGCAACAACAATTCCAACAATCCAAATCGTTGAGATATATTCCTTTTTGTTGGCAAAGCCGAGTTGGTTCAATGTTTGCACAGCGATAACGCTAAAAGCAACAGAGGCAAGTGCATCAAGCGTATTATACCCTTCAAGAAAGCCAGTTCCAAAAGCTGCTTTTGCGTATTCCGCGCTAGCAGCTTGCGGTGCAGCTGCTCCGTATTTTATTGCCCCTAAAATGACTAAAATGACAATCAAAATGGCAAACACAGGAGTCAAAATCCGACCAATCCGATCCAAAATTTTGGAAGGATTTAATGAAATCAAGTAAGCAGCCACAAAATACAAGATTGTAAAAATAATAAGTCCTAATCCAGTCATATTACTCGAAAGCAATGGTGCAATCCCAACTTCATAAGAAGTCGTTGCCGTCCGAGGAATGGCAAAAAATGGACCAATCGCTAGATACAGAACTACCAAGTAACTGGTCGCAAACCAAGGAGAAACCTTTTTAGAAATTTCGTAAACATAGCCTTTGGGATTTAAAGTACCGATAATCAATGTTAAAATAGCAATTCCAACTCCTGAAAGCACAAATCCTGCAATCGCTGACCAGAAGTGTTCGCCAGACAAAGCTCCTAAAGTTGGCGGAAAGATTAAATTCCCTGCGCCGAAAAATATTCCAAACAAGAGTAATCCTGTCAGTGCTCCTTTTTTAACCATCTTCTCTCCCTTTTCTAAAATTCAGTATGTTCAACTATTATAACAGATTCTTACAATACTTCAAGTGATATAAAGTTAAAATATTGCACAAATTCTGAATGTTTGAGCAAAACAAAAGCAGCATAATCAAGTCATGCTGCCATATTCTTATTTAATCCCTAGGGCGATGCGTGCGTAGCGACTCATTTTATCCACAGTCCACGCTGGATACCACACCAGTCTCACTTCTACTTTGCTCACTTCAGGTACATCTGACATCGCATCATGAATCTGATCAGTTAATAAGTCAGCCAGTGGGCATCCCATTGTTGTTAAGGTCATATCAATCTGCGTCTCACCATTTTCACCATTGAACCGAATTTCATAAATCAAACCAAGATTTACAATATCAATTCCTAATTCAGGGTCAATAACTTGTTCCAAACTTTCCAAGATACGATTTTTAATATCATCAATTTGTTCGTTTGTGTATGCCATGGCGCCTCCTTTTGTCTACTAATCTTCAATAAAGTCACGAAGTGGCTTGCTACGACTTGGGTGACGCAATTTGCGTAGGGCTTTGGCCTCAATTTGTCGAATCCGTTCACGAGTCACGTTAAAGACTTTTCCAACATCTTCCAGCGTACGCATTTTACCATCATCTAGACCGAATCGCAAACGTAGTACATTTTCTTCACGGTCTGTTAATGTATCAAGAACCTCGTCTAATTGCTCACGTAGGACAATACGTGTTGTATAATCAACTGGATTTTCAATCACTTCATCCTCAATGAAATCGCCAAGATGACTATCATCTTCTTCTCCAATTGGAGTTTCAAGGGAGACCGGCTCTTGGGCAATCTTCAAAATTTCACGAACTTTATCTGGTGTCATATCCATGCGCTCAGCAATTTGTTCTGGCGTTGGATCTTGCCCCAATTCTTGCAAAAGATTTCGTTGCTCCCGCACTAATTTATTGATTGTCTCAACCATGTGAACCGGAATCCGAATCGTACGCGCTTGGTCAGCAATCGCACGAGTAATCGCTTGACGAATCCACCAAGTGGCATAGGTCGAAAATTTGAAACCTTTGGTATAGTCAAACTTGTCAACGGCTTTCATCAATCCCATATTGCCTTCTTGAATCAAGTCAAGAAACTGCATGCCGCGTCCAACATAGCGCTTAGCAATAGAGACAACCAACCGCAAATTAGCTTCTGCCAAACGTTGTTTCGCTTCTAAGTCGCCTTGCTCCACAAGAACAGCTAATTCTTGCTCTTCTTCATTGGTCAATAACGGAACAACACCAATTTCCTTTAAATACATACGGACAGGGTCGTTCACTTTAGCAGAATTGCTACCAAGCAACTCCTCATCTGTTAATTCAGCTTCTTCTTCCTCTTTATTTAAAACCCGTTCACTTGGGTTGCCTTCTTTATCCGTAATAGCAATCCCTGCGTCCTGAATCCGTTGAAGAAGATCTTCAATGCCATCAGCTTCCAAAGTAAATGGAATGACTAGCCGATCATTGATTTCATCATCGGTTGCTGTACCAGTTTTTTTATGGTTGCGAATAAATTCTGCAACTTGAACATCAAAAGTTGTTACTTCTTTTTGTTTTGTAGCCATTCCTACTCCATTCTCCTTTTTTGAGCAATAAATCGCTCTAGCTCTTCTAATGCCGTATCTGCATCCCCACTATGAGATGCTTCACGGACTTTTTTACCAATCAATTGATTTTCTTTGCGAAGCAATTCCTTATCTCGCGTTTGCTCCACTTCAATCAGTTCCTGCTCAGAAACTTCCTCTGGTAGATTTTCTTCTAAGACCCGATACCAAGCTTGCTGTACCGAATCATTTTGCTCAGACAAATCTTGTGGCGTTACCTCGCCATTTGTTTTTAAAATATCGTACAAAGTCTGCAATTCTACTGTTGCGAAATGAAAATCTTTCCTCAAACGATAATCATTTAAAATTACAGGATTATCAATCATCCGCTGCAGAAGATGACTCTCTGCCTTAATTAGCCGTGATACTTGCCGTGTTACCGGAATGTCAAGTCTTGACACTTGTTGATGCGATTGCTGTTGTTGCTCTCTTCTATTTACCAAACGATGATTATTAACAGTTTGCTCCACCTGCTGGTAGTCAAAATCAGGTAACAATTCAGCTAACATATAAATATAGGAATTTTGTGCAGTGATTGATTGAACCTGTGCAATCAGCTGAGACATTTGTTCAACAAATTCAATTTGAGCTTGCAAGTTTTCGATATTATCTGGCTTCAGATAGTTCAAAAGAAACTCTATATCACTAATTCGTGTTTTAGTCAGTAAATTTTGTAAATCATCAGCAGAATTTTTTTTGATAAATTCATCCGGATCCATATTATCAGGAATCCTGACAATTTCAACTGATAAATTATGCAATTCATTCAGAGCTTTTGCTGTCGCTGCTTGTCCTGCTTTGTCACCATCGTACGTTAAAATAATTTTCTTTGCGAACTTACGAAGATGCTCCACATGCTCATGCGTCAATGCTGTCCCCATAGATGCTACAGCATTTTCAATTCCAGCACGATAAGCGGCTATAACATCCATAAAGCCTTCCATTAAGTAAATTTCGTGACTTTTCTTGATAGTCGCTTTGGCCTTGTTCAGATGATACAACTCATAGCTTTTATTGAAAATCGGTGTACTGCGACTATTTTTATACTTCGCGACTTTCTGCTCTATATCGCTTGCTTGCCAAATACGACCTGAAAAAGCAATGACTTGTCCTTTATCATTTGCCAATGGAAACATAATCCGATTTTGAAAGGCGTCATAAACCAAATTGTTATCAGCTAAGTTGAACAAACCAGAATTCATAATGACTTGCTCATCAAACTTTCCACTAACACTTTTATAAAGATAGTTATTTTCATTGGGCGCTAAACCAATTTGAAAATGCTTGATAACCTCATCTGTTAAGCCACGTTCATAAAGATAAGAACGTGCTTCTTCTCCTATCTTTGTTGTCATCAATACTGCATGGTAAAACCTTGCAGCTTCTGCATGAATATCATAAAGTGCTTGATGAGGATGTGTATGTGTTGACAGCTCTTTTCTACTATGCTCTATTTCTAATGGAAACCCTGCACGATCGGCAACAATTTGTACAGCGTCCATAAAAGAAACACCACGATATTCTTCAATAAATTTAAAGACATCACCTGACTTTCCACAGCCAAAACAGTGATAAAATTGCTTTTCTTCTACCACGTTGAATGATGGAGTTTTTTCACCATGAAAAGGACAAAGCCCTAGATAATTTCTTCCAGCTTTCGTTAGAGCAACGACTTCTCCTATGATTTCGACGATATTGACACTATTTTTAATATCAGAAATGATTTCTTTATCAATCAATAGACAACACCCCCAATTTATCATAGAATAACAACTTACATTTTATAATAAATTTATCAAAAAGTAAAATATTCACTATATTTTTTAGACATTTTATTGACTTTCCCCTTTTTTGGATATAATATAGTTTAGTATTTTGAAAGGAAAAAGAAAATGTTAAAGGACCTTAAAGAGTTTTTGCTTCGCGGCAATGTAATTGATTTGGCAGTCGGTGTTATTATTGCCAATGCTTTTGGAGCTATTGTGACTTCGCTTATTGGAGATGTTATTACTCCACTCTTTCTCAATCCAGCTTTAAAAGCTGCTGGTGTAGAACAAATTGCCGGTTTAAAATGGAATGGGATTGCATACGGTAGTTTCTTAAGCGCTGTTATCAATTTCCTCGTCATCGGAACAGTTCTCTTCTTCATCGTCAAGTCTGTTGAAAAAGCGCAAAGTCTTACTAAAAAAGAAGATACTGCTGAAGAAGCTGCAGGACCAACTGAATTAGAAGTTCTTCAAGAAATCAAAGCATTGCTCGAAAGCAAATAATTATGAGAAAAATTCACTGATGAAAATCAGTGTTTTTGTTTACTCTCACGGTTTCTTGATATTCTGTTTGCCTTAACCTGCCCCTCTAGCTGCTACTTCTATTAAACTTGCGGTGGAGTTTTGAGATGACAGATAACGTCCATACGGTAAAACTGCTAAAGCTATTGATTTTTATTGAGTACGAGTTCGATTTTATCTAAATAGAAACAAAAAACAGACCGAAGTCTGTCATTTTGCTCAATTAGAATTTTTTACGTTTACGAGCTGCTTCTGATTTACGTTTCCGTTTTACAGAAGGTTTTTCATAGAATTCACGTTTACGTGTTTCTTGAAGAGTACCAGCTTTAGTAACCGCACGTTTGAAACGACGAAGAGCATCGTCAAGGGATTCATTTTTACGTACTACTGTTTTTGACATTTTTTTCACTCCCTTCAAGCTTAAAATCTTTTAAATTTTATCATATTAAAATACACTTGTCAAGTCCCAGAAATTAAGGGGAATGTGTCTGTTTTTGGGAGAAAATGAAAAAACCATCAAGAGAACGAAAATTAAGACCGAAACGTTTGGACTTTTTGCTGTTTCAGTCTTGATTTATTGCTCTTTTGATGTTACAATATTTCTAAACTGATTAACAAGCCCTACTTGTTTAATCGGTGGGCGTTTGAGTGTTGTCGCACTCAGCGCCTTTTCTTCGTGTTTTTCTATAGCTGTATTATACCATATCTTGTAAATAATGCAAGCATTTCATGTTAAAATTGTACGCAAAAACGCTAAATCTTAAGGGATTTAGTTTTTTTATAATCTACTTTTTCCCCGAATAACACCTAATTCTTCGAGGAGGACAAACATCTGGTAAAGTATGATGGGCTTTTCTAAAAGTTGTGAGACGTTCTATTTGTACTCCTTCTAGTTCTTGGATTTTCTCATACTCCGTGCGCCAATCACCAAAGAAAACCTCTCTTAATTCCCCTGTATGATTTAAAAGAATGGTGCGGCTCATTGTGTCTGCACCCTTTTTGCTCCAATACATTCCTCTGTTCTTCATCCGATAGGTGACTTTACGGTGCTGGCTTTCCATAATTCCAACACCACTTGAACTTAATCCCATCTGTTTAGGTGTAATGGTATACTGAAAATTTCTGAGTAGTTGTCTCTTGAAACGACTAAAGGATTCTAATTTTGTATCTGAATCAATCAAAGACTCAGCAGTATCTAAAATAGTCTTTAGCCTATTTTTATCTCGTTTCTTAACAGCCTTAAACGCTTCTTCTGTCAGTTCTGCTGATAAGGGAGTTAGGTTGGTTTTCAAAGACTGATGCACATGAAAAGCATCCCAAAAATGAAAATGATCTCTGGGTTTAAAAGCTCTGGCTAGGTCTTGAAAAATCTGGGGTGAATAGCCGTGACCGCCATCTGAATTAGTGATAATGATTGTTTCAGGTGTAACCTCAAAATGGTTATAGATTACATCAAGAAGTTTGTCTTTCGCTGTGTAATACCGTGTTGAAATCACTTCCATCTTGTTTTTTAAGACATTCCTTTTACCTTTCTTGCTACCAGTATGGACAACAAAATGGCTTAATTCAACAGATTTAGTTTCAGATTTAGAATGGGACTGTTTCACCCAAACACCATCTCCTTCTATGTATAGAATCTCTGGCTTGATTTTCTTTTTCTTTTCAGGAGCTACCAATACTCGGTACTCATCCCGTTCCTCCAAAAGTTCACCTGCTGTCTCTAGCGCTCGTTGAACGCTGTTTTTTGTGATATAAATATTCTTCAGCAATTCCATCACCGATGCTACTTTACGATACGGCATAAAGTTAGAGAGTGTGGTTAGCTGATAAAGGAGTTCTTGCGAGAACCTAGCACGTGGTTTAAGTCCTAACTTTTCATCAACAGGTATCCTGACAACATCCCCTTTCTTCCACCTACTCCGTGAAAAAGTCATCTCCCCAAAAGAAAAAATAACGGTGCGCTCTTTCTGATTGATTCTCTTGAAGCCTTGGGTTCTCATGATAGGGGCAATATAGCTCTCATATTTTTCAATCATTTTGAGGAATGTCTTGCGGTTATTTTCTTGTAAAGCAACAAAAAAATCTCTCTCGTCTAAGACTGCTAAATCCATCTATTCACCTCTTCTACTAGCATAAAAATTTATTATACCGCAAATCTAGACAAAGAAAAAAGCCTTTCCTTTCGGAAAAGCCACAAACCGTTTATATACAGTAAAGAAAATTTATATAAAGAGTATAGAGTTAATCTTTATCATTAGTTTTCCAAAATTCCCACCAATGTTTCTTTCTTGTATCTTGTTCTATAAGTAAGGTATCTTTGTTATAGATGATTTTATGTAATTGATCTATTTGTATATCCTTTTGAGCTATCTGCCCTTGCAACACTTCACATAACTCTTTGTATAGAAGATTTTCTTTATTGTTGTCTAGATTATTTTCTGTACTTTCTTTACTATTTTCTTTACGTTCTATATCTTCGTTATCTGTATAGAATTGTTCTTTATTTAGTATAGAATTGATAACTAATTGTGTTATACTCACTCCTTTCTCTTTTGCAATCCTACTAATTTCTTCCTTCTGTTCGTCTGTCAATTTGATATTGATCTGTGCCATGGTCTATTCCTTTCCATGTATGATAGATTTATTTTCACTATAAACTTTTTCTTAATAGCTGTCTGGTTCTAATTATCGCTTGACATTATATCTATCACGATACCGCCTAAAGGTGCGCTCGTTAATACCAGTCAATTTTGCAACATCTTTATCTGTATAGCCTTTTCGGTATAGTTCAAAAGCATGTTGCAGACGTTCATCATCTGCTGTATAGAGCGCCTTCCTGCCCTGATACTTGCCTTGTGCCTTGGCAAGTACAATTCCTTGCTTCTGCCGTTCTTTTATCCGCTCACGCTCTGCCTGTGCCTGATACTTGTAAAGCTCCAGAATAAGATTGTTCAGGAGTCGTCTCAGGTTATCATCTTCAATCCCTCGAAGCGTAGGCAAGTTCAGAACTTCTAACGTTGCTCCTTTTCTTTGGATAGTTGCCATAATTTCGGTTAGCTCCTTGTTATTTCTCCCTAACCGTTCTAGCTCTGTCACCACAACTATATCTCCTTCTCGGACATATTCCAGCAGTGCCTGCAGCTGAGGACGTTCTCTAGTTGCTCCACTAATTGCCTCCTGAAAAACCTTATCACAGTCCTTCAGCTGCTCAAACTGTCGCTCTAGATTTTGGTCTTGGGTACTGACTCGTGCATAGCCAATTTTTGTCATTTTCTTACCTCATTTTTGCCGAACTCTATTGTCCGCTTGTTCCAGCCTTTAAAATCAACAACTGACCATTAGGTCAATAGGGCATACCCTACTGACCTGTTTTTTATATTGTCTTGTGTTGATTTTTCTCTTCACTTCTTTCACGCTGTTCCACTCTCTCCTTGATTTCCTTATAGTCTGTATAGTTCTTAATCACTAGGTCAAGATGTTCACGTAGTGCTTCTCTTTCCACCTGAATTTCTTGTAACTCTTTATTCAAGATTTTCGGATTCGTGGTCTTATCAATCTTGAATTGTTCCAGAATTTTCTCAGCGGTAACACCTTCTGGCCTTCTTTCCTGATAAGCTATTAGGGCTGAAATAATTCTGTTCACATTACCAATTCGTTGATCTAAATTATTCAATTCTTCTTGCGTCTCTTTGAGCTGTTGGTCAAATCTGGTTTGAAGTGCTTGGAACTGTTTGCCATTTGTCACATTGTTGGCTGCTAAAAAGTTGAACTCTTTAACAAGCATTTCCATACGAGAAATATTTGGATTTTTGCGCATAATCATCTCGCCACTATCCTTGGATAGCTGTTTAATAACTGTTGAACCTCTCATGAAACGATTATCTTGTGACTGGTCAGGATTGATAAAATAGAAAAAATCTTTTTGCTTCAGGTAAATTTCATAGGAACCATTTTCCAACTTATCTACCTGACGAGCGGGTATTAAGATAGTACCCGTTTGATTCACTCCAAATTCCATTTCAAGGTAAATTCCACGGGACGTTTCTTGTTTTACCTGCCAATCTTCCACTTCCAATTTTACTTCAAAGTCAGATGACCGCTCCCGTTCTTCTTTCTGATAACGATCTTTAATTTCTAATAAATCAAAGGTTACTTGATTCTGATCTAAACGTTTAAGAATATTCTCTAAACTATATTTGCGACGTTTAGACAAAATATCATCACGTGTGTTCCGCTCTTGGAGTTTTCCATCAAGCGGAACGGTTAGACGATATTTAACAAACTTTCCAGAATAATCAACATTAAGATCAAGTGCTTTGGCTTTAACTTTGAAATCCTCCAGACTGGTAGAATGCTTCAGCAAAAATTCCAAACGATTCTTAATCTCCACTTTGAAAGTGTTGGCTTGTTGCCAAGCTGTATATTTCTTGTGTGAATTTTTCATGTTGGACTGGATAATCTTAGCACCGTACAAGTCTGATATTTTATCTGAAATTTCTTTCAAGTTGTTTCGTGTCCTTTTTTGCCAGCGAAATTTCTTTAGAGTCACCTCATTAGTCGTGTTAAAAATAATGTGGTTGTGTAGATGTCCTCTATCCATGTGAGTAGCCACCACAAATTGATAATCACCACCTGTAAATTCTAAAGCTGTCTTACGTCCGATTTCATGAACTTGCTCTGGTGTTAAATTGTCCTCTGGCGAAAACGACTGAATGAGATGATGGGCCAATACTCTTTTTTCATTGTGTAAGTCGGACAATTCCTTATTTTCAGATTGTAACTCTGCCAAGTATTTAGTCATTACAAACTCATCAAAAGCATTTGTCGGTGTTATGATGTTGTGACCTGATACCAATTGCAAACTAACACTTTCTTCTTCTAAGCGAATATCAAACTCTCCAACTGAAGTAGACTTATCAATCATCCTAAGTGTTTTGGTCTCTTGAGTGATATAATCAAGGGCTCTTTTTAGTCGGTCAAGCTTTTTAATTTGTGCGACTTTAATCACAACCATGTTTCTATTTTCTCCTTATCTTTATCCTTATTTTCTTTTTCCAGCCCTTTAATTTCTTTTAGTTTTGAGGATAATAATTGAGTGATCCCTTTCAGTTCAAGTTTAATAGCTTCTAGCTCTTCTAAAGAAATTGTTTCAGTAGTATTAACATACTTAGTAATCTGGTTGATATTCACCCCAATTCGATTGATTTCTTGTTTGATTCCAACTAATTCTGACAAATCAACTTTGACAACTGCTCCAAGCAACATCATTTTTCGAGCATAGGTAGAGAAATTTTTAACGCCTGCGTTTGTCATTTTCCGTTTGATATATTTTTCTTCATCTGCATTTAACCAGACTTTTTTCTGAATCGGTCTGTGTCTATTTACATGTTCAACCATTAACGTATTCCTTCTTGATTAAAATTTGAGTTGTGTACCTACAGATCTCATTTACTTTTCATCTGGCAAGCGTAGCAAGTGGGTACCCACTTGCGATAGTTGACAAAAACTAAACAGCCACTTCCTGCAAGAAACAGCTGTTGTTTTGTGTCAAGTTTTGGGGAAATCCCCAAGCCCCTTTTTGCCGCTTCGCTCTTTGGTTAGAAGATGACTTCCTCTGTTGGTTCCCAACCGAGAATCTCTTCTCTTTCCTGTTCATAAGCTTCATCTGTCAGGTGAGAAAGTTCATCATAGGCTCTTTGATAATCTTCAAAAATATCCAGTTCGAGTTCTTCTATATCTACCATATCTCGGTTAATGACTGCCATCATTTTTTTACGGCTGGCATTTTTAAGCTGGTTATTTTCTTTACAGTTGCTTACCTCAAAACTATCAAAAAGGTAGGTCAGCAAAATTCCCTGTGTTGTTTCCGTCATCATCATTTCCTCCGTATTCTATCTGTCCTAATGCTAGTTTACGAGAACCCCGACTGGACACTAAATCGAGATTCCCTTTGCTTTTTTTGGCTCTTTGTTTTTTTCTTGAATAGATTGTTTTTCTTTGAAACGATTGAGCTTTTCATGAAAAACACTCTCTTTCGTTTTGTCTTTTGTCAAATTTAATGTTTTGATTTTTTCAAGTTTTAAATCCACTTTTTTAATCAGTTGACTGGCTTCTTTTTGGACGATTGAAAGCTGTGCCTCAAGGTCGGTTAAACTCTCTTTGTCTTTAGCCCAATTAGCTAAGTAAGCGAAAGAGTATTCACTGGTATCAATACCGTAATGATTTGAAACGACAAAAGCGACAGACTCAGCTTGAAGCTCTTTCGTGCTTCGTGTGAGTTTCTCACCTGCTTCCGCCACTATCTTATTATTGTGCAATTCAGAATGTGCCATTTCATGAATTATGGTTTTAATCGTCTGTGCTTTTGTCATACCTCGCTTGATAGCAATTTCATTGGTTTCACGGTTATAAAAACCTCTGGCTCCTGAATCAATCTCTTGGAAGTGCATAGCCACTTTGTTATCATCAGAAACACTTTTAAGCGCACGATAAAGTGTTTCATAATCAAAGATTTTACCTTCGTCTGTGAGTTCGTAAACAGCTTGCGGAATCTCCTTTCCTTGGGTTTGACTGACATCAAAGACAGGTACTAATTTAAAACCAATTCCTTTCTCAATCTCCCCATTTTCATTGACCTTGTATTGACCGTTATTATCCCTTAGTTTAAATTCATAAGGGGCAAAAATCCAAAGAGCTTTTTGACCTTTTTTTACACTGCGCTCAAAGTCGGACTGCCACTTTTTAAAAGAAGCAACCATAGAAACTTCTGAATTTTGGCTTAATAACAACATCACATTATTAGCTGAATATGAGGGAAGTTTACTAATTGCTTCCAGATAATTTTTGTATTGATCGGAATTAAAGTAATCTTTAATTCCCTCTTTCATAATTTTAGAAAGTCCTTTAGTATCTTTTGCCTGAATCAACTCAGAAAGAGTTGGCAACTGTGTTAGCTGGTCAGTGGTCAATTCCTTAGAAAGAGGGTTAGGTTTAAGTGGGTTCGTCCCCATCGCAACTTCTTGAGAGTCTGTCAAACCATCTCCATCCGTATCTGAGTTATAGGGATTTGTACCAATTGACTTTTCAAGTTCATCAGTTAGACCATCTCCATCAGAATCTCTAGTACGTTCAAGATTCCTTTCTTCCTGAAGTTTCTCCTGTTTCTTCTGAATTACTTCAGAGGTTTTTTCTCCTGGCATCTTTTTTTCTCCTGCTTTTTCTTTCTGTAAATACTCGTTCCAGTCCATTTTCTTTACTCCATCACTTTTTGGGGCAAGATCAATTTGAAAAGGAATGTTATCTTCTTTCAGTTTTTCAATAAACTTCAGCGCTTCTTTATCATTATCAACCGCTATTGTGATTAAGTCATCTGTAATAAGTTTTGTTGTCTTATTTAAGCTATCTAATGCCTTCAAAATAGACGTATAAGAGTTTGCTTGGGAAAACTTACCATCCGTCAATAAATCTGCTGTATAGCGACTGATTACCCCCTTTTTCAAGCCATCCATAGAAACTAATCGGACATCTTGTAAGGTGTCTTTTTTCAATTCATAATAACTCATCAAATCGATAGGTGCTTCAAAAAATACCAGTCGTTTTGGAGTTCCTACATCGAAAGAAAAACCTGCTAACCCGTCTGAATGGTTCATAATTTGTTTCAGACGGCCACGCTTTGGATATTGAACTTTATTTTCTACAATTCCCTGCAGGCTAGCTCCTTGAATTTTCCCATCTAGTCCACGGTATTTAAAAACGATTATAGGCTCAAAATAGTCCCCTTTCTTCCGAGTGGCTTCTGCTAAGTTTCCACCTGCTAAGAAAGTGTTAATTGTGTCATCTGTTAATCCTCTTTCTTCTTTGAGATAGTTTCTACCGAGTTCAAAATCAGGGTGTTCATAGGGTTGAAGAACATAACTAAATGGTTCTTGTTTGACTGGTTCTATCATTTCATTTTCTACTTGAGAAAATGTTCCTTCCTGAAGGAAACGAACGGCTTCTTTAAAAGATACATCCTTAACAGATTGAACCAGTTGAATAACATCTCCACCAACATCACGACTGAACCAATGGAAACGGTTTGTATTAGCAAGGATTTTCAAAGAATCGTGTTCAGTCCAATAATAGGTGTGACCAGACTGGCGTTTAAGTTCCATTCCCAAAGATTCAGCTACATCAATCATGGAAAGTTGTTTCAATTCATCAATATTTACTGCCATAAGGTTATCCCCCTAGTTAAAGTAAGCCTCTGGTTTTTCCTGCAACAGATGGAAAAGTTCAGGAGTCAGCGCTAAAGATTCTGCTCGAATAGATGGCTTATGACGTCGATAGGCAAATAGATACCCTCTTAGAGATTTAAAATCAGGATAAGTCAGCTCTTTCATCACTTCCACTGCTAACTGAGTTCTAATCTCTGCAGATGAGGTTTCTTCTGTAATGGTTTTAGTAAGTACCAATTTCTTAATAGCATCTGCTAAGACATGAATTGGATAGAGGGCTTCTATCCCCTCAAAACAGCCGATGCCATAAAGATCTGGAGTTAATAAGGTTGTTTCTGTCATCATACTTTTTCTCCTCAATAAGAAAAGCGCTTGTAAATCTTACAAGTGCTTTGATTGTGTATTATCTTTATGTTGGTTTTGATTTTTAGTTGGTTGCGTTTGTGTTTTACGAATATCATAGAGAATGTGATTCCCTCGACGTTCATAAGTTTGGGTGAAGGCTTTAGAGTTATCAAACATCAAGACATTGTCCGCAACCTCAGCAATCACCTTGAGATTCTCTTTTGAGCGGTCATAACGCTTACGAATGAGGTCTTCATCAACGCCGTGACCTCCCTTTTTAACTCTATCTGCCACCCGATCAATAGCTGTTTCTGGACTATCTAAAGTAACATATAAAACAGTGACTTCGTATCCTTTGGCATGTGCCTTATCTATCAAGTTTAAGAAAGGCTTGCCTGTCCCTGCTAGAGTGGTTTCTTGATGAATAGATTCACCTTTTTCAAGAGCCTGTTTCAAATCTTTAAGAACTGCCCTCATTGCTTTCACATTATCTGCAGGGCTACGCCAGTCACCTCCGTTTGCTTTGAGCCATTCGTCCGCATTGATTCGCCTTGTCCCTTTAAAAAGCCAGGGTTGCGAGCTGTAAAGTGTACTTTTGCCAGCGCCGTTGACGCCAGCTACAATAATATAGCGTGGTCTCATACCTATCTCACAAAATCAGGGCGGGCAATTACTTCACGTTGATGAGCTTGCATACTGTAGTCATACATAGCTTTATAGAAGGCTTGTTTTTCTGGGTCTGTCTCCTGGATAAACAACTGATACAAGTCAGCCGTTTCAAGGTTTCTTACCATTTCAAAAAATTGATTCAGTTCATTTGCCATGAAGCAAGTCCTCACTTTCTTTTACATAAGTCTATTATACCACATTAAGCCGCATTCTCCTCAATCTGAAGGTCAACAAATTCTGTCTGATCCACATTTTCATACCAATCATCTGTCCCATCCATACGGCGCTCATAGGTGTACCAGTTGTCGTCTTGAGGACTATTCGATAAGAGTTGAGCGTTTTTATGATCTTTAACGTAGAACTTCTTATCTTTCAAAACGTTTTGCTTGGATAGAAACAGTAAGGCTTCATCCACACCAATGCGAGCTACCTCATCAGGGGTCATAAGTTCACGTTGTTGAGTTTGTTCGCTAAAGGAACTGGAGCGATTTCTTCCTCGTGATTCAGAATATTGTTTCTGATTGATCGTCTGTTTTCCTGCACGCGTTGAATAGTAATTCATGGTATCCTTATCATTTGTTCCCAAGAACAGGTGACAAGCACAGTTATTAAAAATAGTTTCCCAATCCTTATTATAAAGCGATTTAAGCTGATTGATTGCTTGAATAATAATTTTGATTGAAATTTCACGGCTACGAACTGACGCCAAAACTTCGTTAAAGTTAGGAATTTTCCCGATATTCGCAAACTCATCAATAATGACTTGCACGTGCAAAAGGTCAGTTGCAGATAAACCTGGACGTTCCCCTTGAAGAATAGCGTCCGCACCGTGGGTCAATTCTTCAAAGATTGTCGCAAATAAAAGGGAAGCCAAGAAGTTAAAGGACTTATTAGTTTCAGGAATGGCAATAAAGACCGCCGTCTTTTCAATATTCCAGCGGTCAATATCCATAGTGTCTTCTGCAATCATTTTAGCCACGTCCGCATGGTCAAAAATAGAATAACGAGTCGCCACCTGAGTAGTGACCCCCATACGTGTCTCTGCTTCAAAGTTAGAGTTAAATAACGCCCATTGCTTGTACGCATAGTTGCCTGGTAAACGCTCCTCTAATTCTTCAAACATTTGTTCAACAGGGCTAGGCTGCTCTTCGTCTGTTCGTCTAATATTTCTCATCATATCCGCTACCATAGACAGATTAGGGGTATAATCATCTAGTTGACTATCAAAATACAGATAACCAATCAAAGCACGAGTCAATAAGAGTTCAGCAGTCAACCAAAAGTTTTCTCCTTGATTATCTGTTTTCTTTGTCCCGTCAACAATGGCTTCAGTCACACGATCAATATCTAACTCCGATTTCATGTAGTTAAAGATGTTAAAGGTATTGGAATTAGCCAAGTGAACTAGGTCAAAAACTTTAATTTTATAACCATTTTTAGCTAACAGACTTCCGACTTCATGAACCAGCAAGCCTTTGGGATCTGTAACAATATAACTACCGTTCATCTGCATAAGATTAGGTTTCACATAATTTTGTGTTTTCCCGTCTCCAGGAAGCCCCACAACCAGCGTATTTTTGTTCAGTTGTTTATCATATGGTAAAAGTTTATTAAATAGGCCAATAAACCCATTCTTTGTAAGAATCATATTGTTCTCAAAGACTTTATCTCTGAATGTAGCAATCTCTTTTACCGTCGCAAACCGAGCTGATCCTCTTTCTTCTCCGTGGCGATACACCCCATTATCACCCACTCGTAGGTAGATGAAAAAAGGAAGTACAAAACCAAGCGCCCCACCAATAAGTGAGAATTGATTAAACTGAAGGTCTAGCCAATTTTTGGTCTCCAGATTATTGATAACCCATGCATATTTAGAAAACGGATTGAGGGGGTCGGTTACTCCTGGAGCTGACTGATAAAGTTTGACCAGCCAATGAAAACCATAAAAGAAGAACAAGCCTAAAATGATATAAGGTAATAAATGCTTTCTTTTCCGTGGCATCTCATTTCACACTTCCTTTCTTTTTACCTTTTCCTTTAAGTGGTGTTCCAATACCTCCATATTTGACGTGTTCTTTAAAGTACGCTATTTTTTCTGCAACTGTCCGAGTAGGAAATTTTTTCCCTAACTTTTCAGCAGCCTTTTGTGGATTTGAAGTCAATTCTTTGATTACTTTGTCTACTGTTCCTTCAACCAAAATCTTATTTTTAACGTCAAATAATAAGGTTGTCGTCCCTTTTTCTGCCCCTGCTTTGGTAGTAAATCCAATGCCCTTTTCATTAAGATATTCTTTCAGTTTTCCTATGTGAATATCTTTATTTTCCAGTATCAGCATATCTTTATTAGTGTTAGTCGCCATGAATTGATTATAGTTCGTCTCACCAATAAAATTCTGATTATTTTTGTTGTACTCATGTTTT
This sequence comes from Streptococcus sp. HF-2466, assembly GCF_015594645.1. NCBI lineage: Bacteria > Bacillati > Bacillota > Bacilli > Lactobacillales > Streptococcaceae > Streptococcus > Streptococcus sp. HF-2466. Next base: position 153,476 of record NZ_JADNQU010000001.1, read on the forward strand.
TCATGAGCATATTGAATTATAGACCAAAGGGCTTTTAAAATAGTTTCTCCTGTCACTTTAGAAGCATTAGACAGTTGAAAAACTACTCTGTCCTGTTCCATTTAGTCTCCTTTCCATAAATTAGTCTCATTCATTTAAAAAGCAGCTCTTCTTGTAAATGTTCTGTTACTGTTAGAGAAATTGCTTTTGGCTTTAGCTGATTAAATTCCTTTTCGGTAAGCCCCTTTAAATCTGGCATTTCTACTCCTCCTTTTAAGCCTCATCTGCACCGTTCTTTTTGCGAAGCAGCCAAGCGCCAATCAGAAGAACAAATCCGCTGAAACTGGTCAATAACCCTAACTCATCCCCTGTTGATGGAAGGGTCTTCATTTCCCCTGAAGCAGTCTGAACAGAGATTGTTTTATCTGCATTAACTGTCCCTCCAACTTCTTCTGGACTGACTGTAGCTCTGGAACCGTCCGCATAAGCTACAACTACCTGGCTATTCACGGTTGAGACAATTTGATAACCAGTATTAGTGTAAACTGGAGCAGCTGGAGTCACGTTCTGAACAATTTGACCTGTCACTTGTGAAGTTGTACCAACTTGACTAGCCCCTGCATTGACAGCTGTTTGGGCAGATACGTTAGGGTTATTAGTCGGTACATCTACACTTGGGGTTAAGGTTGTTTTTCCGCCATCAACCGTTGGAACAGTCACTGTCTTATTATCTGTAGTTGTTGGGTCCTGCTTATCTGTCGTATCGGTTTGGCTTGGTTGGCTTGGCTGGTCAGATGGTTTTGGTGTGGTATCTTCAGATGGAGATGGTGCTGGGTCTTGCTTATCTGTGCTAGGTTCTACAGTTGAAGAAGAATCCTTTGGTAATACCGCATCATCTTTACTTGGTTCTGTAGTACTTGGAGTTGTTGGGTCTGTACTAGCCGACGTATCAGGTATAGAGGGTGTTGCTGTATTGTCAACGGGTGGGATGGTAGGTGTAGGGTTAGTCTCTGAAGGAGTTGATGAAGGTTGTGTAGGTGTGACAACAACACTGGCTGTTGAATCAACGGGAACTGTACTTTCATCCGCAAAGGCAACTGCCTGACTAAGAACCAAGCTAGATAGTGTAACAAGTGCAATAAATGATGTTTTCTTCATGATAATTTTTCCTTTTCTATTAGTTATTCGGATATTTTTGAGTTTTCGGTTGTGTCGTTATAAGATAACCATAAGGAGCTTTAACAGATTTTTTAAGGGAATAGGTCAAGCGGACATTTGCTCGATTCTCCTTGTTATCTTTAACAACTAACACATAGGTAACGGTATAGCTATTACCTTTTTTAGTGATACCTTCCAGAATCACCGATTGGAGGGTACCCTCTGAAACGTTAATAGTTTCTTTCAAATCTTCTGTAACAAAATCGCTAACAGCTTTTCTAGTATTCGCATAGTAACTAGGTATGAAATAACGGTCAAATACATCAATAGCAGTTTTTTCCTTCTCAAAAGCTTGAAGCATTTTCACCTGCTTAGTTAGAGATTGATTCATCGTCTTTAAGCTAGTTATCTGACTAAAGGACAGACTGGCAAAGATTAAGCTAACAATCGCAACAAGCAAACTCAACAGGACAAGCAGTGACCGTTTTTGTCTTGTTGAACCAGGTGAGGAAGATAGGTGGTGCTGAGAGGGCGATTCTGAGGCATTTTTCAGTGATTTTCCTGAAGTCTTAGTTAATGTACTCAGAGGATTTGTTTTGCTAGGACGCTTGAAACCAAAGTCCTTCAGCAAGTCATCAATTATTCCATCGTATGGTAGGCTAAACTCAAGATTTTCCATCACTGAATCATCACGGTCTAGATGTTCAATCAAATAGCTTTCCGTTTCACCTAATGCTTTACAGCGTTTTTCTCTGATTTCCAATTGATTGAGCAACTCGTCACGATTGGTTACCAATTGGCTATGTAAGGTGTTGACATCTATGATTTTAAAAGTCATCTATCTTCACCTCCTAGTATGAGGAAGAAGGTTCTGAAGACGTTTCAGACGCCTTTTTAAGTGATTTAATTTCATCTGCAAACAGTTCCAAGTCATCCAAATCCAGATCACGTTCCGCAAGAAGTGCCAGAGTACGTTCCGTCTTGAGGTTTTTCACTTCGTCTTTGAGTTTAGCTACTCGCTTGGCATAGAAGTTTTTCTTTTCTTCCGCTTTCTGCAATGCTTCTTCTTTTTCAGCCAAACGGTCTTTAAGGTTTTTTTGTGCCATTTTATAATCTCCTTTATTTTGTTTCTGAATTACTTTCTGATGGAGGTGTTGCATCATCAGAAGTCTTTTGAGTATTGACGCTTGCATAGTCATTACTGTTATTAGCATCCACTAAAATAATACTTTCCATACGGTTTACTAAAAATTTGTTCTTCATTTTAGAAAAACTCAATCGTAAAGTAGCTGTATTGGTAGTGTTTTGAGACTGTGAGTAGTCGTTTTTCTTGGCTAAAAGCGTATTGGTATAAGTCACGCTAACCAGCGCTACATTCTCTTTTGTATCCAAGTAAATCTTAGAGCTTCGATACTCAAAGTCCACCACATAACCCTTATATGTTTGTGTAGTTGGTTCGTTCTCTAGAGAAACTGCCTGATTATACATTGCGTCTGTCATGTATTCTTTGTAACGATTGCGATTTTCTCCCAGATCTTTCTTAGTATAGTAAACCATAAGAAAATCCTCTACATAATTTTGTGTTAATGAACCGTCTTGTGTATTACTATTCTTAGTTGTAGTTGATTTCTTGGTTATAGTCTTTGGAGAACTTTGAGATTGTCCTCTTGCTCCAAAACCAAAACCAATCAAGAAAATCAACACAATTCCCAGAACAGTAGCTAAAATTTTGAAAAATTTTACTTTTTGAATATCTAACATGATTGAAAAGCGGTAGATTTTCGTCTACCGCTGCTCCTTTCCATTTATTTTGGTGTTGCAAAAGTATAGTACGCCTGATTTGATAGAACACGATAATGAACTTTGTCTTGGACTCCTAAATAATTACATTCTGAAATTAAGAAGGTTCCGTCATCATTGACAGCCTCAACAAAAGCGACGTGCCCATAAGCCACTGTGGTAAAGTCAAATCCACCAGCTGTCGAACAAACAGCTCCAGGGGTAGGAGTTGTACTGAATCTCCAGCCTTTAGCAACTAAATTCCTCACCCAATCTTGACCATTGCCGTTATTACTTGAAAGGGCATTGCCAACCGTTCCTGTTTCCACGAGTCGGTTCGCCACATACCAAGTACATTGACCAACTGGGTAGTTATTGCCTGGCTGTGTTGTCATTGAAGTTGTTGAAGGCTTCCCAAAAGCCAATTTACTTTCCCAACCGCTTGGGAAATTCCAAGAAGAGGCCTCTGTTCCACTTCCTTTGATTGTTTGCTTGAAATACGTCAGCATTTGTTTTGCATTATTTTGACGTTCTTTGAGCTTATCGCCTGCATTCCCTTCCCAATGTACCAGAAAGCGCTGCGTCAGGGTCGCGACATTCTCATTACTCGTTAAAATAGATTTTAAAATGTGAATATAATAAGGATTATCTCCTTCTAGCATGAAATCAATCTGCAGTTCCAGGTCATACCACTTCTTTCCTTTTGATTTTGCATAGTTTCTAAGAAGTGTATTCCGAATGGCTCCATCTGAAGTATCCGTCCACATACCCAATCCTAAGCCACGGTGAACGACTAAAGAGCCGATACTTGCCCCTTGAGCAAATCCCATATTGAGCCAATTTTCATCATCCCAGGAACTTTCTGTCGCCCCAATCGGGGGACTTAAATAATCGCTTTCTGCTCGTTTAGCCTTGATGTTACTTTCTGTCGCAAAATTTCCTAACATTGCCGCAATCCCATTATCCGTCGCATTCGGAATTTTCTTTTTAATGAAATCCCGTACAGCTCTAGAGCGTTGAGCTAAATCTCCAGAAATATCAAGGTCTGTCATGACAGAAGTAGTTTGTGTATAGTTCACCAGTTGGAAGTAAAAACCGACGTTTACATACGTCCATTTAGCTTTTTGCTTTTTCGTCGCCTTTTCTTCTTGTTTCTGGTAATAAACTTCCTGACCAGTGCTGCTCTTAACAGTTCCAATAAACGTACCTTGTTCAACGGTATCTCCTGTCTTGAAACGGATACCTGATACATCTTTGTAAGTGAATTTAGATTCCTTAGTTTCAATCGTGACATCAGTACCTGAAACCTTAACCGTCCCAGACATGACCGCCAAAAGCTGCTGCCCTGTATTAGCCTGAAGAACAGAACCTTGATAAATCTTGCTTTTACTGATATAGCCAAAACGTTTGACAATACGTAAAGGGCTATTATAATGTGCCTCATCTTTATCCGTATAAAATGGATTGTCTAATTCCTGCAGGTAAGTATAATAGCCATCTGTTTGAGCACTTTCCAATAGTTCTTCATAATCTTCACGGTCATCTTTTGGTAAGATAGCCCAAGCAATTTTTGACTTCTTACTATACAAGTCTTTCATTGTTTTAAGATGGTCTGTATCCTGATTCAGACCATTCCAAAGACTGGTTAAGGCATTCTCATAAGTTTTGTTATGGTCTGCTCCAGCTTGATTAGAGTTAATACCATCATCCCATTTTCCTTTCAAATCATAATCACCATAACGATAATTCATATAAGTCATGACTGAATCAATGTCTGACCAATAATCAACTCTAGAATTTGAGTTTTCTCTATCCAGGTGAGAGAAATAAAGCCAAGCTTGGTTGAGTTTAAACTCATCTTGAGAAACCGTAGAGCTTCCACCTAAAACACCGACAAGGGCAACGATGACCGCTGCTAAGAACATGATAATATAACTCTTAGCAGATAAGGGATTATGTAAAACCGTACGAAGAGGCTTAGTTAGTAAGTCAATCCCTCGACCCGCTCCACGTGTCACTTTACCAGTCTTAGAGGCTTTAAATCTGACTGTAAAGTTACGATAACGTTTAGCCAATTTACCTTGCCAGCTTTCCTGAAATGGTGTCCTTGTAAAACCTCGACCTCGGACAAAATTATAGCCTCGATTAGTAAGACCATAGCTTTTCTGTATCGTCCACTTTCCTAAATTTCCACCTGCTTTAACTGACCTTGAGGCACTATCTTTTTGGTAATGAAAGTTACGAATTTTTCGTCTGCCCTCTGCCACTGCTCCTAGGGTTTCATCTTGAGAAGCAGCGTTCTCAAGGTTTGAGCGAACAAGTTGTTTAGACGCCCGATAAGTCCCACGTCGAAACTTTTGTCCTACTGTTCCACCTGATTTTTCCGCTGTTTTGACATAAACCTTTTTAGCAATCCGTTTATCCTGCTTAGCACGCTTCCAAGCTTCCTTATCTTTGGGAGAGACTTTCAAACCGTAATGTTGCTTGCGCTTTTTAACCAACTTATAGAATTTCTTTTCCGCTTTTTGAGTCTCTTTAGCCTCTTTATAGGCGTCCTTCATAGCAAACTTAGCTTCTTTAACATTATAAGTATCTAATGCCTCTTGGGTGACTTCCTTGACAGCCTGACGACGTTCTCGAAAGCCACGTGTTTTTTTATGTTCCGTCAATCTGCCACCTCACTTTTCTAAGCGTCTGTAGCAATTAAATTGAAAAGTTTTGTTCCTCTTGGAATAGGATTTTCAAATGGTACAACTGTTGATCCAGCCACAATTAAACCTGTCCCCTTAGCCTTTGGTTTAGCTACATAGCGTAAAAGAGCAGGTGTTAAGTGAATGGTGTCAGCCAGAACTTTCAAATCTGTTGGCTTTTGCTTCAACAGAATAATAAATTCACTATTTGAAAGCAGCTTACGACCTTCTTCACGTGACATAAGAGTCTCTACATTTTGAGTGATCCCTGTTGGGATTGCTCCATACTTGCGGACACGTGAGTATAATTCTGTAAAGAACTGCGCCTGATTATCTGTAGTAAACTGCAGTTGCATTTCATCAAAATAAATATGTGTCGTAAGTTTTCCCTGGTTATTGACTACCTGGTTCCAGATATAGTCTTGGATAACCATGAGGGCAAATGGTTTGAGTTTTCCAGAGAGTTTCTTCAGATTAAAAATAACGAAGCGACTCTCCATATCAACGTTTGTCTCATACGAGAAGACATCCTGAGATCCCGTTGCATAGGATTCTGATTTAAGCGCAAGATTTTGTGCTTCTTGCTCAGGCTGTTGCTTCAAGATAACATGCCAATCTTTAAGCGTTGGCGTTCTGTCTGTAATTTTCTCATAACAAAGATGAGTAACACGGTCAATAATAGAGAACTCCTCGTCTGTAACTTCTGTCAAGATGTTTTCAAACAATCCCATAATCAAGTTAGATTTTTGACCGATTGGGTCTGTATCATCTGAGGATAAACTATCTTCATCTGGTAAGTCCATGAGGTTCAAGTGAGTGTTTGACCCTACATAAATATCAATGAGTTGAGCACCAAATTCACGACCAATATCAGAGTATTCATCTTCTGGGTCAACAATAATTACACGGTCTTCAGGATATTTTAAAATAGTTGGAATAATCTCACCTGCTTTAACCGTAACAGACTTACCAGAACCAGAAGATCCCAACACAACGCCAGAGCCTGTATTAAGGTCTCGCTTACGGTCAACTGTAATAATATTATTGGATAGTTGATTTTGACCATAATATATCGCCCTTTTTGATGTAGATTGTAAATCTACATTGGTAAAAGGTACTTGGGTTGCGATATTTGAAGTGGTCATATCACGCATAAGGGACTTTTTCACGTCTAAAAAACAACGTCCGATAGGTAAGACCGTGTTTAAAGCCTCTTCTTGATGATAATAAATATCTTCAAAATCTACCACATGTTTACGACCAGCTGTTTTGACACGGTTACTATATTCATTCAGTTGTTCTAAACTGTCCGCCTTAAAAAAGACACAAATAACACCTGAAAAGATTTTCTGATCATTATCCTGTACTTCTTTACGCCAACGCTTATCTGCCTCATTGGTTTCACTGGCAACCCCACCGATAGCAAAATCTTCAGGAATCCCTTCTGAGAAACCTCGGCGCATTGATTTAATCATATCCAGCTTGACATTGCTTTCTGCTGTGTTAATGTCTTTCACTGCTTCACCAATATCATAAGGCTTAGCATTGATAGAGATGGCCAGTTCAATTCCTGTATCTGTTAAAGATTTAACGATTCCATCATTAAGGAATGAGGGATATTGACGGATAAACATAATTTTGGCAAACTTATCATCAATCATCATATAGTTTTCAAAAAATCGAATCCGATTAGGGGCTACAAAAGACTTTGTCTTCAATCCTGAAATGACCAAATCTTGGTAATCCAAGTTGAGATAAGGATTCCCACGAAGTAGGTCAGAAAAGATATTGAGTCGTTCGCTGCCCGTCTGTGCAGTTAGTGTAACCTCAACCCCTTGAAATTGATTGCGTAAGTTAGTCTCCACATCTTTCAGTTGACGTTTAGCCATTTTACGGTCAAAGGCTGACGTTGTGACGGTAATAAATTTTTCTACTGTAAAATTATTTTGGTCATAAGCAAAGCGGTGCTCAATCAAATCATTATATTCTTCTCGGTAATCGTCATAACCATCTCCTTCGGCATCATAGGTAATATTGGTTAATAGGTTACTATCGACTTGACGGTTGATGATAAGAAGTTGATAGCCATTATCTGAGTTGAGACTATTTAAAGCTCCAGCGTAAAAATCAACAATATCAACCTTTTCTTCCTCACCTGCAGTGATGTAATTCACATCACCAAGCCGAAAAGTCTGGGAATATTCACTCCCATCAATATACATAAGCCCATCCTCAAAGAGTAGCTCATAATCAATTGTATTTTGTGTTGAGGGCTTCATTGTTCGTTTGAGACGCTTCCCCCTCTCCTGTTGGGATGGGGTCAAACTCATTGACCCCTTTTCTTGAGAAATGGTAAATTTACCATAAGGTTCCTCACTTTCAAATTCAGTTTGATAGGCTCTTTCTTGAATAGTTAGCCTAAAAGTCAACATATCTTTCAATCGTTCCTCTTGTTTCAGTCCAAAAATCATAAAGGGAATCAAAATAATAGGGAGGATAATATAATGCAAAATATCAGGTAAGCCTAATAAAATGATTCCTGCTGCTAGAATAGTCGCTAAAACAACACCTGTCAGCATGACTATATGGCGAAAAGTAAATCCGCCAATGATACTCCGTTCATAATCTTTGACTTCTTTCAAAAATTCACTGCCTAATTTATTCATACGGTCTCCTTTATCCAAAATGCAGGGAAATAAAAAAGTCAGAACTCCTGTCCTGACTAATAACTTAACCCATTACGTTTAATAAGCTCCTGGCTTTGCGACTGCTTCCAATCAGAAGAAAAATAAAGACAATTCCTTTGGCAATAGAAGCGAAGGAAGCCACAAAATTTCCCCAAAATCCAGTCATAGTGACTTTAAACAAATCATCCTGAATCACTAGGGGATAGATGGCACAAAGCACAATCAATACCAACCCTTGTAGCGCCACCGACGCAAAGGTCATAATGACATTTTTCGCAATGCCTCGAAAAGCATCTGACATAAAGAAAGCCACGATAACAGGTGCAATAGCTTTGAGTAGGTACATTTCAATAAAGCGTAACATAACAAGGATATTGACAGTAACTTTTGTAATAAATTCAGTACTACCTCCGATAAATGAAATAATACGTTTAAAAAACCAGTTTCCTTTAGTTGGTTCAACAAATTCATAGGTAATATTCTTGTTCGTTGCGACCAGATGAATAGTTGCATTTGTCAACCATAGAATTGCATCAAAGATTTGGCTAGAATAGGTGATTAAAACAAAAGCAAAAAGGTATTTAATCCCAACCTCTAACCAGGTTCTTACAGTAATTCCTCCACCTGAAAGACGTAAATGTTGGTAAAAAGAGAGCATTTCTAGCATAAAAAAGAAGGATAATAAAATATAACCTACAGCTAACAAAGACTGATTGATAGCCATTATCTGAGTATTTAGTGTTGGGTTATATTTACTGAGACTTGAGGTCAATTGATTGATAATATTCGTATCAATCATAAGCGACTCCTTAAAATGCAATGGCGTTGAGAGCTGCCACTATAGCTGTTGTCAGACTACCTGAAATGATTGCCATAGCACCTCCTGAGATGATAGATTCCAGCCCTTGATCTTGACGGGTAGTGTCACGGCTGCGACGACCGCCAAAGTAATCATAAGCTCCAGTCAAGCCCCATGTGAGACCTAAAACAGTGATAATTGCTCCAACAACAGTAATAATACGTACGATAGTGTCCATAATTTTTTCTCCTTTTGAGTATGAAAAAGACGCCTCTTAATAGCTGGGACGTCTAGTGTAAGTATAATTGTTAATCAGGGTTAATTGTAGCGCCAACAGCGCCAATAACCGCCAGCAGAAGCATGATAGAAACTTCAATCATACCTCCAGGGAAGAGTTGGAAACCTCCTATCCCACCAATATTAAAAAATAGTTTAGGGAGACCTTCAACAATAAAAATAAGATTTTTTTCAGTATCAGGTAAAAAAGAAGTAATCGCTCCTCCCACTAATAAAACTAGAAATAAAATAGCAAATTTACCGACTATCCAAGTGATAAAAACCCCGATAATCATTTTCAACAAGTTAATTGCAAAGAGAACAAGAAAGATAGGGCTGTAAAAAAGAACCTTGAATAACCCAACCAAGAAATCCCAAAAAGATGCACCCGTCCATGGATAAACTCGGTTCTGACGTTTTGCTTTTCTCCGCTGCTTGCGGAACTCTTTCAAATCTTTTCGCTTTTGTTCAGGACTAGTTTCTTGTTCATACTTACGAACTGCAGCATTGTACTGATCAACTAGCTGATCCAGTCTATCTTTGGGCTTCTCTTGAGTCGTTGTCAGTGATTCTTTTTGTTCAGTCATCTTCTCACCCCATTCCCTTTTCTTGATTTTATTATACCATGTTTTACAACTTTTTTTGGTATAATAATGATTCGTGTATTATCAACACCCCCTTTTAGTCGTTATTAGGTCTGTGATAGCCTTTACCAGTGAGCTGTAAGATTGTCTCTCTCTTGTGCTTAACTTTCCTAGCGATAAGAATATTTCTTCGTTTCACTGTTCTTATCTGTTTGTAAATTTCTGGGTAGAAAACAATTATTTCAGCTTCAGTTTCTTGACCTGCAACAATTGCCAGGCGTTTTCTTATCGCATACTTTGCTTTCAATTCAATAATCTCGCCTGAATCTAGTCGAGCTGTCACGTCGCCCTGACGTCCTAAATTTTTTAAATCTGACACGGTCACTTCCGTGTCTTTTTGTGTTTTGATTCCATTCATTTTGATTTCTCCTTTGTGATATGGAAGGCTGAACTACGCAGCCATCTTGGGAGGGTATTTCACCTCCGCCGTGGTTTTTTACGCAAGGTTTATAGTCTAGCTCACCTCAAACTCCTTTGGCTTATAGCATTGATTGCTATGCTTTTACGTTCCTGTGGCAGGCACTAGATATGCATTTCTAGCTCCCGTTACACCGCCCCTGCTTCTTCTTTTTATACCAAGCCACGCTAATCGGGACAGTCGTTCTATTCAGTTTTCAAAGGCCACAAGTAGTTTTCTGACATGCTCAGGTCAAAAATCTAAAATGTATGCAATCAGTGTCATAGACTCCCCTTTTGAATCTACTGCCTTTTTGTAAGAGTCACTTTCTTAACCCACCTTGGATTGATTACAAAAGGTGGTTGTGCACTTGGAAAATTCATACTGGCTCCAGTTGATAAGGAATTACCAACCAATTGTTGTAATTCTTCTAGGTTGGATGTAATTGAAATCGTTTCTGTTGTTTTATCATAATACTCAATCAACATCTCTAGCTCTTCTTCTGGTTTTTGAGTTTCTCGCATTGCAGCCATTCTTTGTGACTCTCTATTATTTCCAAAAAGTGCCATTAGTTTACTCCTTTGTTTTGTTTTCTAATTATGCTGTTATAGCTAGCTAATAAGCCATTATAGACATATTCAGCAATCCTCTCCGAGGAGCTAGCATATTTCATATTGGACAGAGCATACTGATAACGATCTTCAAAATTTAACAATATATAGCTTACTGTGGTCTCTGTAAAGTTATCTTTTAATAACTGTTCATGAACCAGATTCCAAATGTACTCCTTATCATAACGAGTCGCTTTATCCACTTTTCGAGAAAGTAATTCTTGGTTCTTTTCTTCCAAATTTCGAGAAGGAGATTCCTCCTCATCCTCAGAAAGAATTATTTTATTCTTATTCTTTTTAGTCTTACTCTCTTTAATATAAGTTGAGTCCGATTTTGAGACTTCTTGAAGTTCGTTTTTGGTACTTCTTGAAGTTCCATTTTCGAACTTCTGGAAGTTCGATTTTGAGACTTCCGTTGATTTTACTGGGTTTAAGAGGGGTTGTGCTTCTTCAAAAGTCATGTTTAGAATTTGAATATCAGTAATAACATTCTTCACATAGATACGATTAGCCTTGTTTAATCCTTGTCTAACTTCATCAATTAAGCTATATTTGATCAACTCTTTTTTTAGTTTAATAACTTTCGCTCTACCACAACCAAGATCTTCAGCAAGCTCTTCAATGGAGTAATAGATAAAGATATCTCCTGCTTCATCCACAAACCTCAAATCTCCTTTTCGGGTGCTGTCAAGTGAGACACTCAAACGATCTCTACAAAGCATGAATAATAATTTGGCTTCTGCTTTTAGTTTGCTGTAAAACTTAGTACCAATAATTACTTTAGGCAGTTGATAAAAATTATCACTGTTTAGAGCTTGTTCTAAAGAAATTCTTCCGTATGCCATTATTTCACCTCACCTGCTCTCAGCATGATTCCACCTTGTTCAGGAAATTTTATCATTCTAGTAGCTTCAAGATAGCCAAGTGAAGCAATAACACGATCACGTGACCACCCTGTCAATTCCATGAGTTCTACAATCACCATATTCTTTGATTGTTTTTGTTTAGCACGTAATTTTTTCTGATTCATATTCATAACAGAACAGCTCCTAAAATTGGTTTTGAGAAAAACAAAAGAGAGAACGCTTTTTTACGTTCTCTCAATATTATTTATTCAATTCTCCCAATTTGGGACACATACAAATTAAGGGAATGTGGTAAACTTTTCTAGAACAAGCATTATTGTTAACTTAAAAGAAAGTTGATTTTTAGCAAATTTTTCAAAAAAATCTGCCAACTACTTCATTCTGTGATCTAAGCTGTAAATTTATTATCGAATTTGTTCAAAATGTAAATGGACTGCAATATGATCGCCATAACCATTGCGATCCAAATCTCGTTGCAAGCGGTAGGAGATATAATGCTCGGCAATGGTGATATAACCAGCACCTAACAGGCGATTTTCTACCATAGATTGGATCATACTGATAGTAGCTCGTTCAACACCAGCTTCCTCTAGATCTAACACTACTTTTTTAGTTACAAGCGCTAAATTTTGACGTAGATCATCTGTCAAGACATAGACTGTTTGTGCTGCTTTCAGAATAGCTTGATAAATTTTATCTGGATTAAAATCAGTAACTTCTCCATTACGTTTGATGACTTGCATGAAAAACTCCTTTAGTTTTATTCGTTTCGTTAAGAGAATACAGTTTATTATACTATTTTTGTGCTGATTCTCAAAATGATAGATACTGTGGGAGAGTTGGTAGACAAAAGCTGCGGTTTTCAATGCTTGCTTTTGATTATCTTGATTAAAAAAAGACAAACACTCAAAAACAGAGTTGTTTGTCTTTGGGAAGAAAGATTAGATTTTTTCTAAAATCTTCAATTATTTAATCTTCGTTATTTCTTTTACGACGGCGAGCACTAGCTAGAGTTCCCAAACCAAGTAGCAGGCCTAATGCAGCAACCTGATCTGCTTTAGTACCTGTAGCAGGCAGAACTTTTTGACCAGTATTTTGTTGTCTAACTAACAATGGTTTTGGTTGGTAAGTTCTGGATAAGTGTAAGTTTGGTACTTTTCCACCTGTTTCTTTTTGAGCCTTCGGAGGAAGTTGACTTCTCAATTGCTCATAGTTTTCTTGTAACTTGGTATAAATTGAACGAGAAATCTCTAGTTTTGCTTCTTCATCTTTTAACGTTTTAACCTTAGAGGCATAGTCAGCTTGTGCAGCTTGAAGAGCCTTTTGAGCTGCTTCCAGTGCTTGTGGTGCATTTTGTAATTTTTCCAAGTTATCTTGTGCTTCTTTTAGCTTGGTTTGACTAGTTTGCAAAGCGTCTTTTGCCTTGGCAACATTTAACTCCGCTGTAATTAAAGCTTTCTTTAGTTTTGCTAATTTATTTTTAGCACTATCTAGCACTTTTTGAGCTTTTTCTAAAGCTACTTGTTTTGGTGCTAACTTGGATGCAATAGTTGCAGTTGCGCGCTTCAAAGCAGCTTCTTTTGTTACAACATTTTGCTTTGCTTTTGTCAAGGCCGCTTCAGCTGTAATCACTCCAGCATTCGCAGTAGCAAGAGCAGCTGAACGATTCGCAGACAACTTTTGAAGGTCTGCTAATTTTGCTTTTTGAATATTTAAAGTAGATACATAACCCGTTCTTTGAGCTCGCAACACGCCTAATTGACTCTTCGCTACTGTTGCTTGTGCATTTGCGGCTTTTGCAGCACCAGCAAAATTACGGATTGCTTGCTCATACGCGTCTGCGCTAAGAAGAGTACCGTTGTTAACACGTGCATTAAAATTAGGTTCTCTATGAAATCCAACTTCAGACGTTCCATATACATTACTGTATTGATTTGGAACTTTATCATATGCAGCTGAAATGGTATTAAAGTTTTTATCCATCATTTGAAGATAGTGACCAACTCTATAGAAGAAAGCAAGTTGACCACGATTACGTAAGGTGGTATAAATTTGATTGGAATCAATGTCTCGCTCATTGGTTGTTAAGCCATACTTAGCTGCCTCAGCCATATAGATAGATTTTTCCTTATACCAAAAATCAACGGCTCCTTTCGGAGTAAAACTAATCGCTACATTTTCATTTCTCAAATATTTGCCCATATGCCAATCTGCTCTTTCAAAATAAAGAGTTTGGACTTGGCTTGCTGGATTCTTGTAAGGATCAATCAATAATTCTTTTAATCCAGCTTGTCTACGATAAGCATTGATAGCTCTAACCAATTCAATCGCTTTTAAGTTATTTGCTAAAGTTGCTGGACTTGTTGCGTCAGAACCAACTGTAATACCGTCTTCACGCTTAGCTCTTTCATAAGTTGCTAGAGCTTCAGTAGCTGCATTACGAATCGCTTCGTTGGCTCCATTTGTTTTAGCGTGTTGTAAAAATTCACCATAGGTTGCCTTGCTTAAGTCAACGTTTCTTCCATTGGCAGCTGCTTGTTCAGCACGGGCTACTTCAGCGTTTTTTTGATCAATAGCTGCTTGATTTTCTGCAACTTTTTGCTCACTTTGCTTGACTTGCTCAGTCGCTGAATTGATTTCTTTAGGAAGATTAGCGATTTCTTCTTTCACCTTAGCAAGCTCTTTTTGCTTTTCTGCTAAATCTTTTTCTGCTTGTTTTTCTGCATCTTGTGCTTGGTTGAGCTCTTGCTGCTCATTTGCAACCGGAGCTTTTGCTGTATCTAATTCACGTTGTGCTACATCAACAAGTGATTGTTGCCCTGCAACAACATTTTCTTGATTTTTAACAGCTTCTTTTGCCTTTGTTTCAGACTGTTCTGCTTCTTGAACCTTATTTTCCTCTGTTGTAACCGCCTTCTCTGATGTCGCCACTTCTTCTTTTGCGGTTTCAATAACTTCTGGAGTTGCTTCTTTCTTTTCTGCCTCAGCATTTGCAACAGCTTTTTCGCTATCTGCTACCGCGTCCTTTGAAGTATTTACATCTCCTTTGACTTGCTCTACAACTTTTTGCTGAGCATCTGTCTGAACCTTTGCAGCATCGGCTTGCATCTTTGCTGATTGAACATCTGTTTCTGTAACTGGTTTGGTGATTTTTTCAGATGTCTTTGGCTCAGTAGATTGTGTTTTTACTTCTTCGGCATTTACTTGATGTGATAAACTGCCTGAAATAATAGTGGTTGCAGCTAAACCGGTCGCAACTACTGATTTTTTAATTTTTCTCTCCATTAGACGGCCTCCTAATATACTTGCTACTTTTCATTATAAACCATTTCAGCCTAAATTACAATTCCGCTAATGTATTACTCAGATAACTATTTCATTAAATTTCTTTTACATTAATTATTGGTAGGGAGAAATCTATGGGGGAATCCTACACAATCCAAACTATCATTTCCTGATTGTAAAAGATTTCAAAATACGCTACAATAGAGAAAAATTCTTCTGTATGGGGACAGTTAAGATGATAAAACCTAAGTATCAATGTATTGTAGATCAGATTAGCCAAGATATTAAAAGTGGGAAATTGTCCAAGGGACAAAAGATTCCTTCTGTCCGTCAGCTGGCAGAATACTATCGCTGTAGCAAGGATACAGCTCAAAAGGCGCTAATGGAATTGAAATATCAAAAGTATATCTATGCGGTTCCTAAAAGTGGCTACTATGTGTTGGAAAATAGTCTGGAGGATCAGCAGGACATGGAGCTAACCGTCAGAGATGACCACTACCAAATTTATGAAGACTTTCGACTTTGTCTCAATGAAACGCTGATTGGACGTGAGAATTATCTTTTTAACTACTACTCGCAACAAGAGGGGCTAGAGGATTTGCGACAATCTGTCCAGCAGCTGCTTCTAGATTCAGCTATCTACACCTCTGCTGATAGGATTGTTCTGACATCTGGTACCCAGCAAGCTCTTTATATTCTTTCGCAAATTGCCTTTCCAAATGAAAAATATGAAATTCTAGTTGAACAGCCTACCTATCATCGGATAAATGATTTGCTAACTGCCCAAAAACTTCCTTATCAAACAATTGAGCGAACTCCAGAAGGAATTGATTTAGGAGAATTGGAGAGGATTTTTCAATCTGGTCGTATCAAATTCTTCTATACTATCCCACGCTTTCATTATCCCTTGGGGCATTCTTACAGTCGAAAGGAGAAGGAAGAAATCATTCGTCTTGCTCGGCTTTATGATGTTTATATCATAGAAGATGATTATTTGGCTGACTTTGACAGCAAACGCGAACTAACCTTTCATTACTTGGACGACAGCCAGCATGTCATCTATATCAAATCTTTTTCTACTAGCCTCTTCCCTGCCCTTCGGATAACAGCTCTGCTATTTCCTCCAGCTATTCAGCCCACTTTTATAACCTACAAAAAAGCAGTAGACTACGACAGCAATCTCATCATGCAGAAAGCTCTATCCCTTTATATTGACAATCTCATGTTTGAAAAAAATCGTCTTTCTCTGCTCAATCAACAAGAAAAAGAATTGACGAGAGCTAGAAAACTTTTAAGCCAAAATCAGCTCAAACTTTCCTACTTTCTCAATAGAGATGGTATCTTACTAGATCTACGTGGACTTAAATCTGTCAGCTCCCTCAAACATAGCAATCTGCCATTGGATTTTTTTGAAGCAAGTTATATACAGGATTGTCCTTATCAATACGCAAAAATTAAATACGAGGATCTAGAAAAAGTCTTACAACATTTAAATGAATATTTATAAGGGAGTGGGACAGAACTAAAAATCGAAAATTTTTAGTTCGTAGTCCCACCCCCGCAAGGGTGCTTAAACAGTTATCAAGCTGTTTAAGGTTGCAGATGAAGAAAACGAAGTTTTCGCCAAAAGCGCTCTTCTGAGCTTGAAAAGCGAATGAAGAGTCCAATCACCTACTGCGTTATTCGTTTATTACTAAATCTGATAGAAGCTGGGGCACTTTTTGCCCAGCCTCCTTCTTTAACATATCACTCTTCTTTCATCATTCCAGCCTGCAATTGATACATTTTATAATAAGTCCCCTTAAGCGCTAGAAGCTCTTCGTGTGTGCCAGATTCAATGATACGGCCTTGTTCCATGACATAAATGCAGTTAGCGTCCTGAATGGTAGACAGACGGTGAGCAATGGCAATCGTTGTTCGTCCTTGGCGCATTTTTTTTAGCGAAGTTTGGATAAGTTCTTCGGTCTCTGAGTCGATATTAGCGGTTGCCTCGTCCAAAATCAAGATTTTGGGCTTGGTAGCGATTGTTCGAGCAAAAGCTAGCAATTGTCTTTGTCCGCTTGAAAAAGTCGCACCTCGCTCGGTTACTGGACTGTCATAACCTGCAGGAAGCTGAGTGATAAAGTCGTGAGCATCCACAAACTTAGCAGCTTCTACAATATCTTCTCGACTCATATTTTCCTGATACATTTGGATATTAGAAGCAATGGTACCGTGATAGAGGAAAGGATCTTGAAGAACTAAACCAATATTGCGGCGTAATTCAGCTTGACTGTAATCCTTAATGTTTTGATTATCAATTAAAATTTCTCCTCTTTCAAATTCATAAAAACGCAGAAAGAGATTGATAATCGAAGACTTGCCTGAGCCAGTCGCACCAACAAAGGCGATTGTTTCCCCCTGCTTGACTGAAAATGAAATATCTTTCAGAACATCACGCTTGCCGTCGTATGAAAAGGAAACATGACGAAATTCAATATTCCCAGCTGTAATTTCCAATGGAAGATTAGCTTGATTGGGCTCATAGTCTCTGCGGTCTATGATTGCAAAAACACGGTCTGCAGCCACCATAGATGTCTGTAAAACAGAGTAATTCTGCATCAAATCAATCAGAGGATTAAAAAGTTGATTGACATATTGGATAAAAGCGTACATGACTCCTGCTGTCACTCCTGCAACCTGCCAAGTAAAGCCAAAGTAAGCTAAAATAACTGCATAAGCTAAAATTTTTAGCAAAGACATAGCTGGACGGAGAAAAAGGCTATTGATATTGAGATAGCGGACTGTATACTCCAAATGCTCCCCGTTAATCGCTTCAAATTCATTTATTAGACGCTTTTCCTGGCTAAATGCCTGAATAATTCGCATTCCCTCAATACTTTCAGAAAGTTTGACATTCAAATCGCTCAGTTTGCTTCGGACGAGTTTGAGGAGACGATTAGATAAGCGTTGATAAAGTAAAATGGAGCCCAGCATGACTGGTAAAAAAAGTACAATAAGTCCTGTTAAGCGCCAATTCAAGGTGCACATCGTCACTACTGTTACAACAAGAATAAAAATGGAACTTAGAAAACTTGAAAATATGCTACTAAACATATCTGCTACCGCTTGTGTATCATTCGTCAAACGGGAGACAATCGCTCCTGCAGCCGTTTGATCAAAATAAGCCATACGTAGTAGCTCAATATTTTCAAAACTCTCCTGACGCAGATCGCGAACAATGCTATATGCCACACGGGCAAAAGAATACTGTCCTAAGAAAGTAAATAGCACCCTCAAAAGAAAGAGAGCATAATAGAGAATTAAAATATAAAATCCCGCCATAATCTGATGACGACTGATAAAATGGTCAATAAAATACCGGGCCAAAAGCGGCAAAGCTGTCGTCACCAAAGTTGTCGCAAAGATAAAAGTAAGTGCCAAAATGCTCACCCATTTATAACGCCACATATAAGTCAGAAGGCGATGAAAAGTTGTTTGTTTTTTCATAATCACTCCTCCTTCAGACTTTCTGCCAGTTGCTGGTTGTGATAAGTATGCGCATACCAACCGTTTTGAGCCATCAATTCTTGGTGAGTGCCACGCTCTTTAATGCGCCCATTTTCCATAACTAAGATCAAATCTGCATGAACAACTGCTGATAACCGATGAGCAGTAATAATCGTCGTCTTACCATCTCTTTCTTCCTTGAGATTTTCCAAAATCAAATGCTCTGTTTTAGCATCAACAGCAGATAAAGAATCATCCAAGATTAAAATATCTGGTTTCAAAACGAGCGCTCGACTCATGGCTAAACGTTGCTTTTGACCTCCTGAAAGCGATACCCCTCGTTCACCGACAATCGTCTGAAAGCCTTCTGGCATGGCAATAATATCCTCATAAAGACCACAAAGTTTACTAGCTTGAATCACTTCGTCATCTGACAAGTCTGGATTTGCAAAACGAATATTGTCCGCAATCGACATTGCAAAAAGAATCTGTTCTTGCGGTACGTAACCAATCAAACTCCGCAAATCATTTAAGCTGTAATCTCGAATATCATGATCATTCAGATAAATAGCACCTTCTTGAATATCCCGTTCTCGCATGAGCAGGCGTAATAGTGTTGTTTTGCCAGAACCTGTTTGTCCAACAATTCCTAGCGTCTGCCCTTTTTCTAATGCAAAATGAATATTGGATAAAGTGGCTGCTTTCTCATAAGAAAAACGCTGAATATAATAGAGCAAACGACCATTTTGTATAGGGGAAACGGGATTTTTGGTCTCTTTGACATCAGATTTTTCTGCCAACAGTCGCTCAATCCGTTCATAAGACACCATTCCCCTCTGGCTGATGTTGAAGAGATAGCCCATCGCCTGCAAAGGCCATACCAGCATATCTAGATAAGTAATAAACGTCACTAATTCCCCGACTGTAAATTGCCCTCTAGAGATGAATATTCCCCCAACAATCAAAGTTAACGCATAAGATAAGCCGATGAAAATCAGAACCATAGGGTCGAAGAGGGAATTGTATTTAGCAGCTAAAATATTCTTCTCATAGACATCCTGATTTGTTCTAGCAAAAGAGTAACTTTCTGCTTTTTGATAGCCAAAAGACTTCGTCACTTTAATCCCCGAAACGCTTTCCTGTACCTTGTTATTCAAGTCAGAAAAAGCCTCCTGAGCCGCTTTAAAGCTCTCATGATTTTTTCGTCCAATTAAACTGGTTCCCCAGGAAAGAAATGGCAATGGCAGAATAGCAATCAAAGTCAAGCGCCAGTCTAAAACAAAAAACATGGTCAGCAGCGTTACCAGTGCTGTGATAGAGGCATCTACCGCCGACATGACACCCCCACCTGCCACACTTACAACTGCATTAATGTCATTCGTTGCATGCGCCATCAAATCTCCTGTTCGATATTTTTGGTAAAAAGACGATGCCATTTGGGTAAAGTGCTCAAAGAGTTGAGAACGTAAAAGTCGTCCCAAGTGATTTGCCGTACCAAAAATATATAGACGCCAAAGATAACGCAGACCATACATAATAAAGGCCGAAGCAACCAAAAGTGAAAGATTTAAAAGTAATTGCTCTGATGTTAGATTTCGACTAGCAATACGGTCAATGACCACACCAATTACTCTAGGAGGAATTAAATTAAAAACACTAACCAAAGACAAGGCTAGAATTCCGATAATATAACGTTTTTTCTCCAGTTTGAAAAACCAGCCCAATTTTCTGATAAGATTCATATTTTCTCCTCTGCTATTACTAATTACCATTATACATTATTTTGTTGCATTATCTGTAAAAATAAAACGCAGCTAGCGCAACCTAACTGTGTTCCTCATTTCTTTTGGGTCAATTCAAAACTCTTATCTAAAAGGGAAAAAAGTTCTGTATCCGTCAAAGTATCATCCAAGGGCAGGCTCAGCCAATATTTTTTATTCATGTGAAAGGCTGGGTAAATTCCCTTTCTCTGAATTAGCTCTACCACATGGTCATTCTTAACATTAAGCACCTCAATAGTACCACTTCCATCTACTTCAAACTTAGACCAATCTGTAGTCAGAAAGGCTCCATACCATTTTTTACTGTCCTGATGACGGAAAACTCCAGCTTTGGTAGAACTCTTCCTGGAAGACTTTTCCCAGAGGTATTCTAGCTTTTCATCATAGGTTTTTGCAACATAATCTTGCAAGCGCCTGCTCTGTTCATAAAGAAAGCCAACTTCCTCAAAACAATTAGCTCGAATCATCAAAAAAATATCCTGACAAGCTTCACGGACTTGACCGACAAATTCACCCGTCATAGTCTTCATTTTGACTTGTACGTATTCATCACCAGTCTCTTGGTCAAACACTTGATAGTCCAGCTTCTCACCCTGCAGTTTTAGCTGTAACAGAAAATCACCATTCATTATTTCCTGAGAATAAACAAACTCTTCTCCTCTTTTTTCAAAACCAAATACCTGTAATTTTTCTGGATTTGCTTGATATTTCTCAAATAAGTCTAACATGATCTTCACTTTCTAAAATACAATTTTGGTACCATGAAGTTGATTGACGCCGAGCTTTGCAACAATTTCATCACGATTATCAACCGTAATACCGCCTCCTGGTAAAATATCAATCCGACCAGCTGCATGATTTATCAATTCATATAACCAAGAAAAATGCTCTTGAATCGGCTCTTCTGCCAGTCCACCGTGAGTTAGAATCCGTTTCACGCTATGTTCCATTAGCCAGTCCATTTCACTAAATTGATGTTCTCTTGGAGTAGCGTCAAAAGCCATGTGAAAGACGACTTCCAGCCCTTGCGAGGCTTTTAATAATTTTTCCATTTTTGGATAATCAATTTTATTAGCAGTTGTCAAAACACCAAAAACAAGTCCGTGTGTCCCAGCGCTGCACGCCATTTGAATGTCTTCTAGCATGATTTCCATTTCCAAGTCATTGTATACAAAGTCTCCCCCGCGTGGACGAATCATCGTCATAACGGTCACATTGTAAGGTTTTGCTAGCTCAACAGCCGCTTTTATGACACCGTAACTAGGCGTTGTTCCGCCAACTGCTAGATTATCGCAAAGTTCAATTCGTCGAGCACCAGCCTGCATGGCTTTTTCCAAATTAGTCACATTTTCTGCACAAAATTCATAAATCATTTTTGACCTCTTCTATGTGAAAGTGTTTTCTTGATTATTATAACATAATCACTATTTATTCTTCAAAATCTTTCGCGACTCGCTGGCACCAATCCAACCATTTTTTCCTATAATCCGACTCAGGCAAGATACGATTTTCTAAATCTTTTATCGTAAAAATTCCCATTTTTTCACAAGTTTGAAGGCAATAGTAATAAAAATCCCAATTCAAATCGTCCTCTTCTGAACAAACTGGAATCTCTTCAAAACCAGCTTGATAAGCTACAAATGCTCTGCTATGTCCATCAGTGAAAAAGATTTTACCTTTCAATCGCTTAATTGGTAAAGGCTTTAAAGCATTTATGTCCTTTATATCAAACCATGCCTGTACCTGCTCTAATTTCTTCTCAGAAAGATAAAATTGACTTGGTTGAATAGCTGACAAAGAAAGCGTCAAATCCAAAGCATAGCGATGCCCATTTTCAGTCTTTTCCAAAGGATAAAACCCTACTGACTCAAACATCTTCTTAGAAGCTTCATTGTCATCATAGATTTCTTGAACATACAAGCCCTTATAACCCAACTTGCGTCCGCGTTCAACCAATGCCTGAACAACTGTCCTCCCGATTCCCTGACCACGATAAGCTGAATTGCCAATAACAATCGGCATGTCCTCTTGCCAAAAACTCACATCACCAATCGGCTGTCACCCTGCATTTGTCAAAACTTCAATAAAATACACTTCTCCCTGCTGAGTAAGATAATCATACATTTTCTTGATTCGTTGAAGTGTGTAAGGCGCTCTACTACCATCAATCAAACGGATTACCTCAGGGTCTTGATACCAAGAAAAAGCGAGGTGAGCTTGTCCATCATACTTTCGCAAACGTAAGGAAGAATCAATGGAAATATACTCTGGTTGTTTCTTTACATCTATCATAATATTCTCCTCTTACTGACATTCTAACAGAAATTACACAGATTGTTTAGGAATTCTGTCCTATTCTATCAAAATTTTCTCTTGACATTATCTGCAAAAACAGTATACTATACTTGTGTATACACAGTTAAAAGGAGAAAATTATGAAACCTAAAACAAAAAATCAATTTATAACTCTTACAGCTCTTCTGACCGCACTAGCTATTGTTATTCCCATGGTTATGCCTGCAAAGATTATTATTCCGCCTGCATCCTACACTTTGGCAAGCCATGTTCCCATCTTTTTAGCCATGTTTATCTCGCCGTTAATGGCTTTGATCGTTATTCTAGGATCTACTTTTGGTTTTTTAGTAGCTGGTTATCCCATTGTTATCGTTCTTCGTGCCCTGTCGCACCTATGCTTCGGCTTGGTAGGCGCTCTTTATCTAAAAAAATATCCTAAAACTTTAGATAAACCAATCCAGACTTGGATTCTTAATATTGTCCTTGCTTTTATTCATGCAATTGCTGAAGTCCTTGCTTGCCTCATCTTTTACGCCTCAACTTCTTTTCCAGCAAATATGTTTTATCTGCTTTTCATCCTCGTAGGAGTTGGAACTATTATTCATAGTATCGTTGATTTTATCATTGCACAATTTATCTATAAAGCTCTACAAAAAATCCGCTAAATCTTGAATATTTAACAGATTTATTCTACAATGAATTTATGATAAAACAAAGAAGAACAGATTTATTACAGCTTTTAAAAACTGCGGAAACTCCCTTAAATGGACAAATTTTAGCAGAGAAATTCCATGTTACTCGACAAATCATTGTACAAGACATTGCCGTTTTACGAGCAGATGGCGCCCCTATTATTAGTACAAATCGAGGCTATATTTACAAAACGAATGATACTGCTAAATATTATCACCAGCTTTTTAAAGTTAAGCATACGATTGAAGATATTGAAGTGGAATTACTGGCAATTGTAGATAACGGTGGACGAGTTCAAAATATTATGATAGAGCATCCCGTTTATGGGGAAATTCAAACCTATCTAAAATTAACTTGTCGCAGAGATGTTCAGCATTTCATTCAACAAATTCACGAGACCAATTTCCGCGGTTTATCTGAATTGACAGACGGTGTTCATTATCATCTAGTAGAAGCTGATTCGCAACAAGATTTAGACTATGTCGAAAAAGCACTAGAAAAATTGGGATTTTTATTATAAAATTCAAACATGATTTCTATATAGATTTCAAAAAAATAGAGCCTGAATGGCTCCATTTTTATTTTTCATCAATAACAATTCTGACTTTTTTATCTTCGGTTGGGACAGAATAAACAATCGTTCTTATCGCAGAGATCGTGCGACCTTTACGACCGATTACACGTCCAACATCACTAGGGTCAAGATCTAAATGATATTCCAAAAATTCTGGTGTATCTTCAATCTTGATAGTTAAAGCATCTGGTTGTGAAATCAAAGGTTTCACTATCGCAATAATAAGATTTTCAATCGTATCCATAGTCAACCTGCACTTCTATTATTTAGAGTATTTAGAATCGTGGAATTTCTTCATCACACCAGCTTTTGAAAGAATGTTACGAACAGTATCAGAAGGTTGAGCACCTTTTGACAACCAGTCAAGAATACGATCTTCTTTTAAAGTTACTTGGTTTTCAGCAACAAGTGGATTGTATGTTCCAACTGTTTCGATAAAACGTCCGTCACGAGGTGAACGTGAGTCTGCTACGTTGATACGGTAGAAAGGTTTTTTCTTAGAACCCATACGAGTTAAACGGATTTTAACTGCCATTTTAAAAATTTCTCTTTTCTCTTTTTTATTTTTAGGAATAGCAGAGCTACTCCCAACATACTCTATCTTATCACAAGAAAGAAAAGGTGTCAAGAAAAAATCTTGACATCTTTTGATATTACCATTCTACAACTTCAAAGACTGTAGCTGTCAGATCTTCAACAAAAGAATCGCTAACTTGACGACTATTTCCAGCTACAAGTTTCAAATTTCCAATATCTTCAATATTGTATCTATCACCACTTGCATTAAAAATTACGAGGTAATAATTATCATCTTTCACTTCAAAAATGACAATGCCACTTCCGGAATGCGCTGAATGTACAAAGGCATGCTGGTAAATGTCATCATAATGCTGGTAAGAAAATTCTTTTGTTGTCGTTTTTAAACGAATCATCTGTTTGATATAGTTGATACTTTCTTGATGATGAGCTAATAAATCCCAGTCTACTTGATTGACAACGTCGGGAGCGTTATAACTGTTCATAGCGCGCTTATGATCTGCCTGAATGGTATTTCCATTTGCTCCAGTTGCCACTAGTTTGCTACGTGAAAATTCCTGTCCCAACTCCATAAAACTCATGCCTTGCAAGAGGAGATTCATCGCAGTTGCTAATTCAATCCGCTTAGTACGAGTCAATTCATCATCATCTGGGTGCAGTTCAGCTAACAAATCGTGCAAATTGTAATTATCATGCGCTTCTACATAATTAACAACTTGTTTTGGCTCCAGATAGGTTCCTAGTTCACTACTTCCTAGAATTGCCTTGGCAACAATTGATTCTGTCGCTTGACCACTTACAAAGCCAGCTTTCAAACCACCATAAACCTCTGCGCCTTTGATAGCATCACGTTCAGTATCGTTGAAAAATCCGATATTAGGTAATTCAAAGGCATTATCTTTTTTAGCTTTGTCAAGCGGAAGCAATCCTGTCCCCATATCCCAACCTTCACCGTATGTGAGAATTCTCGGGTCAATTTCATCTAACGCTTCCCGAATTTGACGCATCGTTTCAATATCATGAATGCCCATTAAATCAAAACGAAAACCATCAATATTATACTCTTTTACCCAATAAAGGATAGAATCAATCATATATTTACGAAACATTTCATGCTCGCTGGCTGTCTCGCTCCCCACACCTGTTCCATTTTGGAAAGATCCGTCTGGATTCATTCGATAGTAATAATCAGGCACTGCTTGTTGAAACGGTGAATCATGAGTCGAATAAATATGGTTGTATACAACATCTATCACTACGGAAATGCCCGCATCATGATAGGCTTGAATCATCGTTTTTAAATCCCGCATTCCTTGAGATGGGTTTGCTGGATCTGTTGAAAAACTCGTTTCAGGAGCATTGTAATTTTGAGGGTCATAGCCCCAATTATACATTACATTTCCGTCTTGGTCATACTCTTTGTGTCGATCAGAGATGGGCTGCAATTGTACAACATTGATACCTAAAGATTGGATATAATCAAATCCCGTCGCCTGGCCAGATCGATTTTTGGTTCCTTTTTGACAAGCCCCTAAAAAGGTTCCTCGGTGTTTTTTAGACACGCCAGAACTGCTAGACTTCGTCAAATCTCGTACATGCATCTCATAAATAACAGCTTGACAAGGATTCTTTAGACGCCAAATTGCCTGTTGCCCTTGTTTCACTTGGAAATGTTTTGGATTTCGCTCCGCAGGCGATAAAATGACAGAACGCTTTCCATCTTCCGTTACGGCTTCCGCATACGGATCGCGTGTTACTGTTTTGTGATGTTCAAACTCTAGCTGGTACTGATAGGCTTTATTTGCCAAGTCATCTGAAATCACTCGAGACCAAATTCCGATTGTATTTTTAGCATGATCTTTGGAAAAATCTTCTCCTCTTTGTAAGTCGTAGACCTTCCAGATTTTCGCTTTGTTAGTGCTATTCTTGTAGACTACTAGCTGAACTTTTTTTGCAGTCGGTGCCCAGAGTTTGAATTCTGCTTGTTCACCATTATACCGACACCCTAACCAACCTTGATACCCCCAATGCTGATCAAAATGTTTGCTGTCTAATGCCATATCAAAAGCATGAGGATCTTGCTTTGCATAATACGGACTAGTCATAGCAGCCTGCCTAGAATAATAAACTTGACTGTCTCCTTCGATAATCCAAACCTCAGTCACTAAATGAGATGGTAACAACTGAATGGAATAGTCAACCGACTGGTGAGACCAATCGGTTGTTTTTACAATGACATGGACATTACTCAAAGCTTGTTCGCTTTTATAGGACAAGGTTCCTTGAATCCCGAAATCATCATACTGGGAAAAAGTACTCTCTTCTCCCCATTTATTCATTTGCCATTTCCACATATTATAGGCTGCATAATTTCCTAATTGATTATGGTAATGGATTAAGACACGATAGTCTAACATCACATTCTCCTGATTATTCTTTATTCTCCAATGACAAAGCACTATCGCTAATCTCATCAATATTTGCAAAAAATTCTAAATGGTTATGAAGAACTTCCAATTCAACAGGAGTATCTCCACCATATTCGCCATCCAGATTTAACATGAATGGGGCTTTTTTGTCTAAAACTTCTAACTTTAACTTACTTGTTTTTAAATATTCTACATTCACATCTGTCACATGTTGACCACCATTGATTGCTTGAATCATCAACGCCAACATATCAAACAACCGAGCAGTTTTCACCAAAATTAAGGTGAAATTACCGTCATCTAGTACTGTATCTGGCGCTAATTTTTCAAAACCGCCGATTGAATTTGTCAAGGCAACAAAAATCAAAGAGACCTTACCTTCAAACACACCGTGGTCATGTTCAATGTGTACCTTGCGTAATTTAGATTTTGGCAGCATTTCTGCTCCTTTTGCGACATAGGCAAGGTAGCCTAGACGTGACTTGACTTCACTTGGAACACTATAGGTCAATTCTGTCAAAGTTCCCGCTGCAGCAATGTTAATAAAATATTTTTTCCCATAAGCCTGACCAATATCCATTTTTATAGTTTGATTTTTTTCAATGATACGAGCTGCTGCCACCGGATCCCCCATTGGAATCTTGAGGGCGCGTGCATAATCATTGGTCGTACCAGTTGGAATAAACGCCAACTTTGGACGATTTTTCAACGGTGCTACCCCATTGACCACTTCATTGATTGTCCCATCGCCACCAGCTGCAACAATTAAATCAAATCCCGCTTTGGCTGCTCTCTCTGCTTCATTTTGAGCTGATAAAGGAGCTGGCGTCGTCTGATAAGCACTTGTTTCATAGCCTACATCTTCTAAAACGTCTAAAACTTCTGCGATATTTTTTTTAA
The DNA here is from genome assembly GCF_015594645.1 of Streptococcus sp. HF-2466. NCBI lineage: Bacteria > Bacillati > Bacillota > Bacilli > Lactobacillales > Streptococcaceae > Streptococcus > Streptococcus sp. HF-2466. The sequence continues at coordinate 181,345 of NZ_JADNQU010000001.1, forward strand.
TAATTTCCTGACCAGAGGTCGGATTATAAATCAATCGTGCTCTTTTTCTAGCTGTTTCCATACAAACCTCTATAAACTCTCAAGCCAAGCTTCATCACGAATGTCAATTCCTAACTCTTGAGCTTTTGTTAATTTACTTCCTGCATCTGCTCCGACAACGACTAGACTTGTTTTCTTAGAGACCGAGCTCGTCACCTTTGCACCTAAACTTTCTAATTTCTTTTTTGCCTCTGAACGATTGAGACGTTCCAATTTTCCTGTTAAAACAACGGTCAATCCAGAAAGTGCTGCATCTGCTGCCACTTTTTCGCCAAGGTAGGTGAAATTTAACCCCGCTTCTTTTAATTCCGACAATAAAATATGAGTTCCTTCTTGTGCGAAATAGCTGGAAAGACTCTCAGCAATCACCATTCCTAAACTATCCAGCGCAGCAATCTCTTCTCTTTTTGCTTTTGCTAATTGCTCCAAATCATGAAAATGCTCCAACAAAATCTGACTGGCTTTACTTCCAACATGGCGAATGCCCAAGCCAAATAATAATTTCTCAGCAGAATTTTCCTTGGAAGCCTGAATAGCAGTATACAACTTATTAGCTGATTTTTCCTTAAAATTTTCCAATTGCAGCAAATCTTCGACAGTCAAGCGATAAATGCCAGCCACATCATTTACCAACTGCTGATCAAATAACTTTTCTACAACAGCAGGACCAAGACCTGTGATATTCATGGCATCGCGACTAGCAAAATGAATCAAGCCTTCTTTGATTTGTGCAGGACAACGTGGATTGATACAGCGCAAAGCAACCTCATCTTCAAAGTGAATTAACTCGCTGTTGCAACTTGGACAATTCTTTGGAATCTCCAATTTCTCTTTTGATTGGCGCTTGCTTTCAACCACTCGCAAAACAGCCGGAATAATGTCGCCCGCCTTATAAACGATAACTGTATCGTCTTTGCGAATATCTTTTTCAGCAATGTAATCTACATTGTGCAAAGTGGCTCGGCTGACCGTTGTCCCTGCTAATTGCACAGGCGTCAAGTTGGCGGTCGGCGTAACAACTCCAGTCCGCCCAACCGTCCAGTCAACTGATAAAAGCTGCGCTTCTTTTTCCTCGGCTGGAAATTTGTAAGCAATCGCCCATTTAGGTGCTTTTACGGTAAAACCAAGCTCTTCTTGTACCGCCAAATCATTTACCTTGATTACAACACCGTCAATATCATACGGTAACTGGTCGCGTTCTTGAGCGATTTGTCCAATAAACTGCCACACTTCATCCATCGAATGTGCCAAAATATGCCGCTCATTCACACTGAATCCATTTTTAGATAACTGATTTAAAACAGCTTCTTGGCTCGTCGCACTTGTCGGACTGGCTTCTTGATAGAGAAAGGTTGCAAGATTTCGCTTGGCAACAATCGCCGTATCCAACTGACGCAATGTTCCTGCCGCTGCATTTCTCGGATTAGCAAATTCTGGTTCTCCGTTTTCCTGGCGTAGCTGATTCACCGCGTCAAAAGAGCTGCGTGGCATGTAACATTCCCCACGAACAGTCATATCAACTTCGCTTGGCAACTTTAAAGGAATATCTTTCACTCTTTTCAGATTTTCTGTGATATTTTCCCCAACAGAACCGTCTCCGCGAGTCGCTCCTGCAACTAAAATCCCCTTTTCATACATGAGAGAAACAGAGAGGCCGTCAATTTTTAGTTCACATAGATAGCTAACATCTGGAAAATCTTTCCGAATCCGTGCATCAAATACATCTAACTCTTCACGTGAAAAAGCATCCTGCAAACTATAGAGCGGATACTGGTGTTGGTATTTTTCAAAACCTTCTAAAACCTTACCTCCCACACGATGAGTTGGGCTATCAGGCTGAACGAACTCTGGATACTGCTTTTCTAAATCTAATAATTCATGATACAACTTATCATATTCACTATCTGATACGCTTGGATTATCAGTCGTATAATATTCATGAGCATACTGATTGAGCAACTTCACCAGTTCTAACATTCTGTCTTTCATAGTTCTATTTTATCATAATTCATGCGTTTCTACAGCATTCTTACCTATATTCTTTACAAAAAATTAGACAAAAATGTAAAATAGCAGAAAAATAATCATCATCACATCAAATATGATAAATTTCCAAAATTTAATTGATTAAAATACATAAAAGAAGTAAAATATACTATAAATAAAAAAGCTAGGAGAATTGTTAGTATGAATATTACAATTGCAGGTGTCGGTGCCATGGGTAGCCGCTTTGCTCTGATGTTGCATCGAGCAGGGCATAAAGTGACTTTAGTAGATGGTTGGAAAGAACATGTCACAGCTATCCAAAAGGATGGCTTACAAGCTAACTTAAACGGCGAAGAAGTTGTTGCCAAGTTGCCCATCTATTTGCAAAGCGAAGTAGATCCAACCTTATCTAATGACTTAATTATTCTGTTTACAAAAGCCATGCAGCTAGAAGCGATGTTAGCAGATATTCAACCTTTGATACATGATAATACAGCTGTTCTCTGTCTATTAAATGGGATTGGTCACGAAGAAGTCATTGAAAAATATGTCCCAAGAAATCAAATTATGATTGGAAATACCATGTGGACTGCTGGTATGGAAGAACCTGGACGTGCAAAATTATTTGGAAACGGCTCAATCGCTTTGAAGAATTTAGTCGCAGATCCAAAAGCCGAACAAGCAGCTTATAAAGTCATTGAAACCTTGAATTCTGCCGGATTAAATGCGCAATACACAGAAAATATCTTATATGCCATTTATAAAAAAGCTTGTGTCAACGGAACGATGAATAGTTTGTGTACCCTTTTGCTTGCTAATATGGCAGACTTTGGAGACACTACTCCTGCACATAATATTGTTGTGAAAATTGTTAGCGAGTTTGCAGAAGTTGCAAAACACGAAAATGTAGACTTGAATGTCACAGAAACCGTGGACTACATTGAAAAGAATTGTTATAATCGCGATACAATTGGCTTGCATTATCCGTCAATGTATCAAGATTTGAACGAGCACAATCGTTTGACAGAAATTGATTATATCAACGGAGCTATTGCACGAAAGGGACAACAATATGGTGTAGACACGCCATACTGTGCCCTTATAACTGAACTCGTCCATTGTAAAGAACAATTATTAGGTGCAAAATAAACTTAGCTAGAAAATTCATTGTTTTTACAAAAATCATAAAACGATATGGTCTTATATTTTTTAATTTCTAGATAAACAAAAATATGCCGAAGAATTTTTGGGCATATTTTTTATTGAATCTAATATTAACGAAAATTATTTTCCTAAATCAATCCGCTTATTTAGCTTGTCCATTAAAATTCCACCAATGATGAGTGAAGCAAACTCTCCTACTGCTGTCGTAAACCAAGTCAAAAAGAACGGTGCTTTAGCGACAAGATACAATTCAGCTGCAATGGTAACCATAGAAAGTGAAAAGAAAATCGCAAAATAAAAGAAAGCTTTATTGATCAGTCCATTAAACAAGTATTCATGCATGTATTTTCTAAAGAAATACACACCTAAGCTCAAAAAGACCAAAGTTGAGCCACCACCGACAAAGACATCGATGATTCCAAAACTAAATAAATTTGCAATCATACACCCCAACGTGACTCCGATGATGTACTTTGGTTTATAAAAAGCCATAAAGTTCATCATTTCAGAAATCCGAAATTGGTAGGCACCGTAGCTAATAGCATTCAGAGGCGGTGTCATTGTTAGTGCGACATAAATCGCAGCAACAAGAGCAATCTGAGCCATATCACGAACAGTAATTTTTTCCATGTTTTCTCCTTTAGCGGCTAAACCGCGTGTAATATGCTTGACGAAAGGGAACTAAGCGCCAAGGGCTGTATTGACAAAACGAATACAGCTTTTCAAGTATAGCACATTTTTTGCAAATATGATAGACTAAATCTATGAAAAAATATGTTAAACACTTTTTTGACAACGAAATTTTATCTTATTTGTTTTTCGGTGTTGCTACAACTGTTGTCGCCGTCCTTACTCGTATGCTTTGTTACGCTTTGACGAGCAATGAATTACTTGCTACAGCTTTAGGAAATATCGCTGGTATTCTTTTTGCTTTTGCGACAAATGACACGATTGTTTTTAAGCAACAAAGAAAGGGCTGGGGCGCTCGTTTTGTCAAATTTGCTCTTGCGCGACTTTCCACTTTTCTGCTGGACATGGGGCTCACATTCATTTTTGTCACAACATTTCCTAACATTATTGGTCAATTTGTCCACAATGACATCAAAGCAGTTAATACCATTGAAACTTTATTTGCTCAAATCGTTATTATTGTGCTCAATTATGTTTTTAGTAAAGTCTTTGTATTTAAAAATAAATCAACTAATTAAAAAGACAAACCTACCTCAAATGGTGGTTTGCCCGCAATCTGAAAGAGCTTTAATGCTCTTTTTTCTTAAATGTCTACACTTGGATTGTCAATTGTTAGATGAGTGATTTCTCCTTTGACTCCAAAATAATCTTCAACTAAACTTTGCAATTCCTGCATAGCTGCTTGCGCGCGTTTAGCTTGGTCTTCATTGATTGCTTCAATGACTAATACTGCATCCGTTGTGTCTTCAGTCAGCATTGTCCGTTGCGCTTCCCTCCAGTTAAAACAACGACAAACAGCTCCTTCATCATCATAATAAATAATTTCCTCTGGAAGAGCTGGTGCGTCTGTCTCTGCACCAAGTGGAAAGAAGGGTTCGCCTCCTTGCGCTTTTCCAAGATGCAAGCCTCCTTGAATCTTAGCTATATCTTCACCACCACAAGGAACAGCATAGGAAAGTGACACACTGTTATAAATATCCACCAATGGATTGATTGGATTGAACTCACGACCTTGACTTACCCTTTTTAAAAGAGCTTCAATAGAAGAACGCGCACCTTTTTTAGTTTTAAACTTACTGAAAGCACCGCGCCATTCTTGAATCACGTCATTTTGCGTAAAGGTTTCATCTACGATAAAATCTTCTGCTCGCTTGCTTCCCTTGTCCAACAAAGATTTAAAATAAGGGTCTTTGCTTTCGTCAACGCTATTATCCAAGCCTTTAACAACCATAATGCTAATTTGTGCTTGAGGGAATAATTCCCAAAATTCATTTTCAACTGTGACTTTCATTTTACACATCTCCATAATTTCTTTTTTGTCCTTTTTTAACCAATTCCCAATCATCAGTAATATTCTGTCGCACCTTTGCTAACATGTCTTCTAACAATTGAGCATCTTCTTTTGAAAATCCTGTCAAAGCCTGCTGCTCAGAATAAGTGTGCTCTGCTAAGATAAACGGATAAAGTTTTTTTCCTGTGTCTGTCGCAAAAAGCTCTTTATTTTTTAAATTTCCAGCTGCACTTCTTCTTTCAATCAAACCTTTACTCTCTAATTTTTTGACGGAGCGAGCAACAGTTGAACGATCAACTTTCAGCAAATCAGAAAGCTCTTCTTGAATAATACCGGGACTTTCTACGATACGAACCAAATAAAGGTACTGCCCTTTGGCCAAATCAACATGGCGAAATTCAATATTCGCCATTGAATCCAACGCTCGAGCGATGATACCAATCTCTCGCAAAATCGTCATATTGCCTCCTTAAGCAATATTATACCACATTTTATTGCAAATGCAACAAAAAAACACCACAAAAAAAGAAGTTTTATTTGAACTTCTCTTTATTTTTTATAAGTCTCGTTGTCAGTTGTTTATGTCTCGTTTCAAATTCTTTTTCGTGACAACCTTGGTAACTTGCATTTAAGATTGCCCCAATAATCATAATTTGGGCAATGAGGGTAAACCAAATCATGACGACGACAACAAAAATGGAACTAAAAAATCGGACATCCATTAAGTGATTTACATAAGTGTCCAAATAAACGGAAAATAAATTTAACAATACTCCAATCGTAAAAACTACAAAAATCGTTCCCGGCAGAACATAGCGAATTTTCCTGATTTTTACATTGGGTAAAAAGTAATAAAGCATCAGTAAAGAAAGAAACAGCAAGGTGTAAATAGTCGGCTGGGTCATTCTTTGCAAACTGGCATATAGTTGATCATCAAACTCCCAAAAGCTATGAAGCAAGCGAAGCGACATTCTCCCAAACATTGTCAGTAAAAGAGACAAGGCAAAGAGGAATTGCAATCCCAAGCTAATGACTAAACTAAATAATCTATGTGATATCAGACCTCTATCTTTTGCAACACCATAAGCTTTATTAAATGCTTTTTGCAAAAATGACATTGATTGTGAAAATGCCCATAAAGCCGAAAGGATAGAAAAACTCAACAAGCCAGAAGAAGGCTGAGTTAGCAAATTTCGGGTAACCTTTGCAACGACTTCATACAGCGATTCAGGCAGAACATCTTCCATTGCTTCCAAAAATTCTGCTATCGGAATTTGAAAATAAGGCAATATATTCACAACAATCAATAGCAACGGAAAAATCGAAATCAGCAAATAATAAGCCACTGCAATGCTTGTCAAATCAATCTCGGATGCTTGATAAAATTTAAAAAAGGATTGTAAAAACGGATTCTGTCCAATCTTAGAAACAAACTTTTTCATCTCGTCTCCTACTAGAATACAGAGCAAAAAGCCCCTTTCCATTCTTATTTTTAATAAGTTCCTTCTTCTCCTTGGCTGGTTAAGATAACAGGACCATCTTTGGTAATCACAAATTGATGTTCGTATTGACAAGAAAGTCCACCGTCCAGCGTTTTGTGAGCCCAACCCGTTTCAAAATCTGTGTCAATCTCCCAAGTACCTGTTGAAATCATTGGCTCAATTGTCAAAACCATGCCTTCACGAAGACGCAATCCGCGTCCAGCGCGTCCGTAATGAGGCACCATTGGCTCTTCGTGCATGGTTGGTCCAACACCGTGTCCTACCAAGTCACGAACGACACCATAGCCATGACTTTCCGCATACTCTTGAATCGCTGCACCAATGTCACCAATTCGATTGCCAACTTGAGCAGCTTCAATTCCACGATAAAGGCATTCTTTTGTCACGTCCATCAGTTGGTGCACTTCTTCACTCACTTGACCAACTGCATAAGCCCAGCAAGAATCCGCAACACCTCCACGGAAATTTTCTGTATAGTGTTTCATCTGCTCTACATTGTTGAAATCGAGTTTAGAAACATCCAATTCTGCTTTATCAACCAAGCCAACAACCATATCTACTTTAATTAAGTCACCCTCAACCAATTTTTGATGACGTGGAAAAGCATGTGCCACTTCATCATTCAATGAGCAGCAAGTGGCATAAGGGTAGTCCATGATGCTCCCTTCTACGCCAATTTGAAGAGGAAGCGCATTATCTTCTTTGCAGCGTCTGCGGACATATTCTTCAATTTCCCACATGTCAATACCTGGCTTAATCAAATCCCTTAAACCTATATGAATACTGGCGAGAAATGCGCCGCTTTTTTCCATTAAATCAATTTCACGTTGTGATTTTAAAGTTATCATTCTTTCTCCTTAATATCTGAGGTATTAGTTTATCTTTACTGTAATGGTCGCTTTTGCAACCAATTGAAGTTTTAAATAAATATCGTAATCCAAAATAGCAGAGTGCCTTGTTTGTCGAACAATTCTTGGTCGAAGTGTCAAACTTTCATCAATCTGAACAGCTTGCAAGAAATAAATCATCATCTGCTCAATAATAATATTTTTCTTGCCAGATGTCATGAATTGATGCGTTGCTGTCGTTAAAATCTCTGTTAGAATCCCGTTAGACAAAACACCGTTACTTTCTAACATAAAAGGTTCCACAACAAAAGAAAATTCATTGTTGATATGACGAAGTTTTTGAGAGACTTGGTCACTAAAAGTCGGTAGGCTGGAGATTTGTTCCCGACTCATTTTTTCCATGACATCACGACGCGTAATGACTCCAAGAAGAGTTTGATTGCTCCGAATAACTGGTACCATTTCAAAATCTTCTGTAATCATACGCTGGCTAACATTGGCAATACTGGTGTTTAAAGTGACGGCATAGATATTTTTCGTCATGACTTTGTCCAAAATAGTGTGAGGAGACTTGTCACCAGTATCACGCATAGTCACCACGCCAACGACCATATTATGCTGATTAACAACAGGAAAACGACTGCTACGGTTTTTTCGAACCAAATCCATAAAATCACGAACGGTATCTGTATCTTTTAAGAAACCATACTCATGACTACCACGATAAACCTGTTCCACGGTTAAAATATCTGTTTTGATCTGCATGTTGGACAGAGCACGATTGATAATCGTTGCAACTGTAAAGGTATCATGTTGGGATCTTAGAACAGGAATGCTTAGGCGGTTCGCTAATTTTAAAACATCAGAACTCACTTCTAAGCCACCTGTCACTAAAACAGCATTTTCATGCTTCAAAGCCAATAACTGAATACGGGTGCGGTCTCCAATAATCAAGAGACCTCCTTCCGTTAAGTAACGTAAGAGATTCTTCTCGGTCATTGCCCCGATTGTGAATTTACTGAATTCCTTTTCAAGTCCGTCTTGACCAGCTAATACTTCTGATTTCGTAATTTCAGCAATTTCTTTAAATGTTAAGTGCTCCAGCTCTACTTTGGGAGATTTTACGCGAATCGTGCCGCTACGAGGACGTGTTTCTACCAATCCACGATTTTCAGCTTCTTTAATTGCACGATAAGCAGTCCCCTCGCTTACTCCTAAATAATTGGAAATACTGCGTACACTAACACGCTTTCCTACTGGTAATTCTTCCAAATAAGCGATAATTTCTTGATGTTTACTCATGAAAGTCTCCTTTTTCATAGCAAAACTCTAAATAATCCCGCATTTTACGTGTATAACGGTCGCTCCCCTTGAACTGCCGCCTACAAGAAAATCCTGTCTTCTCGGCAACTCTTTGGCTGGCTTTGTTTTCCAGATGAGTTATAATATAAAGTCGCTTCAAATCAAACTGTGTAAATGCCAAATAAACAATATTTTTGACGCACTCAGTCATCAGACCATGTCCCCAATAATCATGCCGAAGAAAATAACCAAGCTCTGCTTCGCCCTTGATTTCGTCTATCTTTTCAAATTTGATAGATCCGATCATTTTCTCAGAAGCTTTATCACAAATCGCCCAAATTCCAAGAGGATGTTTCATAAAATAATTAGCCAATACATGTTGGCTTTCTTGTAAATTAGCCTGCACAGGAAAAATGAAGCGTAGATTTTCAGGATTGGAGGCAATTTTATAAAAATCTTCACTATCCATAAAGGAAAATGGACGTAATACTAAATGTTCTGTTTCTATAAAGGCGAATTCCGCCAATTTTGTCCACAAATTCATATCTTACCTCTAAAGATAAGACCCAGTTGGTACGCCAACTGGGCTATTTCACCTCATCATGTCAACGTTGTTTCGAATCTATTCTTCGACAAGCTGAATGTCTGCTCCTAAACTCGTCAACTTTTCAATAATATTTGAATAACCACGCAAAATAAATTCTACATTTGTAATCTCAGTTTTCCCGTGAGCTAGCAATCCTGCAATTACAAGTGCTGCTCCTGCCCGCAAATCAGTTGCTTTGACCGCTGCACCTTGCAATTGATTAGGTCCTTCATAAGCAATATGATTGGCACTCGTTGAAATCTTACCTGCCATTTTCGCTAATTCAGCGACATGATTTACTCGTTTTTCATAAATCGTATCAATAATCAAGCCACGTCCTTTAGCTGTCAATAAAAGTGGCGTAATAGGCTGTTGCAAGTCTGTAGCAAAGCCTGGATAAGGAGCCGTCTTAATATTGATTGCTTTCAAGTCATGTTGCTTTTCGACATACACACTATCTTCAGAAACGGTCATGCGAACTCCCATTTCTTCTAATTTCGCAATAAAGCCTTCTAAGTGTTCATAAAGGACATTGTTGATTTGCACGCCTTCACCAATTGCAGCAGCCATTGAGATATAAGTTCCTGCTTCAATTCGATCTGGAATGACTTGATGACGAGTACCATGAAGTTTGTCAACACCTTCAATGACAATAATATCCGTACCCGCTCCTCGAATGTGTGCTCCCATATTATTCAAAAGTGTCGCTACATCAATGATTTCAGGCTCACGAGCTGCATTTTCAATAACGGTGCGCCCTTTTGCTTTTACTGCCGCAAGCATGGTGTTAATGGTCGCCCCAACACTTACCGTATCCATGTATATACTAGCTCCGTGGAGATGTTTACCACCTGTCGAAAGGTTCATGAAATTCCCCTCGTAAGACATAGTAGCCCCCATGGCTTCAAATGCTTTCAAATGCAAGTCAATAGGTCGCGGACCCAAATCACAGCCACCAGGTAAACCAACTGTTGCTTCGCCATAGCGGCCCAGCAAGCTACCATAAAAGTAATAAGAAGCACGCAAGCTATTGATTTTACCATAAGGCATTGGCACATTTTTTATACCACGAGGATCAATTCTTAGCGTATCATCTTGGCGCTCAACAGTAGCTCCCATAGCTTCCATAATGTCAATCAAACTCACAACATCGGAAATATCTGGCACACAGTCCAATGTCACGATTTCATCAGATAAAATTGTCGCCGGAATTAAAGCGACTACGCTATTTTTAGCACCACTAATAGTCACCTCTCCTTTTAAGGGGCGACCACCATTAATTACAATTTTTTTCATTTTCAGCTCTTTCAAAGAATTTCTAATCAAATATACTGCACTTTATTATAACACAGTTTCTGGGAAAATCCTATCCTTTTAAAGAAATCTCTTTTGACTTGTCATTCTTGTTATATAACGATTACAGAGCCATTTTATTTTTGTAACATTAAAAAAGGAGTGAGATCGAACTAAAATTTGAAAATTTTTAGTTCGTAATCTCATCCCCGAAAGGTTGCTCAACAATTTCCTAGACTGTTGAGAGGTAAAAGTTTTTTATCAAAAGTACTCTTTTCTGAGCTTGAAAAACGAATAGTCTTGAGACTTGCTTAGCACAAGCTCTGTTCGCTATATCCAAGTCCTGCTTTGAGTAATCAGCCAACTGCGCTACTGGTTTATTTTGAAACTAAAGATTTTTAGTCTAAGCGACCTACTTGTTATTTCACAGCTGCTTTCAAAGCATCTACTTTATCAAGTTTTTCCCACGGCAGGTCAATATCCGTACGTCCCATGTGCCCATAGGCAGCAGTCTGACGGTAAATTGGTCGTTTCAAATCAAGCATTTGAATAATACCCGCTGGGCGAAGATCAAAAATTTGTCGAACTGCTTCTTGAAGCTTGCTTTCTGAAACTGCACCTGTACCAAAAGTATCAATGCGGACTGATACTGGATGTGCAACTCCGATAGCATAGGCTAGCTGAACTTCTACTTTCTTAGCTAATCCTGCTGCAACAATATTTTTAGCAATATAACGCGCTGCATAAGAAGCAGAACGATCGACTTTTGTGGCATCTTTTCCTGAGAAAGCCCCACCTCCATGGCGTGCATAACCGCCGTATGTATCAACGATAATCTTACGTCCAGTTAAACCAGAATCTCCTTGAGGTCCGCCAATAACAAAGCGGCCGGTTGGATTGATGAAAAACTTACTTTTTTCATCCAAATACTCTGCTGGAACTACTTCTTTAATGACCTTTTCAATCACATCTTGATGAATCTGCTCATTGCTTACTTCTGGGTCATGTTGTGTAGAAATAACGACAGCATCCACGCGCACTGGTTGGTCATTTTCATCGTATTCAACCGTTACTTGAGATTTTGCATCCGGACGAAGATAGGAAATTTCTCCAGACTTGCGAAGCTCTGCTAAACGACGGACTAATTTGTGACTGAGAGAAATAGGCAACGGCATTAGTTCAGATGTTTCATCTACAGCAAAACCAAACATCAGCCCCTGATCACCGGCACCAATCAAATCAAGCGGATCTTGTTCAGCATTTCCACGAATTTCAAGGGCTTCATTCACCCCTTGAGCGATATCTGGTGATTGCTCAACAAGCGACGGATGCACCCCCACTGTTTCTGCTGAAAAACCATATTCAGCTTTTGTATAACCAATCTCTGCAATTGTATCGCGAACTATGCGGTTAATATCCACATAAGCATTGGTAGAGATTTCCCCAAAAACATGGACAGAGCCTGTATAGACAGCTGTCTCAGCAGCCACATGAGCTTCTGGATCCCGCTCCAAGATAGCATCTAAAATAGCATCTGAAATTTGGTCTGCAATCTTATCTGGATGTCCTTCAGATACAGATTCAGACGTGAAGAGTTTACGTTCTGACATATTCATGTCCCCCTTTTAATGAAATATTCCCTCCTAAAAATTCTATTATTGCTAGGAAGTTACTTGAAAATCTGTAAACAGACTTACGTTAAAAAGTTACAAAGCACTAGTCTCTATGGTTAATATTTAACCTTTGACTACCTTTTCGGGACTCTTTTAACTTCTCTATTGTATCATTTTTTATCCTAATAAACAGAAAATTTTCTAAAAATTATAAGAAATTTAAAATACAATAAGGTTGAAAAACACTTCCAACCTTATGCTTGTTATGATGATTTGCCTCCATAGACAATTTGTCCATCACAAATCGTATAGTGAACAACACCTTTTAATTTTTCACCGATAAATGGTGAATTAGTTGCTTTTGAGGCAAAATCTTCTGTTATCATGCGTTCAGCATCTGTATCGAAAATGGTGAGATCTGCTGGCCCATTCTCAGCAAGGTAACCCGCTTCAAAATCATAGAGTTGCGCTGGGTTAATCGTCATTTTTTCCAGCAACTGCATGAGTGTCAAATGACCTGCTTCCACCAAATACGTCAAGCCAAGCGAAAGTGATGTCTCTAGACCTGTCATGCCAGACGGTGCTTTGGTGATGTCTTTTACATTCTTTTCATCAGAGTGATGAGGTGCATGGTCTGTCGCAATGACTGAAATAACTCCAGACTTAAGTCCTTCAATGACAGCTAAACGATCTGATTCCAAACGAAGTGGCGGGTTCATTTTAGCATTGCTACCTTTTAACAACAATAGCTTTTCTGTCTTAGAAAAATGCTGGGGCGCTGCTTCTGCTGTTACGTGAGTGCCCAATCGCTGAGCGAATTCCACGACTTTCACACTTTCTGCTTTTGATAAATGCTGGATATGAATATGAGTATTGGTTGCATGAGCAATCATCACGTCACGCGCAATCATACTATATTCAGCGACCCCAGTCGCACCACAAAATCCAAAATGTTCTTTGGCAATCTGCTCATTAAACCCAAGGATACCATTGAGTTCTGGGTCTTCTTCGTGAAGGCAGATAAATGTACCATTTTGGTCAGCTTCTTCCAAAGCTTCGCGTACTATTTTTGTACTTTTTAATGGAATTCCGTCATCTGAAAAACCAATAGCTCCCGCTTCCAAAAGCGCTTTGAAATCTGTCAAATGCTGTCCATCAAAATTCTTTGTAATGGTTGCAACAGACTTAATATGAATGTTTTCACGATCGGCAGATTCTAATACTTCTTTCAACGTCTCTACTGTTGAAATCGTTGGAGTGGTATTTGCCATCATGACAACCGTTGTAAATCCACCCGCTGCCGCAGCTAAAGCACCCGTATGAATGTCTTCTTTATGCGTCTGACCAGGTTCACGAAAATGAACATGAATATCAATCAGCCCTGGCGCCACCACCAATCCAGTCGCATCAATCACCTGAGCGTTTTCTGCCTTCAAATCCTGACCAATTTTAAGAATTTTTTTATCCTTAACCAAAACATCGCGAATCTGATCTAAACCAGACTTAGGGTCCATGACACGACCATTTTTAATTAACAACATGTACTTTTCTCCTTATTCTCCATAAAAATCAACATGACTCTCCACCAACTTCTCTCCTTTGTAAGAAAATTTAGCCGAGAAGAATGGTTTATCTTCTAAAATCCAAGATAGAAACGTATGATCTCCCTTCCAAGTTGGTTTGGACAAAACTTGTTCATAAGGCACCCATTCCAAAGTCCCCTCATCGCAGTCAATCAAGTCTCCCTCAAACTCCGTCACTTTAAATACATAGGTATACCAATCATGGTTAGGTGTAAAATCTGGAAACGTGATAATACCTTTTAATACTGGCTTATTGACCCGCAAACCTGTTTCTTCAAAGATTTCTCTTACAGCGCACTCCTGCGGCGTTTCACCTTTCTCTAATTTACCCCCAACACCAATCCACTTACCAGCATGAACATCATTAGGCTTTTTATTTCGATGTAGCAATAAAAATTCTTTGCCGTTGTCAATATAGCAAATCGTTGCTAACTTAACCATTTTTCTCCTTTCGAAAATACCACTATATAAAACTACTTATAATAACCAATTTATCGGCTCTATCCCTTGAGATGTTAGAAAGACATTTGTTTTAGAAAAAGGTTTGCTGCCAAAAAATCCACGATGAGCTGAGAGAGGGCTTGGATGAGGAGATTCTAAAATGAGATGTTTAGGATTGGTAATCAAGACTTTTTTCTTGCGTGCATAAGAGCCCCAGAGTATAAAGACAACAGGTGTATCTTTTTCATTGACAACCTTAATCACAGCATCCGTAAACGGTTCCCAGATTTGACCGGCATGCCCATTTGCTTGCCCAGCAGGAACAGTCAAACTGGCATTCAGCAGCAAGACTCCTTGCTGTGCCCATGGTGTCAAATCATGAGATTCTTTGATGCCAATGTCATCTGCTAACTCTTTCAAAATATTTTGAAGAGAAGGCGGCGCTGGAATATCATCTGGTACTGAAAAGCTCAGCCCCTGCGCTTGACGCGGACCATGATAAGGGTCTTGTCCCAAAATCACTACTTTTACATCTGCTAAATCCGTCGTTTGTATCGCATTAAATACTTTTTCACGCGGCGGATAGATTGTGCCTGATGAATAAACCTGATTTAAAAAATAATTAATTTTACCAAAATAACCATCAGGTAATTGTTGCTTAATCAAACTATGCCAAGCTGAGTGTTCCATTGTTTCTCCTGTTCTATATCGTTATTTTTCTTCCTCTGGATAAGTCACGCCCCACTCTTTTCGCAAATCCGTCATGATTTTCATGACATCACGACTATAATCCAAATACATCTCATTTTTGTCACCAGCTACTGCTTCTTCCATATCAAGAATTTCATACATTAAAGCATCACTCGTCTTTCCAGCTTCAATGATTTCTTGATGCCCGTCCTCCGTATAGGTAATAACCGCCTTTTGTCCTCGAGGATATTCATATATTTCAATATAGCCTTTATCATAAGCAATTGTTCCTCGCTTAGGCTGTTTAGCGTGGAGACTCAAGGTCAAAGTTGCCATTTCTCCTTCAGCATTCGTCAGAAGAACCCCCGCCTGCTCATCAACGCCCGTTGGTGCAAATTTCACTTGTGAAAGAATTTGATTGGGTCGAGATGTCATAAACCACCGAACAAATGACAAGGCATACACGCCAATATCTAATAGTGCACCACCTGCAAGCTGACGATTAAAGAAACGATTGGTCATATCATATTCTTTGTAACTGCCAAAGTTCATTTGAAGCATTTTTAAATCACCCAATTGACCACTGGAAATGATGTTGTTCAATTTTCGATAGATTGGCATGTGGTAAATCGTCATCGCTTCTGCCAAAACGACATGTTCTTGTTCGGCTAATAAAACTGCTTCTTCCAATTCTTCTGAATTGAGCGTAATGGACTTCTCGCATAAAACATGTTTTCCGTTTTTTAATGCTTTTCGCAAAAAATCAATATGCGTATTGTGTGGCGTGGAAATGTAAATAATATCCACATTTTCGTCACTAAATACGTCATCTATCTGGTCGTAGACTTTTTCAATACCGTATTTTTGTGCAAAATCCATACCTTTTGCATATGTTCGATTGGCAACAGAATAGAGTTTTCCACCCAATTTCTCCAAGGCCTGTGCCAATTCATTAGCAATCACACCTGTACCTAAAGTTGCCCAATTATAGCGTACCTTATTTCCCATGGTCATTCTCCTAGCTACATAATTATCTTTATCATACCAAATTTTCCTTCATTTAGCTGAGTTTTTGTGTAGAGACATCCCTTTTGACAAAATCCTATGAAATCAAACTACTCTTTTCTATCTAAACAATCGAATAAAATCAAGGATTACAATTATTCAGAATATTCCTTTATGTTATAATAAATTGAGAAGGGAGCAATTTTATGTGGTCTTGGTTTATTGTATTTTTACTTTTGGTTATTGCTTTATTTTACTTTTCAAATATCATAATAAAAACTATTATCGGATTTGGATTATTTATTTTTGCGATTGCTATCATTTGCTTTTTCATTGATTATCACAACGATCCAAATAAAGACTAAAAATTGGCTTAAATAGGTCATTTCTCTAATGGGATAAAAGAGATATAAGATTGGCTTATTCAGGAATAAATTCCTAAAAATGATATTAAAAAAATCGTCATTTCTAAAAAACACCCCAATGCATTATTGGAGCATTTCTAGTTTAGTTATCTTCAGAGATAGCTGAGTCCAACTCTTTCTCATCTGATTGAACAACTTGTTCTGGAGTTTCAATGGTAATCGCAGATTCTTGTTGAGATTGAGTTGGTGTTGTTTCAGGTTCAACTGCTTATTCTTGTGGTTAAGTAAATTGTTATGCTTGAACAGGTTGTTGCTGAGATTGTGCTTGTTGTGTCGTAAATTGTCCTTGGTGAACCGTAGATGTTTTCACTTCTTTAGTTGGCATACAAAGTAGGACAATTAGAGCGATAGAACATAGTAACATAGCAACGGCAGCTAAAATATTTAAAATTGGAACCCACATCAAAAGTATAGGACCTGCATATAAAAAGATAAATGCCCAATGATAGCCAGCATCCCGCAAACGACGCACATAATCGCCAAATTTGGGACTAAAGTTGCTATCCCAAAAACACTCAATAAAATAATGATAAAAAATTCGGAACCTAAACTACTTATAAAAATACTTGGATCAAATTCTCCTTCATAATCATAATAAGTCGCTTGCTGTACAACATTGAAGATTGCAACCAAAATTGACCCAAAAGCCATAATACCAAATGGAAGTGTAATCAAAACATTGCACAAAACAGACCACCAATAGTCAGATCTAGTTGATTTTCCTTCAAAATCAGCATAGTGAGTCCAAAACTTTTTATAAGCTGTAAATATCATAAATCTCCTAACATTTTAATTTCTAATAGGAATATCATACTTTCCCTAATAAATCAACGGAAATTAATTTTTAGAGAACAATTACTTGACCGTTTCTAATCGCCAGTTTGTCCACCCTGAAAATTTAACTGCCCCTTGTTCATCTGTCCGATAGAGTTTAGCAGGCAATTGTGCAAATCGCTCTATTGTATCTTGACTAGGTTGCTTAGATTGATTATTTTTCCCGACAGAAATGAGCGCAACCGTTGGTTCTATTTTTTGCAAAAATTTTGAACTTGATGAGTCCTTGGCTCCATGCTGTCCGACTTTCAAAACATCTGTTTTCAACTTTGGATAATGCTGCATTAACTTTGCTTCGCCCTCTTCTTTCAAGTCGCTCGCAAATAAAAATCTTGTACGGAAAAACTGACCATATAAAACGATCGAATGGTCGTTCTTGCTAGCACCCGAAAGAACTTGCAAATGATGATCAAAAATAGGAAGTTTGTCGCCTTGTTTTACGACATGAATGAATGTGTTTGTCTCCCTTAATTTCTTTAGAAAATCTGCATTGTTTAGACTACTTCTGGAAATATAAATTTTCTTTATTGCAAACTTTTTAGCAACTTCTAATACATCTCCTGCATAATCTGGATTTGGATTTGTTAAGACTAAAGTATCAATCGTATCTACGCCACGACTTTTTAGATAAGGAATCAGCGTTCTCTCTGCATTTGAACTACTTATACGTTCTTGCCAACTTTCTTTTTTTCTAATTTCTTCACGTCCGCCAACATCAATCAATACAGTTCTCCCTTTTCGGTCTCTCAGAAAAATACTATCTCCTTGCCCGACATCCACCATTGTGATCTCGTTTTGCAAAGGAAATTTAGTTACAAAAAAGAGTAATGAAAGAAACAGACTAAGAAATATTACCCATTTTTTATTTTTTCTAACATCATACAAAATAGCCAATACAAGCAGCATAATAATCAGCAAAAGCGGGCTGGGCTGCCCAAAAACGATTGGTTTACCAAAGGCACTTGCTATCCAACGAATACTATTTTCTAAACCTTCAAATAGAAAATTGACTTGAGTCAGCTTTATCAAAGGCGAAAAAAGAAAAATAAACATCAAGCCTGGTAGCATCATTGCATTAAAAATCAGTGAAAAAACAAATGTCAACAAAATAGACCAAGGTTGAAATTCACCAAAGTAAAAGATTAGAATTGGTAAAACACCAAGTGAAATAACGCTACTCTCTACAACAACTTTTCGCCAAGAAGCCATACCTTCAAAATCTATCACACTAATGACAAAAGCATAAGCACAGGAGAGAACTCCTCCTGCCGACAAAAGAAAGGACGGCATAATCAAGGACAATATCATCATCGTTAAAGCAAAATTATCTAACTTAGTGATACCATGTTGCGATAATAATTTCTGAATTAAGCTCCGTACAACGGATACTGAAAATCCAGTCATTCCCGCATAAAAGAAAGAAAATGGATATTGGCATTTATGAACCGTTTCCTGCGTAAGGCCCAGCCTTAACAGCAACTTACGAAAACCCTCCATAAAAAAGCCAACTTGCATGCCAGACAGCGCAAATAAATGAATAATTCCCAAGCTAGAGTAAAGACTGTTCATTTCATCGAAGTCTGTATCCAAGGCACCAAATAAGAGTCCTGTCATGTAATTACTCATCGGATTTGGAAAATGCTTCTTGATAAATACCAGTGCCTTTCTTCGCCAACTAGAGAGCCACTCTAGGGGGTGCAAGCTGATTCGATCTTGGCTAGATAAAATGGTATTCACTTTTAAAATTCGATAAATTCCTTGCGTTCTTAAATAGGATTGGTAATCAAAACCATCAAAATTACGCTTCTTCTCAGGGATTTCAAATTCTCCCTCAACTGTCAATGTAACCAAACTAGAGAGATTTTGAAAAGCCAATTGTTCTTCCTTTGATTTCAATTTGTAGTAAACTTGATAAGTCTGCCCATTTGTTTTACCACGGAAAGAAAGTGAATCTCCATTTGCCTTAATCGTGTCAGGTAGAACTGCTACTTGTCTTACGGGAGAAGGTTCTACTTTCGTCTTCTGCTCTACCATTTCCCTACGAACAAAGAAAAAACCAGCAAAACAAGAGAGGATCATGAAGGTCATGAAACATTCTTTCGGTGAATAAAATCGAAAAAGACGAATCCCTAGAAAGATAAAACCAAGCCATGCTAACCAGCTACTTTGATAGATTGCAAAATATAACCAGACAAGCAAAAAAGCAATGTAAATCGGCTTAATCGGAAATCTTTTAATCCACTGTGACATATTCTTCCAATTTTTCTAGTGTTTTGGCACCAACTCCTGATACATTTTTCAGGTCATCAACGGAATTAAATTTCCCGTTTGCCTCACGATATTCTAAAATATCTTGCGCACGTTTTTGACCAATGCCAGAAATGGTCTGCAACTCAGATAAATCAGCTGTGTTTAGATTGACCTTATTCCCTTTTTGCGATGCGACTTCACTAGTTCCTGACGTTGAAGATTGCCCTGCCCCGCTTGCAATACTTGCTGCATTTTCGCTCATGGTTGCTACATATACAACGGCTTCATCCGTTAGTTTTTGCGCCAAATTGACAGATTTGCTATCAGCGTCTGTTGTTAAACCACCTGCTTTTTGGATTGCATCATTGATCCGGCTAGTCTTTTTCAGTTGATAAATACCTGGATTTTTGACTGCACCCTTGACATCTACGGTTAAAAATTCTGATTCTTCACTGGAGCTCGTTTGAGGCTCTGCTTTTTCTTTCTGTGAGTTTTTCTTCGTTCCAGTTGAAATTTCTTCTAATTCTGCCTCCGAACTCGTAACTGTTTCCTGTGCGAGCTCTGCTACATTTGATCGTCTACTGGATTGACCATTTATCATAAAAAATCCTGCTATTATCAAACCAATCAAACTTAAACCAATCAAAATTTTATACTCTTTCATCTTTTCAATGATTGTCTCTAACATCTTTCCTCCTAAGTTGAATGAAAATTTGCTTTATCTATTTATTCGTAAAACAAATAAAAAAGCTGAAAAAATTTCTCAGATTTTGCCATGTTAGAAAAGGGTTTTTGATAAAGATTGACCAATCAACTACCTCGAACTACTAAAAAATCGGAAACAACTTCCGATTTTTACATCTTGTATATTATCTCACATTATAAGCCTTCATCGTCCGAGCAATGTCTCTATTTTGCTCACGAAGTTTAATGGATTCACGCTTGTCATAGTCGTGTTTCCCTTTAGCCAATCCTAAAAGTAACTTGGCATAACCGTCCTTAAGATAAACTTTGAGGGGAACCAAAGTCATTCCAGTTCCTTTGGTTTCCTGCTCTAATTTCTGGATTTGCTTTTTATGCAATAGCAATTTTCTCCTACGTTCAGGATCTTGATTCCAGATATTGCCCGCCTCATAGGGAGCGATGTGAACATTACTGAGCCAGACTTCTCCGTTTTTGACTTGAGCAAAGCCATCTTTCAGGTTAATTCGTGCAGCCCGCACACTTTTGATTTCAGTTCCGGTCAGAACCATGCCCGTTTCAATCGTATCAACAATCGTATAGTCGTGACGCGCTTTCTTATTTTGAGCGACGACCTTTCCTTCTCCCTTTGCCATTCTTGCTTCCTTTCTTAGCCATTTCTTTATAAAACGGTTTCTTACTCTTATTTTTCTTTGATTTCTTATCCCTAGAAACTTTTCCTTTCGGAGACTTGTCTCTTCGTCCTCTGTTATCTTGATGCGACTGTTGACGCCTATCACGATTGGATTGCTTTCTCTTTTCAATCACATCATATTCACTAGGTAGGTATTCAAAGTCAATCTCACCAGTCGCTTTGTCTGCTCGAATCAGCTTAATGCGAATCTGTTGACCGACTCGAAAAACCACACCTGACTTTTCCCCTTGCAGAGTTAGAGTGCGTTCATTGTAGTGGAAAAATTCTGGCAAATTGGTTACATGAATCAAACCTTCAACTGTGTTTGGAAGTTCAACAAAAAGACCGAATTTAACAACGCTTGACACAATACCATCAAATTCTTCTCCCACAAATTCTTCCATAAACTCAGCCTTTTTCATAGCTTCTACTTCTCGCTCTGCTTCAATAGCTCGCCGTTCCCTGCTGGAAGACTGACTGGCAATATCTGGAATGACTTGTTCAAAATGCTCTGCTATTTCTTTAGAATGCCCATAATCGCGCACCATACGGTGAACCAAAAGGTCTGGATAACGGCGAATCGGACTAGTAAAGTGAGTATAAAACTCGGCTGCCAAACCATAATGACCGTGGTTGTGCTCTGAGTAACGAGCCTGCTGCATGGAACGCAAAAGCATCATAGACAGCACTTCTTCATAAGGCTGACCTTGGACTGCTTTCATAATATCCTGAAGGGCAGATTGGCTCATAGAATTAGCCGTTCCGTAGACCCGAACGCCAAAAGTAGAAGCATAATCAATAAACTTCTGCACTTTCTCAGCCTTAGGTTCTTCATGAATCCGATAGATAAAGGGCAGGTTTAACGTAGCAAAATGCTCTGCTACTGTTTCATTGGCGACTAGCATAAAGGACTCAATCATACGCTCCGCAAGTCCACGCTGGCGCAAAACAATATCTACTGGATGCCCAGTCTTATTGACCAAAATTTTAGCTTCTTTCGTATCAAAATTAAGAGCTCCACGTTTGTATCGCATCCGCTCAAGAATTGCATGAAGTTCCGTCATTGCTTCAACACTCGGCAAAATCGCTTTAAAAGCTGCTTGTTTTTCCTCATCTCCAGCAATCATGTCATTCACATTGCTATAGGTCATACGAAAAGTGGATTTAATGACCGTTTGAGTAATGGTATGCTTGATAACTTGACCTTTTTGATTAATCTCCATGATAGCCGATTGCGTCAGTCGATCTACATTAGGATTGAGCGAGCAAATGCCATTTGACAAACGCTCAGGTAGCATCGGTATTACACGGTCAGTCACATAAACCGATGTCGCTCGGTTGAGGGCTTCCTTGTCCAATTCAGAACCTTCTTGAACATAGTAAGAAACATCTGCAATATGAACTCCCAGTTCAAAATGTCCATTTGATAGCTTCTTGATATGAACTGCATCATCCAAATCTTTCGCATCCGCCCCGTCAATGGTAAAGGTAATTTCATTACGCAGATCTAAACGTCCTTCAAAATCTTTTTCAGACAGCGCCTCTGGAATCGTTGATGCTTCCTTCAAAACTCTTTCTGGAAACTCAGACACAATATCCATGGACTCCAAAACTTCCAGAACATCAATTCCTGGATCATCCTTATGACCGACCACATCTAAAACATTAGCTACAAAAAAGTCATGCTTTTTAGTTGGATATTTATCAATCTCTACTTTTAAAATCTCTGTTCCATCCAAAATCAAAGCAGGCTTCTTAATATAAATAGGTTGACTGATTTTCTGATTTTTTGACCGAATATAGCCAGCATACTTAGGCTTCTCTTCGTCTAAGATAAGCTGCCCCACTGCTGTTTTCAAGCTGTGTTCCAAAACATCAATAACCTTGGCTTCAGCAGATGTTCCCTTGCTGCGATCTGCAACCTTAGTGATTGCAACTTCTACCGTATCACCATCAATCGCATAGTTGACATCATTGCGACCAATAAAAAGATCATCCTCTTCTTCATTTAAGGTAACAAAACCAAAGCCATTTTTATGGGCGTGAAAGATTCCTTTCAAGGTAAGCATTTGCTTTTCTTTGCGAAGCTGGATTTTCCCTGCATCGCTAAAGGCCAGCTGACGTTTTCGCTCCATTTCAGAAATCGTTTTGACTAGGTTTCTAAAGTCTTTCGCCTTTTCTTTCCCTAATCCCTGCGCCAGTTCATCCATACTAGCTTCTTTTTTTTCTCTTAAATAGCTTAAAATTTCTTCTTTCATTCTTTCCTTTTTTCTTATGTTTTCTAAACTTTAAGTCGCCTTTACTCATCTACTACAGAAAAAATAGGCAAAGACAAAGTCAGAGCCCATTTTATTTACTAGATAAGATTGTCAGCATTAATGCAATCAACAACCAAAAGAAAACCATCACTCCCGTCAAACGCTGCATAACTGCTTCAAATCCTCTGGCTTTTGGTCGTTCAAACAAATCACCCGCACTTGCGTCAAATACATTACTTGATTGATTTTTGGTTGGTTGCATAAAAATTGCAATTAAAATAAATACTGATAAAATCAATAAAATGGTTAATAATAAATTATACATATCAAACTCCTTAAAATCTCATCTATTCTACCATAAAATTTATTTTGATTCAAGATGTAGGGTCACTTTTCTTTCTTTGGGACAGTATTTTAATACCTCAACCTTTTCTGGATGTGTTTTCATATTTTTACTCGTTAAATAATTCTGACTGCCGCAAGAAGAACACTTTAAATTAATTTTTACTCGCACTGATTTCCTTTGCTCCTAAATATTTTCTAAAACTAAACAATAAAAAGAAGAAGTTCAATAAAGCTAAACCTGCTGTGCTATAGAAAACCCAATGATAGCCAAAATGAACAGAAATAGCTGACCCCATTAACGGTCCAATAACGCCACCAATATAAAAGAAGGTTTGATTGTAACTGAAAATCCGTGAAATACCTTCTTGGGGAGTAATTTTATTGAGCAGAGAGCTAACTCCAGGCAAAAGCGCACCCGTCCCCAGACCAAACAGAAAACGATAAATTCCCAATTCAAGTGGCGTACCAGCCCTCGCACAGAAAATATAAATTACAAAACTATACAAAAGAGCCAGCAGAAGCAAACGGTGATTTCCCATTTTATCTCCTAATTTTCCCAGCCAACTAGATGAAAATATGCTTGAAATGCCCATTGCTGAAACGATTGCACCAGATACCAATAACAAATTTTCTTTTTGTCCTAAAGAGCGGATATAAAGTGTCAAAATAGGGGAAATGGACTGTCCAATCATCTGAATCACCATGCTAGTAATGAACAAACCAAAAAGGATTGATTTTTGAGGAATTCGCTGAAATAGTTGCTTGGTCGAAACTTCTTTTCCTTTAGAGACAGGATGAAAATCTTCTTTTATCCCAAAAATGGTCCACAAAGTAACAACAAACAAGAAAAATCCAACCAAAAGGAAAACATTTCTCATTCCCAAACTTTGAGCTATCATTCCTCCTAAGAGCGGTCCCATCAGAGTCCCCGCTACGACACCTGTTGACAATGTTCCCAAGGCATAACCAGAGTGTTTTTTAGGAGCTTGACTAGCAATCAAAGCCGTGCTATTCGGTACATAACCAGAAAACACCCCATTTAACAGTCTCAATACAATGAGCCAAAATACATTCGGTACAAAAGCCAAGCCTCCCATCGTAAAGGTCATTGCAAAAGCTGCCCGAATCATCATTGGTTTGCGACCGTACCTATCAGCTAAACTTCCCCAGACAGGCGATAAAAGCGCTGCTGTCAAAGCTGTACTCGAAACCGCCAAGCCTGAATAAAATTCAACCATAGAGCCTCTAGCGCCTAATTCTTCCACGTATAAAGACATAAAGGGAACAACTAGTGACAGGCTAGCACCTATAAAAAAGTTCCCCAACCAAGCAATCCATAAATTCCGTTTCCAATTCACTTGATTCTTAATAAAATCATCTTCTTTCCAACTTGTTTATAACACAGAATAATAAACATCACTCTGCCTTTTTAATTCTTCTGAAGATCCTAGTTGTGCATTTTTAATAATGATTTTCCCAGCCAGTCTCTAAAAATTTTTTATAATCAATGTTCAATTGACACAGTTCTTATCCTTTGTCATTAACCAATAATCAATCTATTAGACTACTTTGAGCATCATCTGAATGATAGCCTATCTAATATAGGGTTGTCTATACTAAAAATGCATTCTTAAAGCAATCTTTCCTTGGGGGTGTTCGTTCATCACATATTGGATGGCTTGTGAAACCTGAGTAATGGGATAGACCTTATCAATGAAAGGTTTGATTTCTTTCTTCATCACTAACATCTGCATTTCATTATAATAAGCTGCTCTTGGTTTTAGAAAGTAACTAAAATAGCGAACCCTTTTTGAAAAGAAAGATTGCAAGAATGAAGCAGGCAGATAGCTCGCTCCTACACCTACTAGAATACCATCTTTCTTCAAATGTGCCTTTAGTATCTTCAAATCAACATGTCCATTAACGGCTAAAATGAGATCATCCTTTCCTGCTGCTTTCTCAAAGTCATCATGTTGATAATCAATGACTCTATCACATCCCAAATCAGTTGCCATCTTCAAATTGCGCTGGCTGCATACACCGGTTATAGATGCTCCTAAAGCTTTGGCGTAACACACTAAAAGATGCCCTACACCGCCCGAAGCACCATAAATTAAGACACTCTGACCAGACTGCAATTGCCCTGTACATAAAGCGCCTATGGCTGTCTTAGAGGCACTAGCTAAAACAGCTGCTTCTTCATATGAGAGGTAGCTTGGTTTAAGTACAGTCTGCTTTTCTTCCAGTAAAGCATATTCAGCCCAAGCTCCGAAAGCCATGAAACCTAATGTTTGACCAAAGACCTCATCTCTTTTTTTAAAGTTTTGAACTTGTTCTCCAACTGCTTCGACCTACCCTGAAACTTCACCTCCCAAAATTTTTCCTTTACCTCCAAAAAGAAGGGTTGCTCGAGCAAACAAAGACAGTTTTTTCCCTTTAAAGCGCTCATAGTCAACATTATTTAGAGAAGAATAGTTTACTTTCACTAGAATCTGGTGTTCCTTAGGAATTGGGCGTTTTATCTCTTTTACTTCAAAAGCATTCCCCAAATCGCCTCCTCTATAAACCATTGCTTTCATCATTTCTTAATCTCCTAAGCTTCTTATCAATCTGTTCTATCAGCTCTTCTAAATTGCCATCATTTTTGATTACAAAATCTGCATAAGGAACTTTATCCTCCAACTTCATCTGACTGGCAAGGCGTTGCTGCGCTTCTTCTTGTGAATAGCCATTTCGTGCCTTCAGCCGCTTGATTTGTGTCTCTGGATTCACGTAAACCAGCCAAACCTCATCAAACCAGTCTGCATAATCCTGCTCAAATAAGAGCGGAATATCCATAAAGAAAGTCTCCTCAGTCTTAGCCAGTTGGTCGCGTCGATTGGCTAACTCTTCCCGAATGATATCATTTTGTAGCTGGGAAGATTTCGCTAAATTTTCTTGGCTAGAAAAAATGAGCTGAGATAGTTTAGGACGATCAAGCTCACCTGCTTCGTTCAAGATAGCAGACCCTAGCCTGCTGACCAATGCTTGATAGAGTTTACCGCCTTTCGCCTGCAATTCATGAACCACCTGATCCGCATCAATGACCTGATAGCCCTTTTGCCTGAGATAATTTGTGACTGTCGATTTGCCAGAAGCAATACCGCCTGTAATTCCGATTATTTTTGCCATGTCCTACCTCATTTTTTGACAATGTGGACAAAGGTGAGTTCCACGACCAGCTAGTTTGATTTTTTCAATTTCGTGACCGCATCTAGTACAAGGTTGGCCTGTTTTTCCATAGACTTGTAGGAAATCCTGCATGGTTCCGTCTTCTCCCAAAGCATTGCGGTAGGTGCGAATGGTTGAACCGCCTTTTTCAATACCTAGCTGCAAGACTGCAATAATCTGCTTGCGTAATTCCTCTGCTTCTCCAGCAGTCAAACTTTGAGCTGCTCTTGCCGGATGAATCTGCGCCCGCCATAATACTTCATCTACATAGATATTGCCAAGACCAGCTACTAAAGTTTGATCCAACAGGTAAGGTTTAATCAATTTCTTAGATTTTTTCAGAGCGGTTTCAAATGGCAGTAAATGAAAATCTGATTCAGTCGGTTCTGGTCCTAGCTTTCGCTCAGTAAAATAGGATGTTATTTGTTCTTTTCTCAACAACTCCATCGTGCCAAATTTCCGAACATCCTGATAAACGAGGCTGCTGCCATCTGTAAAATGAAAAATTACATGAGAATGCTTCGTCAACTGGACCTCTTCAGGATAGAAAAGATACTTTCCTTCCATGCGCAAATGCGAAATCAGCACCCAATTCGTCAAATAAAAAATCAGATACTTGCCCCGACGCCCAACAGCATCAATGCTTTGCCCCGGTAATTCTAAGACAAAAGGATCTGCCCCCGTTCCAATCATCTTGGCATAACGGACATCTACCTTTTCAATCTCTTTTCCTTTAACCAGCCGCTCTAAACCACGGCGTACCGTTTCTACTTCTGGTAATTCGGGCATAAAATCTTTATCCTTTCTTATCCAAATGTAACATATAATGAACAGTTCGACTTATTTCTTCAAATCCCGCACTCTTGTGAAAAGCTTGACTGACTGCATTGTCCATATCACAATCTGAAGCTAGCTGGTACACTCCTTTTTCTTTCGCCCACGACTGTGCAAACTCTAGAAGTTGATGAGCGATGCCATTTCTTTGAAAAGCAGGTGCTACCGCTATGCCTTCAATATATGCGATAGGAAGTTGCTCTGCTCCTTCCACATACTCTGAACGCATAGATAAGCTGATCCAAGCAATGGCTTCTCCCTCTAAGTAGTATAAAAATTCATTAGGAAATTTTCCTTCAGAAAATACTGCTAGTAATTTCTTTTTCTCTATCTTCCAAGCTAAATGAGCAAAGTAAGCCCAGTCAGCTAGATGAGATTTTTCAACCGCTCGAATTTCCCCTACCATTACCTTTTTCAATCTTCTCTTCCTAGCAGGCGGCGAGCATAGATTGCCTGACCTGAATGCATAGCAGCATCGTCAATGATCGATACTAAACGATTCCCACGTTTAATAGCTGGAGTCCAATTCTCATCAACAACATCGTCCAAACTGTCTTCATTCACCTCTAATAAATAAGCAATTGTTGCCGCAACCGCATCAGACAGATAGTCTTTGAGCAACTCAATATCTGTCACCACAACTTTATGCGCTTCTTGAGGAGTATGGTGCCAATCTTCCGTATCATCTGGCAAATCCAAGGCAAACTTTTTCTTCCAACCTTTAGAGAACCAGACTGGCTCGGTCTTAGCTAAATCAGCAATCTGAAAATCCAGCTCCCGCGCCGTATGCCAAGTCAACCAAGTCACAGACTTAATGGATGGAACTGTATCCGCAACCGGAAAAGCATTCGCTTCTTCCACAGATAAATTAGTCAGCACCGACAAAAAACACTCCTCGGCTCGTTCCACATTTTCCACTAAAAGATTTACAAATTCCATTGCCCTACCTCCTTAAAAAATAAATTAATCACGGATTATATGTCAATCTCAACTCAATGTCCCATCGCAAAGTTGTCATCAAAATACTCAGCTAACATCAGGCGATGCTTACTACTCACAGATTCTAAATTCTCAATTTCTTCCTTAGAAAAGAAACGCAGGCGTAGAGTTTCTTCATTGTGAAAATCTGTAATATTCATTGATGAAACCGCCGCCAACTCATAGATGAAGACAACCGTTTGCACCGCATCACCATTCGGATAAACTTCCTCGAAATTACTGTAAACATTGAGAAAACGAGTAGCTTCTACTTCAATGCCAGTTTCTTCAAAAAATTCACGCTTAGCAGTATCAAGAGTGGATTCGCCAAGCTCCATTGCACCACCTGGAATAGCCCATGTTTTCTTATCCCCGCGTAGTTGCAACAGCACGCGTCCCTTGTCATCTGCTAAAATACCACCAGCAAAGGTCAGGATAACCTTATCATGCCCAACTTTTGAGCGAATGTAGGAAATGTAGTCCATATTTAGAAACCTTTTAATTTATCTGGAAATGCTCCGTCTTGAAAAAAGTAGCGAAGTAATTGTATATGCGTGTCAATATCACTAAACAGCCACGCATGCCCTTTATTTGGATAATAGGCACGATCACTCAATCTGTTTTTTCTTACCAATTCTTTATGAGATTCATGAATTGACTTCGATTCTTTACCGCCCGAAACAAAGAAAACAGGATTGTCGAAATTTGCAGTAATCCTCAGCAGATTTGCCTGTAACATTGCTCGGCGAAATGATTTAGCAGAAGCCCTTTGCAAATCAGCAATAAAGCCTCGGCAATCCTCTTCAGTGACCCCATCATCCTGCATCATTTTTGTCATAAAGTTGACCAATTAGCTTAGTGTTTTTAAATAACGACATGATGTAGACAACGGCAATGACTTTACCACGTCCATTAATCGGTTCATGACTAGCACCGTCAACAATCGCTCTATCAAATAAACCAGCATGTTTTTCCAACAATTTAAGAACGAGACTGCCTCCCAACGATAGTCCAACAAGGTGCGGCTTGCCGTGAGCCCTGTTTTTGATAATATCAGCAATCATTTCTGTAACATCATTAAAATTTGTCCACTCAATGTCGCGGCTAGAAGCATGTCCAGGCAAATCAACAGCTATACAGTGAAAATCATTTTTTAACTCAGCGATATGATGTGCCCACATCTAACTGCTAGAACCAGACGCATGCAAAAAGACAATACTTTTATCATTTTGGTGACCTTTTTCTGCGACAAATAACGACCTCATCTTCCTCAGCCTCTAATACTCCCTCTCATTATATCCAAAATCTGCCAAGTCCAGCTTTTTGTCCCGCCAGTTTTTCTTGACTTTAACCCAAGTTTCAAGAAAGACCTTATCACCTAGCATGAGTTCAATGTCGCGGCGTGCCAAAGAGCCGATTTTCTTGAGCATAGAGCCGCCTTTGCCAATGATAATGCCCTTTTGACTGTCTCTTTCCACCATAATGGTAGCACGGATATGCACTTTGTCAGTCTCCTCATCCCGCTTCATACTGTCAATGACCACCGCCACCGAATGCGGAATTTCTTCACGTGTCAGCAATAAAACCTTTTCCCGAATCATCTCAGAAACCAAAAAACGCTCAGGGTGGTCGGTAATCTGGTCAGCTGGGAAATATTGGAAACCTTCCTCTAAGTTTTCGCTTAAAATATCAACCAGATGCAAAACATTATTGCCTTGAAGAGCAGAAATTGGCACAACTTCCTTAAAGTCCATCTGCTTGCGATAATCATCAATCTGACTCAGCAGCTGATCCGGGTGTACTTTA
Organism: Streptococcus sp. HF-2466; assembly: GCF_015594645.1. Classification (NCBI taxonomy): domain Bacteria; kingdom Bacillati; phylum Bacillota; class Bacilli; order Lactobacillales; family Streptococcaceae; genus Streptococcus; species Streptococcus sp. HF-2466. The sequence goes on from NZ_JADNQU010000001.1 coordinate 211,693, forward strand.
TCAATTTTATTGATGACCAGAATAACAGGGACTTTAGCCGATTTTAAACGCTCCATGATCATATCATCACCCCTACCGCGTTTTTCATCGGCAGAAACCATAAAAAGAACTGTATCCACTTCACGCAACGTGCTGTAGGCAGATTCCACCATAAAGTCGCCCAAGGCAGTCTTAGGCTTATGAATCCCCGGCGTATCAATAAAAACAATCTGCTCCTGATCTGTCGTGTAAATTCCCATAATCTTGTTACGAGTCGTCTGAGCCTTATCACTCATGATAGCAATCTTTTGCCCCATAACATGATTTAAAAAAGTAGACTTTCCAACATTTGGACGTCCTAAAATAGCAACAAATCCTGATTTAAAGGTCATTTTTCACCTCGTTTATTCCTTATTAGTCTAATATAAGAAAATCGGAAAGGATTCTCCGATTTTCATGTTAAAAAAGTAAATTCCAAATTTTCGGAACGAAAATAATCACTCCTGTTATAACCGCAAAACCGGAAACAACCAAAACAGCTCCTGCTGCCATATCCTTGGCGTTTTTAGCTCGCATGGAGAAGTGATAATCACTAGCTAAGTCTACCACATTTTCAATAGCAGAGTTCATAATCTCAAAAGAAATGACTAGAAAAATACTCAAAAAGAGAAAGAGCCACTCTATCGCAGATACCCGAAAAAGCAATCCTGCAAGCACGACCGCAACTGCTGAAACGGCATGATTACGCATATTACGTTCTTCTTTGATTGCCGTAAAAATCCCTGTCAGAGCAAATTCTAAACTCGAAATGACATCCCGATTCTTCCATTTGCGCTTGTTTTTTTTATTGTCTTGTAAGTCCATAAGCAGTCAAAATTTCTTCCTGTAAACCAAACATTTCCGCCTCTTCTTCTGGCGTATAGTGATCGTATCCATTGATATGCAAAAAACCATGCACTGCAAGAAACCCCATCTCTCGCTCAAAACTGTGACCATATTCTTCTGCTTGTTCACGCGCCTTATCTATGGAAATAAAGAGCTCTCCGATATAGGCATCAAAATCCTCTAACATTTCCGCCAGCTCAGGATTTTCTAGTAAATCCTTCTCGTCAATGGCAATGTCCAGCTCAGGCTTGTACTCCAAGCTGATAACATCTGTCGGACGATCTGTATTTCGATATTCCAAATTCAGCTCATGGCTGCGCTCGTTGGTAACAAATGTCACTGCCATTTCTTTTTCTTCTTTGCCAATCTTTTTAGCAGCAAATTCCAGTATATCATGCGTTTGCTTGATGATTTCTTCTGAAACTTGCCCTGTCTCGTCGACCATTTCTATATACATATTACACCCACTTTATTAGTATCACTTCATTATACCATATTTCAGATAGGGATGCCTGATTTATAAATCATTTACTATTTCGTTCTGCTCTTTATTTCATATTTTTTCTTTCAAAACTTATACTTGTTGCTGGAGACGGCTCATTTGAGCATAGATTCCATTTTGTTTTACCAATGTATCATGTTGCCCTCTCTCCACAATCTTTCCTTCAGAAATAACCAAAATTTGGTCTGCATCTTGAATGGTGGATAAACGGTGAGCAATGATAAAAGTCGTTCTCCCCTCCTTGACCACCGCCATTGCTTTTTGAATCAGCTCTTCGGTTTCTGTATCAATATGGGAAGTTGCTTCGTCCAATATTAAAATTTTGGGATTAGCGTAGAGAGTTCGTGCAAATGAAATCAGTTGCCGTTCACCGCTCGAAAATGCTGTCCCTTTATCCTTTACAGGTTCATCAATTCCTTTTTTACAACGAGCCAGCAAGTCCCTTGCACCAACCTTTTCTAAAGCTTCTAGAACTTTTTCACGATTGATGCCTGAATGGCTCATCGCTACATTGCTTGCTAGTGTTCCTGTGAATAGATAAGGATCTTGCAAAACAGTCCCCATGTGACTACGAAGACTTTCACGAGAATATTGTTGGATGTCTTGTTGATCAATATATATTTTCCCTTTTTGGGGATCGTAGAAACGATAAAGTAGGTTCATGATAGAAGATTTTCCAGAGCCGGTATGCCCTACCAAAGCAATCGTCTCTCCTTGCTTTGCCTTAAAGCTAATATCATGCAGGACAGTTTTTTCTTTCTCATACGCAAAGCTCACATGTTCAAACACAACCTCACCTTTATTGACTACTAACTGGGCTTTCTCATCCGCTTCCTGAGGTTGATCTAGCAATTCTAAAACTCGTTTTCCTGTTTCCAATGATCGTTGTACATTCGGGAAAAGCCGAACCAGAAAACCCATCATCTCAAATAAATTGATAATATAATTGAGATAGATAAACAGTACACCAGCGGTAATGACATTGCGACCGCCTAAAAATTGCTGGCCAACTATCGTCAAAATGATAGCAAGCACTGTATTTTTTAAAAATTCCGTTAGTGGCCAAGACGAAAGAGCACTTACCCATACAATTTGTTTATCAGCTTGGCTCATTTTTCGGGCAGTAGCATCAAATTCTGAAAGAACTATTTTTTCCTGATGATATAGCTGTATCAGACTAGCTCCATGCATCAATTCATTCACTTGATTATTGATGTCACTCCGTGAATCATAAAAGTCTTTCATCGGCTTGTCCGTTAGTTTTTTATAAAATACTTGTATCCCATAAAAAGCAGGAAGCAATAGCAAAAGTACCGAGGCAGCAAGCGGACTAAGGTAAAACAATAGAGCGTAGGTAAAAACAATCCGAAGGACTTGAATCAAAACACTAACCAAACTGGCATAAAATTGTCTGCGTAAGGTTTCCGTATCATTTACAATTCTGGTCGCAATCTTCCCTGCCGGCTTATCATCAAAGTAAGAAATCGGCAAATTTTGCATGACTTGATAAGCTTCATTTCTCAGATGTTCGGCGACCTTGTTGCCACAATGCGCTAAAAGTCGGTCGCCTAAGTAAGTCAAGGCACTCCCCAAAACTACAGCAATTAGGTATAATCCAGCTAATTGCAAAAGCTGAACCTGACAATCTTTTCCGTTTCCAATCTGTGTAAGCGGTCCGTCTATCATATTTCTCAAAAAGAGAGGGGACAGTTGACTAGTCACCGTTGCTAAGACAGCAATTCCAACCGCAAGAAAAAATGCAATTCGAACAACTTTTAGTTCTTTTAATAAACGACTAATGATACTCATTCACTCCCTCCTTTCTGATGTTGCTGCCGCTGATATTGTTCGGCGTACCAACCTCCTTTATTAAGCAACTGGTTCGGAGTCCCTTCTTCTATAATTTGTCCGTCTTCTAAGACAAGAACCCAGTCTGCCTGCTGGATAGCTGACAAACGGTGCGTCACAATGATTGTTGTCTGATTCGCTCGTACCTTCTGGATATTTTGGATAATTCGGCGTTCTGTCTGAGCGTCAACTGCAGACAAAGAATCATCCAAAATAAGGACTTCTGGCTGTCTAATAAAAGCGCGTGCCAAAGAAATTCTTTGTTTTTGACCGCCAGATATTGACACTCCCCTCTCACCAATAAGAGTTTCCAGTCCGTCTGGCATTCGTTTTAAATCTTCTGAAAATGCCGCTGTTTCAATAGCCCGCTCAATATCACTTAATGTCGCATTCCTCTTGCCAAAGGCAATATTGTCTTTGACGGATTTTGAAAATAAAATATGTTCCTGTGGGACATAGCCAATCATCGCTTCAATCGACTGACGTGAATAGTGACCGACAGATTTTCCATTTATCTGAAATTCACCTTGTCCAATAGGATATTGCTGAAGAAGCTGACGAACTAAGGTTGTTTTACCAGAGCCAGTTTTTCCAACAATACCATACGTCTTTCCTGCTTCAATTTGCCAAGCTATGTTACGCAAGCTAGGTCTTTTTGTTTGTGGATAAGTGAAATGATAATCCTGAAAACGAATAGAGATAAGATGTTGCAACTCCTCTTTTCCACTCATTTCCATATCATCTGTCGTTTCAATCAGTTCTGTTACCTTTTTAAAAGACGTCTTCCCCGTTTGATAGACCAAGATAAAATCCGACAGCATCCAAAAAGGTTCAATCAGGCTAATCATATACAATTGAAGAGCAATCACTTGCCCAATTGTCAACTGTCCCGTTTTTATAAAAGCAGCACCAATAAGAAGCACAATAATCGTTGATAAAGCGATAAAGACCGAGGAGAGCGGTGCGTAAAGATATTGAATGCCAGCAATTTGATCGCCGACCTTAGATAAAGCTTTCGTGCGCAATTGGAACTGTTCTTTCTGAGTTGCTTTCTTGCTATAAGCACGCGCAACTCGGACTCCCTCTATCGTTTCCAATACCTCATCATTCAAAGATGCCACTGCTTCACGATTATTTTCAACTAATTTATCTTGTTTTTTCCCAAGAACATAAATCCATATCATCAATATCATAAGCGGAAGCATAGCCAGTAAGCTAATTTCCCATGAGATAAAAAACATGGTCGGAACGACAAAGGCAATCATGCCTCCTGCGTATAAGAGAATGACAATCCCATAGCCAGCCATCTCCATCATTCCCTCAACATCTGTTGAAAAACGCGTTAGAATATCGCCAGAACGAAATTTTTCGTAGAAAGGCGTTCTCATAGCTACCAATTTCTCAAAAGCTCTTCTTTGCATGAGAAACTTATAGTCAATAGACGACTGAAATATTTTTAAATGCCAATAGTAAGCCGAAAGATAGTTACAAATTGTCACCAGAACTAACAAACCAACATCTTTAATTAAATGCTGCTGTGTCAAAGTATGATGCGACAGATGATCTACTAAACGCTGAATCACCTGTGTTGGAATCAGCATGGTAAAATCATACAATAATAAAACCAGAGCAATGGATAAATATAACCATTTATGCTCTTTTATATATCCAAATAAACTTTTAATCATCCTAACCCTTCCCTAAACACACAAAAAAGCCCAAGACAGAATAGACCTGTCCTGAGCTTACTTGTTTTTATTTATTTTTTCATCAAAAATAAATTACAGTGCTGTGCTAGAAAGGAGTTCTGTCGTATGATATACCTGAGTACTGTTTTGTTTTACATCATTCATGATACATTCTCCTTTCTACTTTTAATTAGTTAATACTTTAACATTAAAAGAAATGCTTGTCAAGAATATTTACAAAAAATCCTCCCAAAACTGAGAGGATTTCTACCTAAAAATCAAGATTAACATTTCTCTGCAATAGCGGTTTCGGCTGCGATACGTCCAAAAGTGAAAATATCAGTAAGAGAATTGCCAACTAAACGGTTTCCGGCATGCAATCCGCCAGCTACTTTCAAGCTGCATAGAGACCTTGGATAACTTGTCCTTGTTTATTGATAACATGTGTTTCCGTATCAATCTTAAGCCCACCCATAGTGTGGTGAATGGCTGGTTTTCGAAGAGTGGCATAATACGGTGCTTTTTCAACCTTGAGATCGAAAGCTTCCTTTTCAAATTCAGGATCATAGCCCGCATCAACATAAATATTATAAGCTGTGATCGTCTTGATAAAGACCTGTAGCTCCATTTGTCGCTGTTAAGCCAACTCTTCCAAACTATCTGATCGGTAAATCATTCCATGTGCTACCTGCGCATCAATCTTTTCTTGACTGGTATTATAAGCCGTTTCTTTGATATTTTCGTCTGCAATCAGATAGAAAAGACCGCCATTGTCAATCGCTGCTTGGTCCAATTTATCTCGACTACCGTACTCATCTACAAAACGTTTTCCTTAAGTATTGACCATGATGAAGTTAGCCGGAGGCGCCTGTAATCGGGTCAGATACCAGCATTATTTGCCGGCATTATTTGATAGAAGTCCAAACCGACTAGGTCTGTGCCAACGCTTTGACCTAAGAGAATACCATCACCTATAATAGCTGATGAATTTGATGTCTTAATATCGTCACCAATGCAAAAAAGCCCATTAAAATTGGGCTTTTTCCTGTTCTTCATGCTAATTGCCGGGATCGAACCGGCGACCTCATCCTTACCATGGATGCGCTCTGCCAACTGAGCTAAATCAGCAGTACCTATCTACTATATCACGTAGACAGATTCTTGTCAATAGATTTGAAAAATGTTTTCATCATAAGAGAAAGAACTTTGTGTTAGAACGTCCCAAAAAGAACCTAATCACCATTAAAATTTCCTATAAATATCATGTTCACATCAATATTTTTTAAAATAATCTTCCTTTGTCAAACGATAATAAGCTCTCTGAGAAATTCGACCTTCTTTATGTAAATCCAAGGCAGCATACGGATCTATGTGAGAAAAGTTCATACCAGCTTTTTCCATAACCCGTCCTGAAGCTGGATTTTCCACATCATGGAGAGCCACCAACATATTCATATTCAAACTTTCAAAAGCCAGCTGGATTATTTCTTTCAAAGCTTCCGTTGCCAAGCCCTGATTCCAGTAATTCTTATGAATCACATAGCCGATAGCCGCCTTTTTGAGGACCGGATCTAGCTTGTGTAGGTCAATGCTGCCAATCAGTTTTCCATTTTCTTTTAACTCAATTCCCCAATTTCCGAGCGGTCGACTAATAAATAAACGAGCAATAATATTTTTAGTTTCTTCCAAATCTTTATTAGGTAAAAAAGTGTAGCGAGTATTTTCTTCATCAGAGGAATATTCAAACATAGCCTCAGCCCTCAGCGTCATCTAAGGTCACAGGTCGTAGGAGCAGGCGCTCTGTTTCCAAAGTTCGGTTTTCAGCTAGCTTTAGATAAATACTTTCCATTTTACACGAACCTCCTATGTTGCCTCATAGCATAACATAAATACTCACTGAAATCAATGTTCTTTGATTTCGCCTTGATTTTTAAAACGTTTTCATATACAATAAAAACATCTCAAAAAAAGGAGTAAATCTATGTTAATCGGTATTCCAAAAGAAATTAAAAACAATGAGAATCGTGTTGCTTTAACACCAGCTGGCGTTTACAGTCTCGTCCAAAAAGGTCATCAGGTTTTGGTTGAAACCAAAGCTGGTCTTGGTTCTGGATTTACAGACGCCGACTACAAAGCACAGGGAGCGACAATTGTTACAACTGCAGCCAAAGTTTGGGCAGCTGATCTAGTTGTCAAAGTCAAAGAGCCCTTAGCTACTGAATACGGTTTCTTACGTGATGACCTCTTGCTTTTCACGTATCTACACATGGCTGCTGCGCCTAAATTGGCCGATGCGATGATTGTGGGCAAGACAACAGGGATTGCTTACGAAACCGTTCGTGACCAAGAAGGAAAACTTCCTCTGCTCGTTCCTATGAGTGAGGTTGCAGGGAGAATGGCTGTGCAGATTGGGGCTCACTTTCTAACCAAACAAGAAGGCGGTTCCGGCGTGCTACTAAGCGGCGTTCCTGGTGTTCCTAAAGGAAAAGTCACTATCATCGGAGGTGGAGTTGTTGGGACACACGCAGCTCGCATCGCTTTAGGACTGGGAGCGCATGTTACTATTCTTGATATCAGCGCTAAACGACTGTCAGAACTAGAAGACCTTTTTGGTCACCAAATCCAGACCCTTATGTCTAATTCTTTCAATATTGCTGAAAGCGTCAAAGATGCTGATGTAGTGATTGGAGCCGTGCTAATCCCTGGTGCCAAAGCACCTAAACTCGTTACGGATGATATGGTCAGCCAAATGCGTCCAGGTTCTGTCATCGTTGACGTAGCCGTTGACCAAGGTGGAGTTGTTGCAACTGCTGATCGTGTAACCACTCACGATGAACCTGTCTATGAAAAACATGGTGTACTTCACTATGCCGTTGCCAACATACCTGGTGCTGTTGCTCGCACATCAACTCTTGCTTTAACAAATGTAACACTTCCTTACATTGAAGCTTTGGCGGACAAAGGGTTTGAACAAGCTATTGCAGATGATTGGGGGCTACAACAAGGAGTGACTACTTATAAAGGTTATCTCACTAGCCGACCCGTCGCAGAAGGGCTTAATCGTGACTACACCGATATCAATGATTTAGTATGAGTTTTGAAAATAAAAGGATATGCCAACTTGCTTCGCAAGTCCTATACACCACCTTTTAAGCAGTTTTTTTGAACAATCACCTACTACACTACTCATTTATTATAAAAATAATTATTTGAGTCTGAGACGCTATTGTCCCAGACTCTTTTTTACTTATCATTTTAAGTCGTATAACTATAAGAAAAGAGCTTTCAAATCCACCTCTTTGCTTCATTCCATTTATTTTTTCTTTTTAGGTTTAGGTAGCGGCAATTGATCATACATGGCTAAAATTAAGTCTTCTAGAAACACCTGATTTTCAAGGTCTTCCACTAAGATCATTTCTTTGGCACCTTCGTATGGAAACTCAAAAGAAGGTTGGTCAATCTTATCTAAGACTGCTTGCACGGGTTTAACTAAAAAGCGATCGTCATAAATGCCACCAATAATCTTGCCACGGAAGTAAAGAATATACTCCCCCATCATGGAACGGTAAGTCACATCATCTAATCCTGATAATTGCTCCAAAACAAATTCCAAATAGTTCTTACTTGATGCCATTTCTAATCTCCTAAGCTCTGTTCAACGATAACAACCGTATAGAGTTCTTGCTTGACCTCACTTCCAATTGGTTTGAAGCCCTGCTTTTCCCAAAAATGCTGAGATTGCGGACTCCCCTTGACATAAGCCAAACGTGCTTTTCGAAAGTTTTTAGCAAAATAGGCTAGTGCTTCTGTCACAATCTGACTGCCAATCCCTTTCCTCTGATAGGCTTGATCAACCATAAACAAACCAATAAAAACAGTCTCCTCATCAAGATATGCATAGACAAAATCCATAACAGCCACAAGGTCAAAGCCATTCCAAAATCCAACATAAAACTTATCAGCCTTAGCTTTACCTTCAGGTAGACGAAGCATGTCCTCTTTTACACTTGCCAAATTTGGCTTTGGTGGACAATACTGAAAATATAGAGGATTGCTTTCATATAAAGATAAAATACTTGGAATATCCTTTTCAGTTAGTATTCTACAACTGTAATACTTAGATAGTTGGTCAATCATTTTTTAATTCTTACTTTCTGTGTCCTGTGATCATGACATAGGAAGATGCATTGATAGTCATCAGTCACGTAGCAGATTCTTTTGCAAGCGTACTTCCTCAAAATCAGTCGTGTGCAACTTGTCCAGATTAGTCAAGAGATATTCCTTCATCATCTTCCAACTCCTTGACTGGCTCGCTGACGATTTCGTGACTAACTAAAGTAGAATTTTCTTCTTTAGAAAAATGATGATGCACCACTTCAGTAGAATGTTCATAGGCTTGGATAATCTCTGCAACCACAGGATGACGCACAACGTCCTTGGCTGATAAGTAAACGAAATCAATTTGCTTGATATTTTTCAATTTCTCTGTCGCATCAATGAGACCTGATTTATTATTCTTTGGCAAGTCAATCTGGCTAATATCCCCATTGACAATCATCTTGGAATTAAAACCAAGTCGTGTTAGAAACATCTTCATCTGCATAATGGTTGTATTTTGCGCTTCATCTAAGATGACAAAGGCGTCATCCAATGTTCGTCCACGCATATAAGCTAAAGGAGCTATCTCAATGATTTCTCGCTCCATAAGACGCGTTGTTTGATCCTTACCTAAAATCTGATACAATGCATCATAAACTGGTCGCAGATAAGGATCCACTTTTTCCTTTAAATCCCCTGGTAGAAATCCTAGGCTCTCGCCCGCTTCTACTGCCGGACGAGTCAAAATAATTCGCTTGACCTGACCGCGTTTGAGTGCTGTCACTGCCAAGGTCACCGCTAAGAAGGTTTTTCCTGTCCCTGCCGGTCCAATCCCAAAGACAACATCATGATTCTTAATGCTATCAACATAGATTTTCTGCCCTAAGGTCTTGACACGAATGGGCTTGCCATAAGAATCTTTGATAATTTCTTCCTCATACAGAGCCACAAACTTATCAATTTCACCATTTTTGACCATTGTAATAGCCGTCACTACATCTGGTGTTCCAATCGTCATTCCACGGTTGACTAAGACTAGCAGAGCTTGAAGCACCTGACGAGTCTCCTCACAAGCTGCTTCGCTACCGATAATCTGGACAATCTCCGTCCTTGCATGAATGGTTACCTGCAACTCCTGTTCCATTAAACGCAAGTGACGTTCATTGGAACCAAAAAGATGAAAAGCATCATCCGGATGCTGTAAGGTAATTTCTACTGAATGTTCTTGCAAATAAAGAACCTCTTTCTTCACATTATTTACTATTATTATAGCAAAGTAACTCGGAAAATTCTATCATTTCTCCGAACTAATGAGCCTGATAGTCTTCCCAAATCGCATCAAAATCGCTAAGATTAAAGGAAAAGTCAGCATGTTCTTCCAAATAACGGCTAACTTCATCAAAATCATCCGTGTGCTTAGGGAAATTTGTTTCATGAAACACCAAGTCTGCTAAAATCGCCTTCGGTGCTTTGCTTTTGGGATTGCGCTCCGTCATCAACCAAGTGTAAAACGATTTTCTCATTTTATCTTTTCTCCTTTCTTACTTTTTAACCAATCCGGTAAATATTTAGTCAATCCTAATGCAGACAATATGATGATTTGCGGTAAAAATTGTATTAAATACCGCGTCTTTCCACCTTCAAAAATGAGCAAAAACAACAAACCACCAAAGACTGCAAGACTGAGCATATTGAGTTTATCATCTGCACGATATTTCCACAAGGCAAAAACAAGACCCAGACTCATCACAATCCAAACAACTTGCTTCACAATCTCATAATAGCGATACTCACTCTTATCCACACTCAAAAAATAAGTTCTGATAAACTGTGCCACAAGATTCTTTTTTGTATAAGGATAAAGAGGGGAGATATAAGGCGTTTTTTCACATTCCACATCTCGATATAACCAACCTAGAGTTCCTTCTGAAACAGTTAATGAATGCTTATAGTAAAGATGATTGAGAAATCCAAAAAACGAATACTCTTTTAAACGTCGTTTGATTTCTTTTTTTACATTTTCTTGCTTAAACATTCCATTATTATATTGTTCTCTCTGATCCACATCAATGTATTGAAGCAAGCCCTCTTTCATGTCTTCTTGATCGTGTCCAATAAAAGTCAACCCTAAGTCAATAAAGAGCAGAGGACTTTTAGACAATCCTTTCTCTTGTATCAATGTCACTTCTGTTTGCGTCGCTTTCAGATAGTTTCCGCCGATAGAAGTTACGCCAAACGATAGGAGAAAGGTGAAAAAGATTAGGATAAATTTCTTCCATTCCTTTTTGAACAACAGCAAAATAAAACCTGCCATAATAACAATCAACGCAGTTGGTCGAATCAGAACTGCAAGCCCACTTATCAAACCTAATCCGATTGTCTTTATGAAGAGTCCTCTCTTATCCTGCCATTGAAGTCCAAATAAATCAAGAAGTAAGAATATTTGTAAAGCAATGAGCGGAAGAGGCCATATATCCGTGTACATCGAATAAAAATAAGGTGAAAAGCCAACTAGCAAGACATACAAACTAAATGTCATATCAGCAGCCGGCTTGCTCACATATTTTTTCATTCCCTTGTACAAAATGAGTGCCGTTATATCAGCATAAAATATATTTAATCCCTGCAAAATCCATAAAGCTGAGCTTCCAAAGATATTATAAAAAAAGCGCTCATACAAAAAGAGAAACAGATTATTCGGATTGCGTGTCAAATAGCTGGAAATGGAAGATTCTTTTAAATATTTGAAAGCACCGTTGAAAACAACTGCTGCATCTCGCCGAATCAGCAACTGAGCAGACAAAAGCATGGCTAACTGAAATATAATCACCGCTATCATAATAGCAACTTTGTGCTTCATCAGGTAGTGGTAACATTTTTTTAAATTTTCTAGATAACGATAAGCCAGAAACGCTAGTATCGCCACTCCAATCAAAGCCAGACTAGAAATTGTCCCTAGATGACTAATCACAGTAAAAAACCAATGCAAGCCAATCAGTAACATGATTTTTTGCAAGATTCCAAAGAAAAAAGAGTACATTTTTAGCATAGGGATATTATAACAAAATCTACAGTGTTTCGCTATTTAAAAAAACAACAATCGTCAGATTGCTGCTTAACGTCTAATTACTTGCTACGTCCGTTTTCTTCATTGTCTAAAAGATAATCTTCTAAGACAGTAAAAATTTCTGTAACAACCAAACCAGACTCTGAAAATTCTAATCCTTCTTCTGGCAAGGTTTTACGCCAATAATCACCAAAAATAGTCTGCCAATCTCTTAAACTGCGATTGCCTTCTCCTTCTAAAAAAGCTTCTTCTGCTGTCACTTGATGAAAGGGACGGACAAGAACTTCTTTAGTCACCATGACCAAGGCTCGACTAGGATTCTCCATTCTATCTAGCATGATGGAGACTTCTCCAACTTTAGGTAACGATTCCTTGTCTTTTTCATACTCTTCAAACCAAGAACTTGTCGCTTGCTTGACTCCTCTCAATGTTAAATCATATAAGTTTGGAAACTCATCTGGATGTGCCCAAACTTCTGCCCGAGGATACTTCCTACTTAGTTCTATTAGATTCATCTTTCTTATCCCTGCCAATTTTCTTGATCATGCTTAAATTTCTCAAGTAGAGCCAAACCTTCTGCTGAAACATAGCCTTCTTGTTCTGCCAGATTAATCAATTCAGTATAGTTAGATAAGGTTACTAATTTCACACCTGCATCTGAAAAATTCTTTTCTGCTCTAGGTAATTCATAAGTGAAAATAGCCACTACTCCAATGACATCTGCACCTTCCCGCTTCGCTGCTACAACAGCATCCAAAACAGAACCACCAGTTGAAATCAAATCCTCAACCACGACCATTTTTTGACCTGATTTTACCCGACCTTCAATCTGATTTCCAGCCCCATGATCTTTTGGTTTGCTACGAATATAGGCAAAGGGCAGATTCATCTTGTCTGCAATAATAGCACCATGAGGAATACCCGCTGTCGCTGTTCCAGCAATCACTTCTACTTCTGGAAATTCAGCCTTGATTTTCTCTACAAAGCCATTTTCAATCAACGTCCGCGTTTCTGGATAGGCTAAGGTCACACGATTGTCTGTATAAATTGGAGACTTGATACCGCTCGCCCAAGTGAAAGGCTCTTCCGGTTTCAAGTAAACAGCCTCAATTTTCAGTAAGTCACGGGCAATATCTTTTGCTAAAGTCATGATTTCTCCTTTACAATAATTCAATAGTGGAAGCAAAATATTGTTCCAAAAAATATGTCTTTTCTTTAATATCTTCTATGGTAATATTCTCATTTGTAGAGGTCAGTACCCACTTATCCTCCACATCATTTTGTCGGTGAATAACAGCAATCAATTCTCCTTCAAAAGATTCCAAAGGTTCTCGTATTTTTTCCGAAATGATATAAACATCTTGTTCTTCGCCGTCTCCAGCAAATAAATCCGGAATATAACCATAGTTGATAGGATAACAATTGCCAAAGTTGTCTTTGTAACCTATTGGTCTATCAATGATTGCTCGATAGATTTTTCTAACCATTCACCCATTCCGCCTTTATAGCTAGGTAAGCAGCTACTGGATCAGTTGCTCGTGTGATTGGACGCCCAACCACAATGTAATCACTACCAATTTGATGAGCTTCTTGCGGCGTCATAACCCGTTTTTGATCTCCGATTTCAGAACCAGCTGGTCGAATACCTGGAGTGACGCACAGAAAATCTTCTGATGTTGCGGATTTAATCAGCTTAACCTCCTGAGCCGAACAAACAACTCCGTCCAGTCCAGCTTCCTTAGCTTTGCAGGCATAGTTGACAACAGATTCTGAAACAGTTGTTTGGATATTTTGGCAATCCCTCATATCTTCCTCACTGGTAGAAGTTAGCTGGGTCACTGCTACGAGCTTTGCCTGATCACCTAAAACCTTCTTGGCTTCTCGCATCATTTCCACGCCACCTGCCGCATGAACCGTCACCATATCAATCCCAAAGGTTCTCAAAACTGACATGGCAGAGCGTACTGTATTTGGAATGTCGTGCAATTTCAAATCTAGGAAAATGCTGTGTCCCAAACCTTTCAGATAATGCACAATTTCCGGACCAATGGCATAGAAAAATTCCATACCGATTTTGACATATAACTTTTCGTCTTCTGGAAAATGCTCTAAAAACTCCTTGACATCATCAAATGACGGAAAATCAAGGGCAATAATAGGACGTTCTTCACGCATGGATTCTTCTCCTTTTTATAGGCTTTTCGCCATTTTTAACCTTTTGACAGAATCTCTAGCTCTGCCACCTTTCAATACTGACTATACTACATCAAACGGTGAAGTTGCTTAGTAGCACTAGCTAATCATCAATAGCTCTAAATTTGCCTTATTACGAGCTATAGAAAAACCTTGCCCGAGGCAAGGTTACACGAAAATTGGCAGAAACTGCCATTTTAACCGTATCTTCCTTAGTAGCCTCTCTGGACTTCTTTAAAGGTTTTATTTCAATTATTTTACAATTTACTTTATCTCTTGTCAAGTAAAACATCAATTAAGCAAGAAAATTTTCTCTAACTTCTGCTCGCAGACTTTCCAAACTTTCAATGCCATACTTATCCATAACTTTAGGTAGGTTCTCAATGATATTAGGACAAGCATAAGGGTCAGTGAAATTTGCCGTGCCAACACCAATAGCTGATGCTCCCGCAATAAACATTTCAATGGCTGCTTCTGCTGAATCTACTCCACCCATACCAATGATTGGCAAACTGCTAGATTGGGCTACCTGACGAATTAACTTCAAGGCGACTGGAAAAACAGCTGGTCCTGACATCCCACCCGTTCCATTTGCAATAATGGGTTTTCTGCTTTTTAAGTCAAACCGCATGCCAACCAAGGTGTTAATCATGGTAAAGCCCGTTGCTCCTGCAGCTTCAACTGCTATAGCTATCTGCGTAATATCTGCTACACTAGGTGTCAATTTCACATAGACCGGCACTTCCGATACATCTACTGCTGCCTTCGCAGCCTCGTATGCCAAATCCGGCACCTGCCCAATCAATAATCCTCCATTGCCATGATCCACATTAGGGCAAGAAATATTGAGTTCGATTGCTTTAACGTTTGGTGCTTGAGAAATTTTTCCCGCAACAAAAGCATATTCTTCATTAGAAAATCCAGCAACATTAGCAATAATCGGCAGATTAGGATAATGTTGAGCCAACCAAGTAAGCTTTTCTGCTAACACCACATCTACACCAGGATTTTGCAAACCAATAGCATTGAGCATACCAGCTGGTGTTTCCGCCACACGCGGTGTCGGATTGCCAAAACGAGGATTCTGCGTGCTTGCTTTAATCATGATTGAGCCAAGCACATCTAGGTCATAATATTTGGCATATTCCTGACCAAAACCAAAACAGCCCGAAGCTGGAATAATTGGATTTTTTAATTCCAAACCCGGAAGAGAAACTGCTAAACGATTTTTCGACATGTTCACCTCCTACACCAAAACTGTACCAGTCTCAAAAACTGGACCGTCTTCACAGACACGCTTATTGACTGATTGATCCTCACCAGCCACATGAAGTACGCAAGCATAGCAAGCCCCCATTCCACAAGCCATTCGTGACTCCATAGAAATGTAAGCTCGTGGATGACTACGAAATGTTTCATCAACATATTTGAGCATACCAGGGGCACCGCAAGCATAAACCGCAGTAAAACTTTCTGGCAACTCATTCACAACAGAGGAAACATAGCCTTTGCGACCATAAGAGCCGTCATCTGTTGTTACAATGACACGACCGTATTTTTTCATCTCTTCTTCCAAAATAACAGCAAATTTTGTTGCAAATCCAAGAACCGAAGTGACCTTGACCCCTTTGCTATGTAATTCTTTTGCTACCTGCAGCAAGGGCGGAACACCAATACCGCCTCCTATGATTAAGGCTGTATCTTCAATGTCCAAACCAGATAAATCAAACCCATTTCCTTGAGGACCCATGACATCCAACTGAAGACCCTTCTGCAATTTAGAAAAAATTTCTGTGCCTGCCCCTTCTATCCTGTAAATAATCCGACAGATTTTTCTCTCTTTATCAATCTCTGAAATTGAAATAGGTCGCCGTAGAAGCTTCGTATCATCTGGGACTCGAATATGTAGAAACTGCCCAGCCTTCATCTGGATAACCATTTCCCCTTGTAAATCCATAGCAAAAATTCGCGGAGCAATTTCTTCTTGATGCACAATGCTCATCTTCTCCAACATGATTTTTCCGAATCTTTTCTTACACGAACTACTTACCATTTCTACCTCATTTCTTTACCAAAAAAGACCTCGCATACACACGCAAGGTCTCACGAAAATAGAGAGCAGACTTGTTCCCACTCTTCCTTCACCTGAAACCTTGGAAGCCTCGCTGGACTTTCTTAAAGGTTAAATTTAACATATTTTACAACTTAACAAGTGTTTTGTCAATGCTAATGTGATAAAATAGGCTTATGAGAATTCAGCAATTACATTATATTATTAAAATCGTCGAAACGGGCAGTATGAACGAAGCTGCCAAACAGTTATTTATCACCCAACCCAGTCTGTCTAATGCTGTGCGTGATTTGGAAAATGAAATGGGTATTGAAATTTTCATCCGCAATCCCAAAGGCATTACTCTGACCAAGGACGGCATGGAATTTCTCTCCTATGCTCGTCAGGTAGTGGAGCAAACCCAGCTGCTGGAAGAACGTTATAAAAATCCCATTGCTAACCGAGAACTTTTCAGCGTTTCCTCACAACACTACGCCTTTGTGGTCAATGCTTTCGTATCTCTGCTCAAAAAGAGTGACATGGAAAAGTACGAGCTCTTCCTGCGGGAAACCCGAACTTGGGAAATCATTGATGACGTCAAAAATTTCCGTAGTGAAATTGGTGTTCTATTTCTCAACAGCTACAACCGCGATGTCCTCTCCAAAATGCTAGATGACAATCACTTGATTGCCACTCATCTCTTTACCGCACAGCCCCATATCTTTGTCAGCAAGAGCAATCCTCTAGCAAAGAAAAAACTGGTGCAATTAGCTGATCTAGAAGATTTTCCTTATCTGAGCTATGACCAAGGCACCCACAATTCCTTTTACTTTTCAGAAGAAATCCTATCCCAAGAACACCATAAAAAATCCATCGTTGTCAGTGACCGAGCAACCCTTTTCAATCTTTTAATCGGTCTTGACGGTTACACTATCGCAACTGGTATTCTCAACAGCAATCTCAACGGTGACAATATTGTTTCCATTCCGCTAGATATTGATGACCCTATTGAGCTGGTTTATATCAAACACGAAAAAGCTAGCTTGTCTAAAATGGGTGATAAATTCATTGAGTACCTGTTAGAAGAAGTTCAATTTGATAAGTAAATCATAATCATCTGTTCCACTCTTATATGTGATAAACAATGCAATTTTTATGCTATATTTTCTCCTGTCGCTTTACAATAGGCTTGAACACCTTTATTGTATCGCGTTGGGAGTTTTTCTAGCATTTTCATTTCTCTGTGTAGCGATAAACTGTTATCCTATCATTTAAAATGGAATAAAATCATGCAATTAAAAATAGCACAAACTTTCTTACCATAGGTTTATGCTATTTTCTTTAATACATAGGTCTATCGCCGTCTGTTCTTGGCTTTGAAATGCCTAGACTAGCATAACTGTGTAAAGACGGTTCTTTTATGATACGAACAATCAAATCCGCAATACTTACTCTTGAAATGATTGTTCCCTTGTAAAACTCCCCTTTTTCTGTTAATTCATAGTCAATTTCAGGATTATTTGTCATGTATGCGGCGCGTAAAATCGTATAATTAACAGTAGACTCTTCAATGATTTTCGCTGCGCGACGAGTATCGTCCATAATATCCGAACCAATACTTTCTTCCACCCAACGACCAAACTCTCCTGGAACTTCGTGATACAAACCAAGGCCTGTTACATAAATCAAACGAGAAACTTGATTTTCTTCCATTGCTTTAACAACATTTGCTGCCATAGGCTCAAACTGTCCACCGAGATTGGCGTAGACAATATCTTGACCTTTCATGGCTCTTGTCAAGGCTGCAAAATCATTGACATCCCCTTCAAGAACATCCACTCGCTCACTTTCAAGTGACTGTAAACGAGCAATTTTTCGCAAATAAAGCGTCAAATGTACATCTGTTTCCTGTAATAATCTTGGAATCACCAAACGAGCAATTTGCCCATTGGCTCCTAAAATAAGAACTCTCTTCATTCTAACAGTAACTTTCTAATCTTTTAATTGATTATATTCTTCGTCTGAAACGGCTTCACACCATTCATTTGACAAATCTTCCCCAGGAACACCAAGCACTATATGACTGAACCAAGAATCTTTTTTCGCACCGTGCCAGTGCTTTACATTCGCGGGGATAATCACTACAGAGCCTTCAGATAAACTAACGGCTTCTTTACCTTCTTCTTGATACCAGCTTTCACCAGCCGTACAAATCAAAATTTGTCCACCACCCTTGCTAGCGTGGTGAATATGCCAATTATTTCGACAGTCAGGCTCAAAAGTAACATTATGAAGGGCAATCACACCATCCTTTGTTGCACCGAGGGCATTTAGATACGATTGACCGATAAAGTATTGAGCACAAGCATCATTTGATGCACCAAGTCCAAAATGATTTGCCTTATCAAAGGCTTCTTTTGTTTGATATTTCATTTTTCTACTTCCTTTGTGATAAATTTACTGTTGTGCATTTGCAACTTCGTTGATACAGCTAAGTGCATTGATAGTACGCGGATAACCAATATAAGGGATACAGGCAGAGATGACTGCAATTAACAACGTTTTATCATTTCCCAAGCAAAGATTGGCTGCAATATGTCCCTTCAACTGCGGTTCACAGCCCCCTTGAGAATAAAGATAACAGAATGTCAATAATTCACGCTCAGCATAATCAAGGCTAGAGCGAGTATAGTAATCACCGAAACAATTATCGACTAACCATTTGTTGATATGGCGTACATCCGGCTCTCCCTTTGTCGCAAAACCTTTCATTTGGTCGCCAAAAATTGCAATCTGAGCTTCTTCACCAGCTTCTAAACGAGTTTGATTTTTCGGATTTTTTTGGCTAGCCAAAGGAAGTGACATTCCTTGATTGGTAAAAATCGTATTCGTTGGTGCGAAAAAGGCATAAACCCGACTAAGACCTAGATAAGCAACCGCTTGATACAGCAATTCTTTGACTTCCACGGCTTTCACCCCATTGTCCAAAGCAACGGGAAGAATCTCTTTATAGGCTTCAAGCCCTTGACTGCCAACTAAAACAGCTAAAGTGGCTAAGTAATATCTTCTTTCATCTAATGAGAAGGGGAGGTCTTTCGGCACTTCCTGAAAAGCGAATTGCTTAAAAAGTGCAACAAATTCTGGATCCGTTTCAGATAAGCCTAGCAAATCCGGAAAAGAGACTTTATTATCAATATCCATGATATTTCCTCACTTTCTTCTTTACATTTCTTATTGTACGGCTTTGCTTTTGACAAATCAATTTGAATTACAAGAAAAATCAGATAAGAAAAACTTATCTGAAATAACGTTTAGCAATTTCTAAAAAATCTTCTGTGTAAGGATGAGCGTGCTCCAAACGATAAAAAAGAAAATAGTCTCGCTCTATCGGTTGCTGATTCTGCAAAAGAGGAAATTCGCAATATTCGCAATAAAGGTTTGAAGTTGCCTTAGTAGTCATTTTTTCAAAAGGAAAATAAGCAGTAGAAACCATGAGTTGCAATGCTGCTTCTTCTGGAGAATAAGCAAAATTAAATTCCGACTGAAAACCAAGATTGTCACGATAATAATCAGATTCTATCTTTTCCTGTCCTTTCACAGCTAATAACAAAGCTGGATAGACCTGCAAGTCTTTCATCTGAACAGATTTTGATTGGGATAAAGGATGAGTATGTCCAACTCTGATATAAAGCGGGAAAGAAGTTAAGCAAATATTCGCATAATTGCCAGAAAATGCTTTTCGCTGGTCGCTAATGGTCATATCCAACTTTTGCTTGCGCAGTGCCGTGCCAATCTCTTCATGACTTCCTACCATGATCTCCAACTGAACACTTGGAAAACGCTCTTTGAATTCAGCTAAAATCTGGGGCAGTACGCTTTCTGTCATTCCCCACAATAGACCTATCCGCATGGAAACTGGCTGTGTTCCTGTCAAAACTTGTGTATCAGCTACCAAGCCATTATAATCTTCTAGCAACCGTTGACTTTTTTGATAAAAAAATTTCCCAGCTCTCGTTAAATGAAATCCGCGATTTTTTCGTTCAAAAAGGGTCACACCAAGCTCCTCTTCCAGCGACTTCATCTGTTGGGACATGGCTGATTGCGAAATAAAATTTTCTTCTGCTGCTTCTGTAAAACTCCCTGTACGAACAATATCCTGAAAATACGACAGCTGTTTAAAATTCATCCCATCTCCTCCTATACTTGCCTGATTTCATTATATCATGAAATGTAAAAAGCCTGTCATTCAAATGAACAGACTTTCATTAAAACTTGGTATATTACGCTTCTTTTACGACTAATTCTTCTCCTAACAGTGAGTAACGTTCTGCTTTTAAATTCTTAATCGTCCACAAGGCAGCAAAGCTAATCAAATAAAGGCTTGCTAGGAAAATCATGACCATTGAAACGCTCGAGATATCTAAAATTTTTCCAATAATCACAGATGAAAATCCTCCAATTGCTCGGCCAACATTTAAGATGACATTATTAGCTGTGGAGCGAATGTGAGCCGGATACAATCTCGTAATCATCGCGCCATAACCAGCAAACATACCGTTTACAAAGAAGCCGACAATCGCACCACCGACAATCATGGCTGGCATTGAATTGGCGAATTGGAAGAGGTAAACACACATAGAAGAAGCTAAAAGAAAGATTGAATAAACAAATCTTGGTCCCCATTTATCAAGGATTTGACCGAAAGTGAGCATTCCCAGACACATTCCCAAAATCGTTGAGACCATCCAAAGTGAGGAATCTTTTACAGAAATATGCAGGCTTGTTTGGATAATGGTTGGAAGCCAGTTCATCATCCCAAAATACCCAGCAATTTGTACCGTCGTCATGACCATTAGTGCTACCGTCTGAGCTGTTAGAGCTGGTGTTTTAAACAATTCGCTCATTTTAATAGGCTGGCGTTCTTTTGCCGTTGATTTCACATTGCCATTATCTCGAATATGGTCATCGTCAATCGCTAATATCATCCACAAAACCAAGGCAATAGGCGCAAGTCCAAAGAGGAAAAGGCCTTTCCAGCCAAGTGCCGGTGCCAGCCAACCTGCTAACAGCGCTGAAGTAATGGAACCGATTTGACCTGCAATTCCGTTTAGAGATGAAATGCGTCCCATTTTTCCAACAGGAACAATTCCTGCCATGATCGCAATGGCAACTCCATACTCTCCACCAACACCTATCCCAGCAATGAAACGCATGAGATAGAGATAATAAATATTTTGTGTAAAGTAAATCAGTCCTGTCGCCAATGAAAAAATAACAATCGTCCATTTAAAGACTTTGAACTTGTGATAACGGTCAGCCAGTATACCAAAGAGCAAACCACCAACCAACATTCCTAGATTGGTAATCGTCGCAATCCAGCCCCCTTGGGCTCCTGTAACGCCCAATTCTGAAATGATAGACGACATCGAAAAAGCTAAGAACATGACATTTAAGTCGTCTGTTCCTGATGCAACAATTGCAGCAACTAATGCTCGCTTATTATTTTTGTCTAAAGACATGCACATTCTCCTTAATCGTAGCTCACAGACTACATTTATTAATTGAATACAGCCTTAAAAATCAAAAAGCTCAGGAAATCCTGAGCCAAAAGTTTACAGCAAAATAGTAGATTAGCGCACTAATCCATTTTAACGATTACTTTTATGCCTCACAGGACATGATTAAAGTTGTATTTAATTGTATTAAGTATAAGATAGATAAATAGATTTGTCAAGAGCTTTTAAAAAAAGAACTTAATATCATGACAAAAAGAATACCGCTCTAAATTGCTTCTGTCATAAAGCTACGACTTTCTAAAACCTTTAGCATGGCATCAGCTGTATCAAGTGCTGTAAATAGCGGCACTCCATGCTCAATGGCTGATTGACGGATAGCCTGACCGTGTTCATCTGCTGTTCGTTTCGTTCCGACTGTATTGATAATCGCCTGAACCTTACCTTTGCGAACAAAGGCAGGAATGTCATTACGATCATCTGTACCGATTTTTTCAACCAATTGCGCTTGAATATCATTTTCTTTAAAGAATTTAGCAGTACCTTCCGTGGCTAAAATACTGTAACCAATATTTGAGAAGCGACGTGCTAACGCCAATGCTTCTTCTTTAGTATCATCAGCAATGGTAAAAATGACATTACCAAAAGCAGGAAGGTGGAAATAAGATGCTTCAAAAGCTTTATAAAGCGCTTTTTCAAGAGTTGAATCAGTCCCCATGACTTCGCCTGTAGATTTCATCTCAGGTCCTAAAAGACTGTCAACCTTAGCTAACTTGGTGAAGGAAAAGACTGGAGCTTTAACATGAACATTTTGACTTTCTGGATAAAGACCGTCTTCATACCCTAGCTCCGCCAAAGTTTGACCTAAAATCAGTTGAGTTGCCACCTGTGCCATAGGAATATTTGTCACTTTCGACAAGAATGGCACCGTCCGGCTAGCACGAGGATTGACCTCAATGACATAAACCTTCTCATCTTTGATGACAAACTGAATGTTCATCATACCGATACAGTGAAGTCCGATAGCCAATTTCTTAGTATAATCGGCGATAGTCTGCTGCACTTGAACAGATAAGGTTTGCGGAGGATAAACAGCCATAGAATCACCTGAGTGAACTCCAGCCCGTTCAATATGCTCCATAATCCCTGGAATCAAGACCTGACGACCGTCTGAAATAGCATCTACCTCACATTCCTTACCGACAATGTAAGAGTCCACCAACACCGGATGATCAGGGCTAGCCTTGACAGCAGTTCGCATATAAGAACGAAGATCTGCTTCATTCTCGACAATCTCCATAGCCCGACCACCCAGAACGTAGGACGGACGAACCAAAACAGGAAAACCAATCTTACGAGCAGCTGCTACCGCTTCTTCTTCATTCGTCGCTGTCTGACCTGGTGGCTGCGGAATATTCAAATCCTTAAGAGCCTGTTCAAACAAATCACGATCTTCTGCACGGTCAAGATCAGCCACTTGAGTACCTAAAATTTTCACACCAGCTTTTGATAATGGTTCAGCTAGATTGATAGCGGTTTGTCCACCAAACTGAACGATAACTCCCTTAGGTTTTTCCAGTTCAATGACATTCATGACATCTTCAAAAGTCAAGGGTTCAAAGTAAAGCTTATCAGAAACCGAAAAATCTGTTGAGACCGTTTCAGGATTACTATTCATAATGATTGCTTCATAGCCAGTTGCTTGAATAGCCTTGACCGAGTGCACGGTCGCATAGTCAAATTCTACTCCTTGACCAATCCGAATAGGTCCAGAGCCTAGCACCAGAACAGATTCTTTGTCTGACTTGATTGATTCATTTTCCAAAGCATAAGTGGAATAAAAATATGGTGTGCTTGATTCAAACTCAGCTGCACAGGTGTCAACCATTTTATAGACTGGAAGAATCCGCTCTTCTTTACGAAATTGACGTATTTCTTCTGCTGTCATTTTCCAAAGCCGAGCTAATTTAGTATCTGCAAAGCCGTTTTGCTTAGCCTGTCTAAGCAGATTTGCATCTCCAATATGAGTCATTAACTTCTGCTCTAATTCATGGATGTGAAGTAATTTATCCAGAAAGAACAAATCAATCTTGGTTAGTTTTGCAATTTCTTCGATATCATAGCCACGGCGGATTGCTTCAGATATATAGAAAAGACGATCATCCTGAGCTTTGACGACCTTTTCCAGTAAATCATCATCTGCCACTAGATTTAGTTCTGGCATTTCATTATGATCAACACCAATTTCCAGAGAACGACAGGCTTTGAGCAAACTTTCTTCGATATTACGTCCAATAGCCATGACTTCTCCTGTTGCTTTCATTTGCGTTCCCAGATGACGTTCTCCATGTTCAAATTTATCAAAAGGAAAACGTGGAATTTTAGCTACAACATAATCCAGAGCCGGTTCAAACATGGCATAAGTTGTGCCTGTGACCGGATTAATAACCTCATCTAGCGTCAAGCCAATGGCGATTTTTGCAGCCAATTTAGCAATAGGGTAGCCTGTAGCTTTAGAAGCTAAGGCAGACGAACGAGACACGCGCGGATTGACTTCAATGACATAGTAATTAAAGCTATGTGGATCCAATGCCAATTGAACATTACAGCCGCCTTCGATTTTTAGAGCGCGAATAATTTTCAAGCTAGCATCCCGCAACATTTGATTTTCATAATCCGAAAGAGTTTGCGTTGGTGCAAAGACAATGGAATCGCCTGTGTGTACACCGACTGGATCAAAGTTTTCCATATTGCAGACCACCAAAGCATTGTCAGCCGCATCACGCATAACTTCGTACTCAATTTCTTTGAAACCAGCAATAGAGCGCTCAATCAAACACTGAGTCACGGGAGATAATTTCAGACCATTCTCTGCAATCTCTCGCAATTCTTCCTCATTGGCACACATTCCGCCGCCAGTTCCCCCTAAGGTAAAGGCTGGGCGAACAATGACTGGGTAGCCTATTTTCGCTGCAAACTCCATTGCTTCTTCAACTGTATTTACAATTTCAGATTCCGGAATAGGCTGTTTCAGCTCTTCCATGAGCTGCTTGAATAAATCACGATCCTCAGCTTGGTCAATAGCCGACAGCTTGGTTCCCAAAAGTTCGACACCCAGTTCATCCAAGATGCCTTCTTTAGATAATTCCATTGCCATATTGAGACCTGTTTGCCCACCCAAAGTCGGTAGAAGTGCATCTGGTCGCTCTTTCCGTAAAATTCTGGTGACAAATTCCAGCGTGATTGGCTCAATATAAACCTTATCAGCAATTTCCTTGTCTGTCATAATGGTTGCAGGATTGGAATTAACTAAAACGACCGTGTAGCCCTCTTCTTTCAAAGACAAGCAAGCCTGCGTTCCTGCATAATCAAACTCAGCAGCCTGTCCAATGACAATGGGACCAGAGCCAATCACCATAATTTTCTGAATATCTGTACGTTTTGGCATGTTTTTCTCCTATTTCCTAATCCATTGATTACAATGAACTATGCTGTTGTTTAAAAGCATCAATCATTTCCATAAACTCATCAAAGAGATAACTGGCATCATGTGGCCCTGGTGCAGCATCAGGATGAAATTGCACTGAAAAAGCAGGGAAAAACCGATGCCGCACACCTTCAATAGACTTATCGTTGATTTCCTCATGTGTAATCAACAACTCGCTCGGAAAATTTTCCCGACTAACAGCATAACCATGATTTTGGCTGGTAAAATCAATCCGCCCTGTCGCAATCTCTCTGACAGCATGATTAAAACCACGGTGACCAAATTTCATTTTATAGGTCTGAGCTCCATTTGCCTTACTAAAAAGTTGATGTCCCATGCAGATACCAAAAAGAGGAATTTTACCTTGAATCCCTCGAATCATGTCTAGCACTTGCGGTACATCATCTGGATTACCTGGACCGTTGGATAACATGACACCGTCAGGGTGAAGGTGGAGAATATCTGCTGCACTTGTGTCATAAGGCACAACCGTCACATTACAATTGCGTGCCGCCAATTCACGAAGAATCGAATGTTTCAATCCAAAATCAACTAACACAATACTAGGACCTGAACCCGGTGCTGGATATGGCGTTTTCGTTGAGACTTGTTTGATATTGTCAGTCGGCAAAACGGTCGCCTTCAACTGATCTTGCAGATGCACCATTTGGTCGCCTACATTGGCTATTGTTGCTTTCATCGTTCCATGCTGCCGAATGATTTTCGTCAATGCCCGCGTATCAATACCAGCAATTCCTGGAATTTTCTTGACCTTTAAAAACTCGTCTAGGGTCATCTGATTGCGCCAATTGCTTGCCCTTCGTGCCCACTCATAAACAACCACCCCTTTACAAGTAGGAGTGATCGATTCGTAGTCATCACGGTTAATTCCATAATTTCCGATTAACGGGTAGGTAAAGGTCAAAATTTGCCCATTGTATGATTGATCTGTAATAGATTCTTGATAACCGGTCATACCTGTATTAAAGACGATTTCTCCGGTCACATCCATATCAGCCCCGAATGCCTCTCCTTCAAATACTGTCCCATCTTCCAGAATTAACAAGCGTTTTTCCATTTTCCCCTCCGTTTGTTCTTACAGCAATACCTTAGTGTCTATTGCTCTTTTCGTCCATTTAAAACAGACTCAATAATTGCCATACGGACAAATACACCATTTGTCATTTGCTCTACAATCCGCGATTTTGGAGCTTCTACCAGATGATCTGCAATTTCAACATCGCGATTGACTGGAGCTGGATGCATGATGATGGCTGTATCCTTCAGTCTGTCATATCGTTCCTGAGTTAAGCCGTGCAATCTATGATAATTTTCTTTTGAAAAGAGTGAATTGTCATCATGACGCTCGTGCTGCACGCGCAGAAGCATTAAGACATCCACTTGGTCAACGACTTCATCAAGTGTGACAAATTGCCCATAATCTGCAAATTCTTCACTTCTCCATACCTCTGGACCTGCAAAATAAAGTTCTGCACCCAGACGCTTCAAGATTTGCATATTTGACTTGGCCACGCGCGAGTGATCTAAGTCGCCTGCAATCGCAATCTTCAAGCCGTCAAAATGCCCAAACTCTTGATAAATGGTCATCAAATCTAGCAAACTTTGACTCGGATGTTGTCCAGAGCCATCACCACCATTCACAATTGAAGTTGTAATCGTTGGACTTTCGACTAATTCCTTGTAATAGTCCACTTCTGGATGACGAATGACACAGACATCCACTCCGAGCGCTGACATGGTTAAAATCGTATCATATAAGGTCTCTCCTTTGTTGATAGAGCTGGTCTTTGAATCAAAATCCAACAGGTCACAACCTAGCTTTAATTCCGCTACTTCAAAGGCTTTATGTGTTCGCGTAGAGGGCTCAAAGAAGAGATTAGCGATAATATGCTGTTCATCATAATGAGCTTTTGCTCCATTTTTAAATTCAATGCCACGTTTGATTAAACTTAAGACTTCCTCATTGGTAAGAGTTTCCATAGAGACAACGTTTTTAAGAGCGATTTGATTAGATGACATGGTGTATTTCTCCTTTTATTAGATACGGCGTTTCTTTCAATAAAATTAAGAATTCAAACTAATTTTTAGGTTCAGGCAAGATAAGATAGAGCACAATTCCAAGAACCGTTGACAAGGCGACCCCTGAAATTTGCAGACCTGAAAGTTGAAGCGTTAATCCTCCAATCCCAGCGACTAAGATCACACTAGCAATCAACAGATTTTTCTTATTGTCAAAGTCCGTTTGCTTTTCAATTAAAATTTTCAAACCACTAGAAGCGATGACTCCAAAGAGCGCAATAGAAATACCGCCTAGAACTGGAGTTGGAATGGATTGTAAGAGTGCCGATACTTTTCCGACAAAACTCATCACAATCGCAAGTACTGCTGCACCTGCAATAACATAAACGCTATAGATTTTATTGAGAGCCATCACACCGATATTTTCACCGTAACTCGTTACTGGTGGCGCACCGAAAATCCCAGCGATAACTTGTGCAAGACCATCTCCGGCAAGAGTTTTATCCAATCCTGGGTCTTTAAAGAAATCTTTTCCGGTCAAGCTATTCAATACCATAACATGACCAAAGTGCTCTGTCATAGTTACAAATGCAATTGGAGCCATTGTTAAAATCGCACTTGGATAAAATTTTACAT
Source organism: Streptococcus sp. HF-2466 (assembly GCF_015594645.1). NCBI lineage: Bacteria > Bacillati > Bacillota > Bacilli > Lactobacillales > Streptococcaceae > Streptococcus > Streptococcus sp. HF-2466. The sequence continues at coordinate 239,679 of NZ_JADNQU010000001.1, forward strand.
TATAGTCTAAGAAAGGAAGGTGCATAGGTGGGACATGGAACCATGAAGCTTGAGAGACTTTTGCAAAGGAAATAATTTCTTCTCCTGTTACCATTCCAAGAATGAGCGCGAAGACATATCCGACAATCAAGCCTAACAGCACCGGAATAATTCCAACAATCTTTTTACCATAGATATTAAAGAGGATGACTGCAAAGAGAGTGACAATTCCAATGATGAAATAAGTTAAATTGTATTTACCGTCTTTTAGCATGACATCATTTACAGCTGTGCTTGCTAGGCTTAGTCCGATGACCATAATGATTGGTCCTACCACAACTGGCGGCAAAATCTTATCAATCCAAGCATTCCCAGCGAACTTCACAATAAGAGCTACAATGAAGTAAACCAAACCACCTGTAATGGCACCTTGAGCGACTGCTGCGATACCGTCTGTTTTCATCAACATTTGCATAGCTGCAATATAAGCGAAACTAGACCCCATATAAGCTGGCACTTTGTACTTGGTAACTGTTAAATGCGCTAAGGTTCCTAGACCGCTTGAAAACAAGGCAACTGCTGGGTCAATTCCAACCAGAATTGGAACAAGAACCGTTGCCCCAAACATGGCAAACAAATGCTGAAAGGATAATCCTACAAGCAAACCAGGTTTTGGCATATCGTGTACATCATATTTCACATCTTGACTCATTTTCTTATAACTCCTCCGCAATCAAGACACGGTCTTGACCATCCTGTTCTATCATTTCCACAATAATTTCTTCTGTTCGACTAGTTGGAATGTTTTTGCCCACATAATCTGCTCGAATCGGCAACTCACGATGCCCACGGTCTACTAAAACAGCCAAGCTCACGCGTGATGGACGTCCCAAGCTAACTAGATTATCAATAGCAGCACGAATGGTGCGTCCTGTATAGAGGACATCATCTACCAAGATGACTTCGCGGTCTGTAATATCAACAGGAACATGTGTTGTATCTTCTTCCACTTTAAAATCATCGCGGAATGGTTTGGTATCCAACTCACCGATGGGTACATCAATCTTTTCAAGTTGCGCTAATCGTTCTTGAATCCGCTGTGCAATGTAAACACCCCGTGTTTTTATACCAATTAAGACAATCTTGTCTAGCTCTTTGTTGCGCTCAATGATTTCATAAGTGATCCGTGTAATGGCACGTTTCATTGTCAAACCATCAACAACTTCTTTTGTTTTCATGGAAAACCTCCTGTATAAAAAGTTAAAAGAAAAAGTCTCCTTCACAAGGAGACTTCAGAAAATCTAGGTAAGCATAGAGAAACTGCTAACAGCCTCACTGTACTATACCATCTTATACTTTGACTCCTTGTCTGCCTCACGGGACAGATTTAAAGGATTATTTAATTTTTATTACTATATCACACTTTTTGAAAATCTTCAAGAGAAAACCGTAAAGTTTTAATGGAAATTCTCAAATTGATTCCGACTATAATATATAAGCCACATTTCTTTGCATTTTCTACAACTCATTTGCGATTTTATTGATTTTCCTCAAGCGATGATTGACACCACTTTTCGTCAAAGGCTTACTAAGACTTTCTGCCAACTGCTGGATAGAATAATCCGGATGATTGACACGCAGATAAGCTACCTCTTGCAAATCAACCGGCAAACTTTCTAAACCAACTGTGTCAATGATTTTGCTAATGTTGTGAATGGTTTTCATGCTAGCTGTCACCGTTCGAGCAATATTCGCTGTTTCTGCATTATTCGTCCGATTCAGATCATTTCTAGCCTCCCGCAAAAGTTTGACCGACTCAAACTCAGTCATCGCTTCCATAGCCCCAATCACAATCAAAAAGTCCATAATGTCCTCAGCTCGCTGCAGATAGGTTACTGAGCCTTTTTTGCGCTCAATTGTCTTGGCGTCCAATAAAAACTTTCGCATCAAAGCTGCTAAATCCTCCGCATGGTCAAAATAGACCGACAAGATTTCCAGCTGATATTTCCCAGAATCTGGATCACGCATACTGCCCGTTGATAAAAATGCTCCTCGTAAATACGATCGGCTAGCCTCATCATCTGATAAAATAGCTTGATCAATACCTGCTTCAATTCTAAAAAAAGAGTCTGCCAAGTGCAAATCAGCTAAAATTTGTTCCACACCTTCATCTAAAAAAACAGTATAAACACGGTTTTTCCGAAGATTCGCTTTTTGATGATGACGAATATCCGATTTGACTTGATAAAAAGCTGCCAACAATTCATAAATGTGACGAGCGATTTTTGCATTTTCTGTCGTAACAGATAATGTTAAGCCTTGACTAGAAATTCCTAAACTGCCTGACATCTTAATGATAGCCGATAATTCCATTTTATCTTTTTTGCCTAGGCCAAGCAGTTCTTCTTTCACTTTAATGGTAAAACTCATTTGCGCACCTGTATAATCTGCATAAGTTCATCGACGACTGATTCACCATCATGAAAAGCTCCGCCATTTTCCAAGCGAAGAAAATTAGACGAAATGACACGAGGTACTTGCTCTTTCAAACCTTTAAAATCATGCTCAACCTGCACCAAATACTCATCAAATTTATTAGAATTCATATACTCTTGAGGAACTTCCTCAATATTCACCAAAACAGTATCAATAAATCGTTTTCCTAAATGTCGATGCAAAACGGCTACATGGTCACTATCTGTAAAATGCTCGGTTTCACCACGCTGGGTCATAATATTGCAGACATAAGCGATTTCCGCCTTTGTTTCTAAAAGAGCTTGTCCAATTTCTTCAATCATCATATTGGGTAAGATAGAGGTAAACAATGACCCTGGTCCCAAAACAACCATATCACTTTCTAAAATCGTCTCTACCACTTTGCGACTAGCCACCGGCTTCTGGTCATTATAGGTATTGGTGACATAAACTCGTTCAATCATACCTTGGTGTTCTGCGAGATGACTTTCTCCAGCGACTTCGCTTCCATCAGTAAATACAGCATGAAGCGTTAAAGGTATATCACAAGACGGATAAATTTTGCCAGTTGTGTGGAAAAACTTAGTCAGTAGCTGCATAGCGTTGTAAGTCGACCCTTGCATTTCTGAAATACCTGCAATAATCAAGTTCCCAAGTGGATGTCCAGCTAAAGCACCGTCTTCAGCTGCAAAGCGATATTGAAAAACTTTTTCATAAAAGCGCGGCATGTCCGATAAAGCCACCAAAACATTTCGCAAATCACCGGGCGGTGTCAATTGTTGAATGTTTTTTCGCAATTCCCCCGAACTTCCTCCGTCATCAGCGACCGTCACAATAGCAGCAATGTCTACATCTTTCTTACGTAAACTGTCCAAAATGACCGAAATTCCGGTTCCACCACCAATAACAGCAATCTTCGGTCTCCTCATGAACGATTCACCGTTTCCTTTCTGCGGTCTTTGTCTCGATGTGATGAATGAACGGTCCATTCGCTTGCCAAATCATCTGCTAGACGTTGTGCAAAAGCCACACTTCTGTGTTGACCGCCTGTACAACCAACCGCAATTGTTAAAACAGATTTCCCCTCTTTTTTATAGCCGGGTAAAATCGGTTTGATAAGAGCCACTAAGTGCTGATAAAATTCTTCTGACTCCGTATGATTCATCACATAATCATAAACGGGTTTGTCAAGCCCTGTTTGATTGCGAAGTTCTGGTTGGTAATATGGATTTGGTAAAAAACGTACATCAAAAACAAGGTCGGCATCTAGCGGAAGACCATATTTAAAGCCAAAACTCACCACTTCAATGCGAAACGATTGAAGTTTTGTCTGATCTGAAAAATGCTCAGAAATGGTTTTACGCAATCCGCGCGGTGTTAATTCGGTCGTATCTACCACGTTTTGACTCATGTTTTTCAACGGTGCTAGTAACTCACGTTCTAGCTTGATACCGTCTAAAATACGACCGTCTGTTGCTAAGGGGTGGCTACGCCGCGTTTCCTTGTAACGTGCAACTAATTCTGTATCTGCCGCATCTAAAAACAAAATCTTAAAATCAAGTCCAGCGTTACTTTCAATCTCATCTAGAACTTTCTGAATCTCAGAAAAGAAGGAACGACTACGCATATCTACAACCATAGCAATCTTGTCATTGTCTTGCGTTGTTTCGATTAACTGCAAAAATTTAGGAACAAGTGTAGGAGGCATATTATCAATTGTAAAATAACCTAAATCCTCAAAAGACTGGATGGCCACGGTCTTTCCCGCTCCACTCATCCCCGTTACAATTACTAAATGAATTTTTTTATCTGACATATCTCCTCCTTGATAAAACAATTAATTTTCAGTATATTAAAACATTTCCAATTCCTTTTTATTATAACACACCCAGTACAATTCGGATAGTAAAAAAAGAGAGAACAAAAGCAATGGCTATCTGTACTCTCTCGAATTTATACTACTATGTTTTAATGATTACCAAACCAAAGCGCAATTTCCCGTTTGGCAGACTCTTCAGAATCTGAACCATGAACAACATTTCGAATCGTTTCACCAGCTTCAGCTGCTTGTGCAAAATCTCCGCGAATAGTTCCTGGTAGAGCTTCTTCCGGACGAGTAGCGCCCATCATGTGACGCCAACCTGAAATCACTTGGCTTCCCGATAAAACACCGATAATCACAGGCCCGCTTGTCATATAATCACGGATTGAGGGATAAAAATCTTTCGTTAATAGGGCTTCATAATGCTGATCAATTAACTCATTTGAAACATTGGTTCTCATTTCCAAACGTTCGATTTTGTAACCACGTTGTTCTACGCGCTTCAGTACTTCTCCAACCAAGCCACGTTTTACACCGTCTGGTTTTATAATAAAAAATGTTTGTTCCATGATTGATACGCTCCTCTTTTGTTACCTTTATTTTATCATAAATGAAAGAAAGTTGAAAGTCCTTTCAAAAATCTTCTTTCACAAATGACTTATCAAGGTCAAAGATGTTAAAAACATGAAGATTGTAAAAATCCAGAACCAAACAGAACGAAAAGCTTGCCTATAGGCCCCTGGAAATGAACGATTTTCTTGTACATACATTTTTATGTCTGCTTTGTTTTTAATCAGGAAAATTACTGCGACACTTGCACCGACTAGCAGGATAAATAAGTGTAAGAGACCACCTATATCGTCCGGCAAAAACGAATACAAATAAGTTAAACCATCTCCGATGACCAAGTTATTAAAAACGTGGAAAACCATTGCCCAGAGAATTGAATACTCCAAGGTCACATAAGAGAAGATAATTCCAACAAAAGCTGCAAAAAAGAACTGCGGGATATTTCCATGAAATAAACCAAATATGAGGGAAGACATCAAAATCGCAAAGACTTTTCCATATTTTTCAAATGTTCGTAAGCCTGCCCCGCGAAAAATCAATTCTTCTGAAACAGGACCGAAAAAACCTGCATACAAAAACATCGTTACACTATCTGAGCCCGCGGAAGCTGATTCAATGGCTTTAAATAAGCTAAATCCAAAGATATTCAATACTGCCTCAAATATTTGATTAAAGAGTACAAAACCTAATTGACCCAGAAGTAAGAATGATAAAACTATTCCAAACGTTTTGGGAGTCATGACCCTTTTCTGCGTTCGTAAATCAGACTTAAATAATTTTCCGTCCCGATACAACCAAAAGATAAATACTCCTGCACAAACAGCAATTAGATAATAGCTGCCATCGCGTGACATAAAACTTTCCGTTGCTTTTTGGATTCTCTCAAGATTTCCGGGATAACGAATCGCTTGAAACAAGGTTACAATCGTCTGATAGATTAAGCTAATCATTGTCATGACGAAGACATAAATCAGACACAAAGCAGAAAATAAACTAACATCTTTTCGCACTTGCTGATTGGCTGACATCATTTTTCCTCCTTCTTCAAATAGATTTTTCGACTCCACAGGTATAACCCCACAGCAAAGCCTTCATAAAGAATAAAAAACAAAAGAAAGGCGTGGAGGAAAAATTCTTCTGGTAATATCCAAATAACAGGATCTTTAGCAGAGTCAAATAACCAAGTTTTATCCCCAACAAATAAAATCTGGTGAAAGAGAGTGAAAAACGCATCAAAGCCAATCCCCAGCGCCACACCAGCAATTACAATAGGCAACCAAATAATAGCTAAAATCGCCTTTGAAAAGACAGATAGATATCTTTTTTTTATAATGTTTTTTACAAACAAACAAACCGCTGGTAAGGTTGCTAGAAAAGCAACTTGCGCCAGATGAAAAAGATATTTCACGACTTGAAAATGGTGCAGACCTGCTGCTGATGAGCGAAAATCAGGCATGGAGAGCTTTTGCTGAAATGGATTGGTTAAGTAATTCATCAAAACATTGAAATTATACTGAATGGTTGCAGATTTGAGGTAAACTTGATTTTCTAAATGCAACCAAGAAATTTCCAAAGGATAAAACAGCCAAGTCAGATAAATGGTCAACAAAATAGCCACTGCTAAAAAGCAGAGCATACTCAGCCAAAAGGTCAGTTTAGTGCGCATCAAAATCCCACTCCGCTAGGCTAGAAAGTACATAATCTGGTTGGATTGACAAGCCTGGCACTTCTTCTGGTTTCGTAAAGCCAGTTGTCACCAGAAGCGTAGGGATACCATTGTCAATCCCAGCCCGAATGTCCGTCAGGTAATTATCCCCAACCATTATCACTTCTTGCCGCGGTAGTCCTAGATGCTCAACCGCCTTTTCCATGATAATTGCATTTGGCTTCCCGATATAAACAGGTTTCACACGAGTTGCTACTTCAATGAGAGTAATAATCGATCCTGCTCCAGGCATGAGACCGCGCTCCGTTGGAATATTAAGATCTGGATTGGTTCCTACGAAATGAGCTCCCTTTTGAATAGCTAACGTAGCAATTGACAATTTTTCATAGTCCACTTCCCAATCCAATCCCACGACTACATAATCTGGATTATCCGTATCTTCGATATAGCCAGCTTCTGCAATGGCTTGCTTAAGTCCGACATCACCGATAACATAGACTTTCTTGCCTAGATTTTTATCATTTAAGTAGTCAACCGTTGCTAAAGTCGCTGTATAAATCGTTTCAATCGGCGTTTCAACATTGAATTGTTCCGCTAGCATTGTTTGAACAGTCTCAGGAGTACGTGTTGTATTATTTGTCACAAATAAATATGGAATATTACGCCGCTGCAATTCATGGATAAAAGCTTCTCCCGCTGGGATTCGGTCTTTTCCTTTATAAATCGTTCCATCTAAATCAATTAAATATCCTTTGTAGGTCATACTTCTCTTTCTATTGTTTCTCTTATGAAATTTCTTGCCAAGTTACCATAGCTTGTGCATTGGTATCACCATCGCTGGAAATCTGATGATTGCTCTCTAATCCATTCAAATCATAGCTAGAGGTAATCTGCCCACCAGGTCGCACTTCCTTGACATACTTGAGGTGAACTTTTTTGGGAACGTGTTTCATGAGAAAATCAGCACCCATAACTTCAAAAATCCAGTCCAGATACTTGCTGTTGTTGACATGACCATTCATGTCTAAATCATAAAACCGAACATGATAATCTTTACTGGTCGAATCTTTCAGTTCTGGATATTTTGGTCCACGAATCAACTTTTTAGAAAATTCTGCCTCGTAAGGCGCAACAATCTTTGGCTCTACAGCGTGCACTTTTCGACTGTCTCTGTCCATAAGGACAAAGGTAGCCATCATTTCAATCACAGCAACATCATTTTCATCAAAAACGGTAAAACGACGATAACAAAAGAGACGATTATAGGAAAGTGCTTCTGTTTCAATCGTCATTTCTTCACCAAATTTAGGCAGCCGTACCACATCGATATCATAGTCAGTAATAATCCAGACCAGATTGTATTTCTCCAGCATATCCTTGTCGCTAATCCCCAAATCAATGGATTGCAAACCTGATACCTGTAAGGACAGCAAAATAACATCAGGCAACTTGATATGACCGTTCATATCCGCCATGTCAAACGGAATTTTCATTTTCATTTGATAAGTTAAACCCATAATTTACTCCAATATAAATTTCTCTGCGACCGTATCACCTAAAAAAAGACCCTTTTTAGTCATACGGACGATTTCTTTATCAGGAACTAAGAGTCCTTGCTCAGTCAATTCTGTTACTACATGACCATACTGCTGCTCAAAAGAAATACCAAATTTTTCTTCAAAACGCTTTTTAGAAACACCTGACTTCTTACGCAAGCCCAGAAACATCTCCTCTTCCATCATCTCTTGCTTACTCAGATGTTCCTCACTCACACGAGCATTGCCCTTTTCAACTGCCTCTAAGTAATGACGAATCGGACCATGATTTTTGTAGCGAACCCCATTGACATAGCCGGAAGCTCCAGCCCCAATACCAAAGTATTCTGCATTGTCCCAGTACATGAGATTGTGTCGACTCTCAAAGCCTGGCTTAGAAAAGTTGGAAATCTCATAGTGTTCAAACCCAGCCTTTTCCAACTCCTCAATGATATACTCAAACATCTCCGCTTCCAAGTCTTCTTTAGGCAAAGGCAGCTTTCCTCGCCTCATCCGATTCATAAAAACCGTGTGATTTTCTAGAATTAAGCTGTAAAGACTCATATGAGGGATGTCTAGTGCAATAGCCTTGGCTACATTTTCCCGCACGTTGTCCATGGTCTGCTTGGGTAATGCGTAGATCAAGTCAATAGAGATATTGTCAAACCCAGCTTGCTTCAGATTGGTGATATTTTCATAAATATCTTTCTCTAAATGGCTGCGCCCAATTTGCTTGAGCATGTGATTATCAAAAGTTTGCACACCTAGAGATACTCGGTTAACAGCCGAAGCCTTTAAAACAGCAATCTTATCTGGATCCAAATCACCTGGATTGGTCTCAATCGTCAACTCTTCTAAACATGATAAATCCAAACTTTTCGTCAGCTCTGCTAACAGAAACTCCATCTGCTGCGCTGAAAGAGCTGTCGGTGTCCCACCGCCAATATAGAGCGTCCGCAACTTTTTTATATCATAAGCTCTATACTCCTGAATCAAATGCTCTAAGTAAGCATCAACAGGCTGATTTTTGATAAAAACTTTGGAAAAGTCACAATAATAACAAATTTGAGTACAAAACGGAATGTGTACATAAGCAGAAGTTGGTTTGGTGTACATAGTATTTATTATAGCATAAATTTAGTATATAGATGTTTCAAAGCGCACATAAAAATTTATAGACTCTTATCAATATATTCTTGCTAAGCAATAAAAACATAGTAAGTATTCAAAAACTTTCAGCTTAATTTTCTACTTCAGCTTGAACTTTTTTCAAATAATGATTTGTCAGTAAAAATGCCATCATTGCAAGAGCAATCAGAAAAGTACCCGCTAACAAATAGCCCACTAAATCTGGTGATACCAAAATGAAATAAGCGCTCACTGCAATAATGATTATGTAAATAATCATAGCAACAATGCCCAAAATCATCTTTAGTGAATTATTTTCACGATTAAATAATTCCGTCACATTCGACCAGTTAGTAACTTGTAGGCGTTTATCACGATGATATCCCCAAGCACTCCATGCTAGACAAGTCAATAACCAAGCGATTAGCATCAATAGAATAGCAATAGGTTGTACACCAACCACAAATGAAAAGATTGCTAACAAAATGAATGGCAAAATGGATTGAATGACAAATAAATTCCAAAACTTAAATTTAAGATAACGTGCCATATCAAAGGGTAATACTTTCAAATAATCATAATTTTCACGTTCAAGTGAAATGCCAATTCCTGTTAAATTTGCTCCACCTGTATTTAAACTTGCTACAAATGTTGCTATCAACATCAGTGGAAAAGCAAATCTTGTTGTCAAATAAGGAGAAATCATTTCACTATTCTGCATAAAACTAGCCATTAACGGAATTAGAATAAAGTAAGGTAACACACTAGGCATCAAAAGAGTTTGTAATAAGACGGAGCCATCACTGATTAGGTTTAATTGATAGCGCAACACAAACTGCGGAAAGTTCCTAAGTCCATTCATCTTGAAAATTTTCGTTCGTTTTTGTCTATTGACCGTTGCTGTTGTAGTCATTGCAGCTTCATAAAATTCTGGTAAAACCTTTCGCTTAACAATTATAAATAATATAACAGCTACGACTACCCAAGCTCCCATTCCCAGCAAAGAATTCAAAGCAAAAGGTTGCATACTGAAAGCATGAAAAATCGTCATTGGCGGAAAATAAGCAGGTTGATCTTGCAATATTGCGTTTTTAACGTTAGAGTTATTTTGCAAATTCACCAATAAAATCGCACCAAAAGCCATTATTGTAGCAAGAGCCAGTAAAATATTAGAGGCAAGCTTTTTATATTTCCTAAAAATAGTTGTTTTCGTAATAAAATGAACACCAACCAAAAGAAGGAAAATAAGTGTCGAAAACAGTACTCCTAAAGAAATAAGCAGAATAGGGATTGCAAGCCAGATTGGTTGACCCGATTGCATTTGCAAACCAATAAAGTAAATAACAATGGGAAACACTCCCATTAAAGTAGTTAAAAGAACAGAAAATCCTTTCCCAACCATAATTTCGCTCTCACTAAAGGCATAAGGTCGGTAAGCTTGCAAGTCTTTACTTTCATAAAAAACATTGTAAAAGGAAAGAAATCCCTGTGCAAAGATGAAAAGATAAAAGACGCTGACAAAATTCGAAAATAGCCCTGGATTTTGAGCAAGCGGTAAAAAAGCACCCTGTACACCAAATATACAAGCATACAAAATTCCAGCGTAGAGATAGTTCATCACTAGATTTCTAGCAACATTTCCTTTTTTCTTTGGATTTTTTTGCTGTTTTTTACGATAACTAGAAAGCCTAGTTGATTGCGTCGTATAAATGATATTTGCATGAATGAGGGAGCGAATCGCTTTAAGACGCATCAGGACTCACCTCTTCTCTACGACCAGCCAAACTGAGGTAAATACTTTCTAAGGATTTTTCAGGATGTTGACCTTTCAATTCCTCAATCGTACCGTAAAACAACAATTCTCCCTTTTTGAGAATGGCAATACGGTCACACAATTGCTCTGCCACTTCTAAAACATGGGTTGAGAACAAAACAGTATTTCCTTTATCTGCATGCTCTCGCATCATTTGTTTGAGGTCAAAAGCCGCCTGCGGATCCAAACCAGTTAAAGGCTCATCCAACACCCAGATATCTGGATCAGACAAAAGAGCACCAATGACAAATACTTTTTGTCGCATTCCATGTGAAAACGATTCAATAACTTCATAGCGATGAGCTGTAAAATCAAATAATTCCAGTAGCTTCGATAAACGTTTCTCACAATCTGAAGGACTCATATCATAAGAAGTTCCAACCAATTCCCAGAATTCATTTGCTGTCAGACGTAAGAATAAATCCGGCGAATCAGCTACATAACCAATTTTCTTCTTGATTGCCAACCGATTAGCCGCTAATTCCTTGCCATCCACAAAAATCTGACCATGCGTTGGATTAATCACACTAACCAATGATTTGATCGTTGTTGATTTTCCAGCACCATTGTGTCCAATTAATCCTATAATTTCTCCACTCTGAAGCGTTAAATTCAGATGATTCAACGCTATCTTGTCATCGTACACTTTTGTAACATCATTAAATTCAATCATAAATTCTCCTATCTATTGAATGTTTTCAGCATGATACAAATAAAAGTAAAAATTCTTTCTCTTTATTCAAACATATATATTCATTAACAATTCATCATTAGTTTTCCAAAAAAACAAAATAATGCCTCTTTAACTAGTATCTGCCAACTTCAAAATTTTCTGAAAGGTTTTCCCATTGCGAATAGTCAAAGACTTGTAAAAACTAGATTTGAGTAGCTTCTTGTAGTAGTTGGACTTGAGATAGTCAGCCTGATCGCTATTTCTGTAAAAGAAGGCTGTCTGACCGAAATGCAGCAGCTCCCTGTCATTTGACCAGTTCCTTGCCTATTCCTCTATCTGCTCGTGACTGGCTTCCGGCAGGTAAAAGAGGACATCGCGCCGATAGGCTGCCTCATCCTGCCACCAAGCAGGCAGTTTTGCCACTTCTTCTTAGAGAATAGCAGAGCTGAGCAGGACAAAAGGGATTGGAAAGTCATAGGATTGACTGAAATAAGCCGTCAAAATCGTCCTAATCTTTTTCTCGTGCTCCTAATTGTCAAAAAAGAGATTGCCGCTGTTGATGTAGGAGATAGGGTTCTCAAAACTGAGTCCCGTCAAATCGGCCTTCAAATCAGCCATAGCTACCTTGTTTTTCCCACCGACATTAATGCCGCGAAGTAAGAGTGTGTAACGCATTCTTCTTTCCTTCTTGCTTTGTTTATCTTTCTAATCCACCGCCTTAATCTCCAAAATCATATCGCGGATTTGGGCGGCCAGCTCGAAGTCCAGAAGACCAGCCGCTTCTTGCATTTGTCCTTCTAGCTTTTTAATCATATCCTTGCGTTCCTGCTTGTTAAGACTTTCAATATCTACCACTTCTTCCTTGTCTGGTAGAGAGGCTTTTGTCACACTGATTAAATCACGAATTTCTTTCTGGATTGTTTGCGGTACAATACCATGTTCTTCATTATAAGCCATTTGAATCTGACGACGACGGGCGGTTTCATCCATAGCTTTTTGCATGGAATCTGTGATCGTGTCAGCGTACATGATGACGTGGCCTTCACTATTACGGGCAGCTCGACCAATGGTTTGGATTAAACCACGCTCATTGCGTAAGAAACCTTCCTTGTCTGCATCAAGAATGGCAACCAGACTAACCTCTGGCACATCAATTCCTTCACGCAACAGGTTGATTCCGACTAAAACATCAAAGACACCTAACCGCAAGTCGCGGATAATTTCTGTCCGTTCTAAAGTCTTGATATCCGAGTGCATGTACTTGACCTTAACACCCATTTCTTTAAAGTAATCCGTCAGATCTTCTGCCATCTTTTTAGTCAACGTCGTGATAAAAGTCCGCTCATTCTTTTCAGTACGTACGTTGATTTCGCCTAAAAGATCATCTATTTGACCCATAGTCGGACGCACTTCGACTTCTGGATCCAGCAGACCAGTTGGTCGAATAATTTGCTCAATTACTGTATCCGTCTGCTCCCGCTCATAATCCCCTGGCGTAGCAGATACATAGACAATCTGGTGCACATGACTTTCAAATTCTTCCCGACGCAACGGACGGTTATCCAAGGCAGAAGGTAAGCGAAATCCATAATTAACCAACATTTCTTTCCGAGAACGGTCACCATTATACATACCTTTGATTTGCCCCATAGTCATGTGACTTTCGTCAATCATAATCAAAAAATCATCTGGAAAGAAATCTAGTAAAGTGTAAGGTGGCTCACCTTCACTCCGTCCGTCCATGTGGCGAGAATAATTCTCTACACCACTCGTATAGCCCATTTCGCGCAGCATTTCAATATCATAGTCCGTTCTTTGCTTCAACCGCTGAGCTTCTAAAAGCTTCCCTTCTCTTTCAAAAAAGGCTAGCTGATCTTCTAATTCTGCTTGAATTTTACCAATAGCAATCTCCATATTTTCGTCATTGGTCATAAAGTGAGTGGCAGGAAAAATAGCTAAATGATCTACTTCGCCCAACACTTGACCAGTCAATGCTTCTACTTCTCGAATGCGGTCAATTTCATCCCCGAAAAATTCCACCCGAAAGGCATGTTCATCGCGAGAAGCTGGGAAGATTTCCACGACATCGCCACGTACACGAAATTTTCCCCGTTGAAAGTCAATATCATTGCGCTCAAATTGAATATCAACCAAATCATTGAGAAGTTGATTCCGCGAAATCTCTAAGCCAGGTCGCAGACTGACCACGCTATCGGAGTATTCCTTAGGCGAGCCCAAACCATAAATGCAGCTGACTGACGCCACAACAATCACATCGTTGCGCTCCAGAAGAGCCGAGGTTGCTGAGTGACGAAGTTTGTCAATCTCATCATTGACCGAGCTGTCCTTCTCAATATAGGTATCACTGGAAGGCACATAGGCTTCTGGTTGGTAATAGTCATAATAAGACACAAAATACTCTACCGCATTGTCAGGAAAAAACTCCTTAAATTCACCATAGAGCTGACCAGCCAGAGTTTTATTATGAGCGATAACTAGGGTCGGTTTATTGACCTTTTGGATGACCTGACTCATAGTGTAGGTCTTCCCAGTTCCTGTCGCTCCCATGAGAATCTGAGCTTTCTCACCACCCTCTATATTATCCACTAATTGCTCAATCGCCTGTGGTTGATCTCCTGAAGGCTCATACTTGGAAACTAACTTAAATTTATTGTCCGTAATTCTATTTATCATTATTCTTTTCCTCTATACAATCTTCTCTTATTTTATCACAATTCTTAAAATATCACTGACTTAGGATATAAAGAATCTCACCTAGTAAAACTAAGTGAGATTTGATTTTCTAAATTGCAATGCTGTAGGCAATTTTTCTTCTTTTTTAAGAGACCAATACAGATAGGCAATACTGAGAATTAACACCAGACTGGTAAAAATAGAACCTTCTGCTCCAAAAGCCCCACCCGAAAGCCAATCAACACTAGATTTCGTATTATAGGCAAAGACGGAAGCTTCTGCTCCCTGACCGCTGACCTGAATACCATAAATATTACCTTGAACAAAATTCCAAGCCCCGTGGATACCAGCCAGACCCCACATATTGTCCGTTTTTAGCATGTAAAAACAAGCGAAAATACCATCAAGAATAATGTTGATAATCGAAAGAAGCGTTACACCGGGATTTAATAAATGGAGAGCACCAAATAGACCAGCAGAAATTAAGATACCGACCAAAATATTTGACTTGGCAGTAACCGTAGGAAATAGCCAACCACGCGTCACCAATTCTTCTGTTCCGCCTTGTAAAATCCAAAACGGAATCAGGGCGATAATAAAGAGAAAGGGCTCCAAACTAAGATGGTTGAGTTCTAACCTACTTACACCTGTCACCAAAAGTAAGACAACTATGAGAGAAAACTGTGCCGCTCCAATCAAAAATCCTTTTGCTAGTTCTTTAAACCAATTTTCCTTAAAAAAACCAAGACTTGAAAAAAGTCTTTTTTCAACGCATTTCACCCAAAGAAAGAGAGCTAAAGAAATAAAGGAAAAGAGGAAGAGTTGGATGAAA
Organism: Streptococcus sp. HF-2466; assembly: GCF_015594645.1. Lineage (NCBI taxonomy): Bacteria > Bacillati > Bacillota > Bacilli > Lactobacillales > Streptococcaceae > Streptococcus > Streptococcus sp. HF-2466. The sequence goes on from NZ_JADNQU010000001.1 coordinate 254,866, forward strand.
ATCATATAATGTGATATCAGTTCTTGTATCATTACAAAGCCCGCCCCAGAATGAACAAGGCCAAGCACAAGACCCAGCAGTATCGAAATTGGAACCAATGCAAGCCCACCGACAATTTCACCTCCATAAACAAAAACAATCGAGAGGATAACAGCCAACCAAATAGGCGGAATGTAACGGGACTGTTTCACATTATCAAGCATACGAGATTTAAACATAAAATTCCCTTTCTATTTTTTATTATTATATCATATTTATTTTACGCAAATCAAAAAAGAAATTTTCGTCCATGTTATAAAATCTAACATAAAAACGTGAAATATTTGCCTTTCGAAGATATTTCTGGTATAATTTAAAAATATTCTTTAAAGGAGAGACTCATGAAGAAAAAAATTATAACTTTTTTGTTAGCTTTACTACCACTCTTTGCAGTACCAGCTATTCATGCCGATACAATCAAAGTGGTATCTGATACAGCTTACGCACCTTTTGAATTTAAAGATTCCGATCAAACTTATAAAGGTATTGATGTAGATATCATCAATAAAGTTGCTGAACTAAAAGGTTGGGACATCAATATGACTTTCCCTGGCTTCGATGCAGCGGTCAATGCTGTTCAATCTGGTCAGGCAGATGCTATCATGGCTGGAATGACAAAAACCAAAGACCGTGAAAAAGTCTTCACCATGTCTGATACTTATTATGATACAAAAGTTGTCATCGCAACGACTAAAACAAATACAATCAGTAGTTATTCACAATTAAAAGGAAAAACTGTTGGGGTTAAAAACGGAACGGCCTCTCAACGCTTTCTAGAAAAAATCAAAAACAAATACAAATTTACTATCAAAACATTTGACACAACTGATTTGACTTACAACAGCTTGAATTCTGGTTCAATTGACGCCATGATGGACGACCAACCAGTCATTGAGTATGCTATTAAACAAGGTCAAAATTTAAAAATCTCTATAAAAGGAGAAGCTGTTGGTAGTTTTGCTTTTGGTGTCAAAAAGGGAAGCAAATATGAATATCTAGTAACGGAATTCAATGAAGCGCTTGCTCAAATGAAAAAAGATGGTTCTCTTGACAAAATCATCACAAAATGGACAAGTTCTACAAATACAAAAACAACTAGTTCTACTCCAGAAACCACTACCCCTGCTGGTCAAAAAGCTACTCCCGTAAAATCAACATATACCATTGCGAGTGATTCTTCCTTTGCACCATTCGTTTTTCAGGATAGTAATAACAAGTATACTGGGATTGACATGGATTTGATAAAAGCCATTGCCAAAGACCAAGGTTTCACGATTGAAATTACAAATCCCGGATTTGATGCCGCTTTAAATGCTGTACAATCTGGACAAGCTGACGGAATGATTGCAGGGATGTCTGTGACAGACGCTCGTAAAGAAACCTTTGATTTCTCAGAGCCTTATTACACAGCAAACGCAATCCTTGCTGTCAAAGAATCCAGCACAATTACTTCTTATAAGGACTTGAAAGGCAAAACAGTCGGCGTTAAAAATGGTACTGCTTCGCAAACCTTCTTAACAAAAAATCAAAGTAAATATGATTACAAAATTAAAACATTCGCTGATGCTTCTTCAATGTATGATAGCTTAAACTCTGGCTCTGTAGATGCCGTTATGGATGACGAACCTGTTGTTAAATACTCCATTAGCCAAGGCCAAAAACTGAAAACACCAATCAAAGGAACTCCTATTGGAGATACTGCTTTTGCCGTAAAAAAGGGTAGTAATCCTGAATTGATCCAAATGTTTAATAATGGTTTGGCAAATATTAAGAAAAACGGTCAATATCAAAAAATTCTTGATAAATATTTGAAAAAGACCAGCTCTGCTTCTAGCTCTTCAGATAGTACAGTTGATGAAACAACCATTTGGGGGCTTCTCCAAAACAACTATAAACAATTGTTAAGCGGACTTGGTATCACCATTGCTCTTGCGCTTCTGTCATTTGCTATTGCTATGGTAATTGGAATTATCTTTGGTATGTTTAGCGTGAGTCCCGTCAAAACACTCCGCGTCATCTCAGAAATCTTCGTGGATGTCATTCGTGGAATCCCGCTTATGATTCTCGCAGCCTTTATCTTCTGGGGTATTCCAAATCTCATTGAATCAATGACAGGGCATCAAAGTCCGATTAACGATTTTGTGGCTGGTACAATTGCTCTTTCTCTCAATGCTGGCGCTTATATTGCAGAAATCGTCCGTGGTGGGATTCAAGCTGTTCCAGTTGGACAAATGGAAGCCAGCCGAAGTCTTGGTATTTCTTACTCAAAAACCATGAGAAAGATTATTTTGCCACAAGCGACAAAAATCATGTTACCAAACTTCGTCAATCAGTTTGTTATCGCTTTGAAAGATACTACAATCGTCTCTGCTATCGGTCTCGTCGAACTTTTCCAAACGGGTAAAATCATCATTGCTCGTAACTATCAAAGCTTCAAAATGTATGCTATCCTAGCAGTCTTTTACTTGATTATCATCACTCTTTTAACGAGACTTGCAAAACGCTTAGAAAAGAGGATTAAATAATGGCTAAATTAAAAATTGATGTCAATGATTTACATAAATACTACGGAGAAAATGAAGTTCTAAAAGGAATCACAACCAAATTCTATGAAGGGGATGTCGTTTGTATCATCGGACCTTCAGGTTCGGGAAAATCAACCTTTCTTCGCAGTCTCAACCTGCTGGAAGAAGTTACAAGTGGATCTATTACCGTGGACGGTTTCGACTTAACCGATAAAAAAACAGATGTCGACTTAGTTCGTGAAAATATTGGTATGGTTTTCCAACACTTCAATCTCTTCCCTCACATGACAGTTTTGGAAAATATCACCTTTGCTCCTGTCGAGCACAAGCGAATGACACAAGCTGAAGCAGATAAACTTGGTATGGAATTATTAGAAAAAGTCGGTCTCTCTGATAAAGCTGATGCCATGCCAGATAGCCTCTCAGGTGGACAAAAACAACGTGTTGCAATTGCACGGGGACTTGCTATGAATCCTGATATTATGCTCTTTGACGAACCTACTTCTGCTCTTGATCCCGAAATGGTTGGAGATGTTCTCAATGTTATGAAAGAATTGGCCAAGCAAGGCATGACTATGATTATTGTAACTCATGAAATGGGATTTGCTCGCCAAGTGGCAAACCGTGTTATCTTTACGGCTGACGGAGAGTTTTTAGAAGACGGTAAACCCGACCAAATCTTTGATAATCCGCAGCACCCACGCCTCAAAGACTTCCTAGATAAAGTCTTGAACGTATAATATGACTTCGAGTCTGGAACAAAAATGTTCCAGACTCGTTTACTTTCTAGAAGAAAACTCAATAACACAACAGTTGCACTTTCATTCTATTTATTCTTAGTGACAAACTTTTTTCTCGGTACTCTTTTGACATTTTATATCTTTTTTGCTACACTAAAATCAGTAAAATTCGGAGGTAAGGAGTTTATGTACAAGAAATCTATTGCTTAAAGGAAACTTTATCTAGTAGATTTTTTGTCATGCTCTTGCCTATTTTTCATAAAAGAAATTTTTTTCAAACTTCTCAATGATAATCTATTCGTTGCAAACTACTCCGTTTTGCAATGTTTGTTGGCAATCCAAAAACAAGAACAGCTCTGCTAGATAAATAGGGCTGTTTTTCTTAGCTCTAAAATGACAATGAACATCATAAGGAGACATATATGCTACAAATTCGACATTTAACCATTACCCATTTAAAAGACTTCAAAAACATGGTCAATGATTTATCACTTACAGTCAATACAAGTGATAAAATTGCCATTATCGGAGAAGAAGGAAATGGAAAATCTACTCTTCTCAAACTACTCATGAATGACGCACTTGTTTCAGACTATGTTAGTTATACGGGAGAGATTCAAAAAAGCTATAATCGTTATGCTTATTTGCCGCAAACTTTACCTGAAAATGAAAGAAAACTCTCTCTCAACGACTATTTTTTTGGAGATTTGGAAGTAGACATAGATTACAACAAACTTTATCGCTTCGCTCAAGAATTAAAGTTTGACAGTCAACGTTTTACTAGCCAGCAAACAATAGCCACTTTATCCGGTGGTGAAACATTAAAAGTGCAGCTTTTAAAAATCCTCTCTACTGATTGGGACCTGCTCTTTTTAGATGAACCTTCCAATGATTTAGACATAGACACTCTGATTTGGCTGGAAAATTTTCTTCAAAATACACCTCAAACAGTTATGTTTGTTTCACATGATGAAAGTCTTTTAGGTCATACAGCAACAAAAATCGTGCATTTGGAATTGGTTAAGAAAAAGCAAGAAACTCGGACGACTGTGAGGAATCTGGATTATGAGAATTACAGCCAGCAACGACAAGCTACATTTGAAAAGCAAACTAAAGACGCAAAAAAAGAACGAGAAGAATATCAAAAAGCAATGGCAAAACACCAGCGAGTCAAACAAAGTGTGGAGCATGTCTTGCGTCATACTCATGACAGCACAGCTGGTAGATTACTAGCCAAAAAAATGAAAAATATTCTCTCACAAGAAAAACGTTTTAATCGAGAAGCCACTAAAATGACAGAGTTACCAACACAAGCAGATGCTATCAATCTACAATTTTCTACTATTACTCCTCTGCCATCTACAAAAAGAGTAGTCACTCTCAAACAGATGTATTTGAAGGTAGGGGAACGCACCTTAGCCAAAAATATAAATTTTGAACTCTTAGGGCAGGAAAAGATTGGGATTATTGGTGAAAATGGTGCCGGAAAATCTACTTTTATCAAAGAACTGCGAAATCTATTGCAAAAGAAAAAAGGCATTACGCTAGGGTATATGCCTCAAATCTATCCTGATAGTTTAAACGAAGCCGATTCTCCAATAGATTTTCTAACATCTACAGGAGAGGCTATTGAGCGAGAAAAAATCCTCACACACCTAGCCAGTCTGCAATTCACGCGCAACGAAGTACATCATCCCATTTCCCAGCTATCTGGTGGACAAAAAGCTAAATTACTGCTTCTAAAAATAGTATTAGATCAAGCAAATGTCTTGTTGCTAGACGAGCCGACACGCAACTTTTCCCCCACTTCTCAGCCACAAGTACGAAAGCTTTTTACAGACTATAGCGGTGCTATCATTACCGTTTCACACGACCGCACCTTTCTCAAAGAAGTTTGTCAGAAAATCTACCGCTTGACTGAAACAGGACTAGAGCCAGTCAGAAATGAACAGCCATAAATTTGTTCTCCTAGTTAATCTTAAACAGCCAAGCTCCCTTGAGCTGTTTGCATTTGGTAATAAACGCCTTTTGCTTGCATCAGCTCTTGATGACTGCCATATTCCACAATATCTCCGTCAACCAGCACTAAAATGATATCTGCATTCTGAATGGTAGACAAGCGATGAGCAATGATAAAACTGGTTCGCCCTACCATGAGCTTATTAAAAGCCTCTTGAATGAGTACTTCAGTCCGCGTATCAATAGAGGAGGTTGCTTCATCCAAAATCAGGATTTTAGGAACCGCTAGAAAAACACGCGCAATGGTCAATAGCTGGCGTTGTCCTTGTGACAAAGAATCTCCTGCATCTGCTAGATAAGTATCATAGCCATGCGGCAATTGCTGGATAAAGAAATGAGCATTAGCAGCTTTAGCTGCTGCAATTACTTCTTCTCGGCTAGCCTCTGGTCGCCCAAAAGCAATATTTTCATGAATCGTCGCTGTCTTCAGCCATGTTTCTTGTAAAACCATACCAAACTGTTGGCGAAATGAGACTCTGGTGTAATCTGTAATATCTCTGTCGTCTAACTTAATCTTACCCGCATCTACATTATAAAAACGCATGAGGAGATTGATTAAAGTCGATTTTCCAGCACCAGTTGGTCCAACAATAGCAACTTTGCTTCCTGCTGGAACGGTCATGTTTAAATCGTGAATCAAAGGTTTATCTTTTTCATAACCAAAACGGACATGTTCAAAACGAATCGCTCCCCGTACTGCCTCACTCGTAAGTTCTTCTTTCCCCGTTTCCACAACTTCTTTTTCATCTAAAATCATGTACAAGCGCTCTGCACAAGCAAGGGCGCTTTGCAATTCAGCCATAACAGACGAAATATCGTTGAAGGGCTTAGTGTATTGGTTGACATAATTTAAGAATGTCACCAATTGTCCAACTGTGAAACTAGAGCCGTTAATGATACGAACCGCACCAAATCCAACAACAATGGCATAGATAAGAGCATTAACGAAGCGAGTCGCTGGATTGACAGTAGAGGAATAAAAGATAGCATCCTGAGAATAGTCCGCATAGCTCTCATTGCCCTTTGTAAAATTCGTAATGAATTGCTCTTGAGCATTAAAACTTTGAATCAAACTTTCTTGAGAGAGACTTTCTTCAATGAGCTGTGTCTGAAGCCCTCGAGCTGTGGTTTGTTTTTGAAACAACTTGTAACTTTTACGGGCAATAAAACGCGCAATCAGCATAGATAAGGGAGTTAAAAGCAAGACTAACATCATCATGAAAAAGTCAATCCTTGCCATTGTCACAATCGTTACAAGAATAGTCAACACGCCTACAAAAAACTGATTGAAGACCATAAGTAAACCATTATTTAGCTGCTCCACATCCGTCGTCAAGCGACTCACTAAATCACCGCTCCCTTGACGATCAAGATAAGCCAAGGGAAGTCGATGAATTTTTTGAATAACTGCGTCCCGAAGTTTCTGACTATAACTATAAATCAACTGATTATAGACTAAAGGATTGAGCCATTGAATCGCTGTATTGGCAACAATCACCAGACCCATTTTCGAGAGAATTGGAAGCAAATGCTGACTTGCATCGGGAAGTAGAACACTATCCACTGCATTCCCAATCAAAATCGGCAAATAAATGGTCAAAGCAACCTGAACAATCGTTCCAATTGTAGCTAGTAGGAAAAGCCAGCGCTGCTGCAATAAATCACTTGCAAGGCGTTTCAGACCACTTTTAGAATACCTCATTTTCATGCTTTTCCTCCTTGCTATGTTGTGAGAGATGAATTTCTCGATAAATAGCGCTCGTTTGAAGCAAATCTTCATGTGCGCCAAGAGCTACCTGATGGCCTTTATCCAAGACAAGTATCTGATCAGCTGCACGCAAGCTATTGGTTCGCTGTGAAATTAAAATCAAACTCGTGTTCTTTAACTGCTCTTTGATAGCTTGCAATAGTTTAGCTTCTGTTAAATAATCAAGTGCCGAAGTGGAATCATCCAGCACCAGAAAAGGTGCTTTTTGTAAAATAGCGCGCGCAATCGTCAACCGTTGGCGTTGACCACCGGAAAAATTCCGACCAAAAGCTTCTACTACTGCATCTAGCTGACCTTCTTTTTCCTGTACAAAGTCACTAGCCTGCGCAATATCAAGAGCCCACCAAAGTTGTTCATCCGTCACCTCGTCTTCCAAACCCAGCAATAAATTTGAACGAATCGTTCCACAGAACAATTCTGCTTTTTGTGGCACCAAACTCATCCAAGTGCGCCACTCTTCAAGGTTTCTAGGACTTCGACCATTTTTGAAAATAACCAACTGACCAGCAGCAATCAAATACAAGTGCGCCAACAGCTGCACCAGAGTTGATTTTCCTGAGCCTGTTCCGCCAATCACTCCCAAAGTCTGACCAGATAGTACGTCAAACGAAATATTTTCCAAGGAGGGACTAGCAGCTTGTGGATAGGTAAAGGTAACATTTTGAGCAGAAATAGATCGAGCACCAACAGAATGCCGTATTGGCAGTTCTGATAACACATCTTCCTCTTCCTGTTCAAAGACCTCTTGGATTCGTCCAGCGCTGATGTAACTTTGATTCAAAGAGGTGATGAGCATCGCCAGTTTCAACAACTCTATCAAGATTTGCAAAAGGTAATTGACTAAAGCAACTAATTTCCCTTGCGTCAGCAAATCCTGTCCAATAGCTAGATTTCCATGCCAAATAACCATGACCAAAGTGCTATTTACCACTAAAAAAGTCAACGGGCTAATCAAGCTAGACCAAACCCCTGTTTTTATCTGCCAGGTCTTATAGATTTCGTTGGTATCTCTAAACTCATGGATTTCTTTATTTGTTTGCCCAAAGGCACGGATAACACGCATACCTTGCAGTTGTTGGCGTGTCATATTGACAATTTTATCTGTAATCTGGCGAATTTTAGCGTACAGCGGATTTACCAAGCGTGACATGATATAGATAATACCCGTTAGGATGACAACCATGAGTAAGAACCACAGTGTAATACTTGGACTAATCAAAAATGCCATGATAATCGAGCCAAAAACAATAATCGGCGCGCGCAAAAAAAGACGAAGAAATTGATTGATACCGGTCTGAATTTGATAAGTATCACTTGTTAAACGAGTGACCAGACTAGATGTCGTCAAGTTATCTCGACTAGCTTTTGGCAAACGCATGATTTTTTGATATAAATCTTTAGTTAATTGACGTGTAAACCCTACCGCTGCTTTTGAGGAATAATATTGAGCAATAATCGCCACGACAACACCAAACGATGCTAGGACAACCAGTAAAAAGACCATGGTATAAAGATGCGCACTATCTTTTTTAGGGATTGTTTGGTCTACAATTGTTGCAACCAAAATTGGCACCAATAGTTCAAAACTAGCTTCTAATAATTTAAAAAGTGGCCCCAACAAGGATTCTTTGATATAACTCTTAAAATATTTCAATAAATCTTTCATGAAATCTCTTTTCTTATACAAAACTAGTTCTATTTTATCATAATCTAGCCTTCTCTGTGATTTATTAGCGGATACAATTATTTTTATAGGAGAATTTTTGTTAGATGAATTCCAGATAAAAAGGAGAAGAACGATTTCGTTCTTCTCCTACTAAATTTCTTTCGAATAAAATATTATTGATGACGATTTGCCCAAACAACATCCAAATCTAACACTTCTTGTGTTGTGTATTGTTGACGATAAGGATTGTAGACTTTGTTAGTTGTTGCAACATTGGTTGCTTGCACATTTGGTACATCGTATTGTGTCAAATTATATTGTTGAATCAAATTATTCAACTTAACATTATAGCTTGTATCCGTTGCATAGACACCTGTTAAAGCAGCAGTCGCATTCATATAGCTGGTCGTATTACTCTTCCAAGCATAAGTGTAGCGGCTATGTTTTAAAATCGCCACATAGTCTTGTAAAGATTCAACATAACTTGGATAGGATCTAAATTCTGCATTGACATTATAAGTATTTCCTTGCCCATCATCTTCTAGTGTAGCCATTGTTGCTGATTGCCCAGCATACTGTCCTTTGATGCCAAATAAATTATGATGAGGAGCGGCTGATAAAGCAGAACGTCCAGAATTGCTTTCCAGAATGGCTTGTGCAATCATAACCGAAGCATACAAATCATTCTCTTGTCCTAATTGACGAGCCGTTTCACCAATTTGTGAAATGAACACCTCTGTTTGAGTTAACGGACGTTGATAAGCCTCATCATTGGCACTAGCTGGGTGAACTTGCTTAGACAAAACTGCACTAACCAATAAAGCGGCGACCGCCAAAGCTAGAACTGTTAAAATTCTTTTTTTCAATTTTTTCTTTCTCATAGCTTATTCTCCAGTATAATATATTTTGATTATAACATAAAATTCCCAGCCCTTAGTTACAATTTGGTGACAGATTCATTATAAAAAACCGAGAAAATGATTCTCAGTCTTTCTTCAACTCTAAATTTTTTCCAAAATCGCATCCCAAGCTGCTTCTAAACCATCTTTATTAACAGATGAAAAAACAATAAAATCATCATTTTTATCAAAATCTAACTTTTTCTTAATGACTAATTCGTGCTTATTCCATTTGCCGCGTGGAATTTTATCTGCTTTCGTGGCTACGACAATGACTGGTATTTCATAATATTTGAGAAATTCGTACATTTGTACATCGTCTGCACTTGGCTCATGCCGAAAATCCACTAGACTGACAACTGCTCTGAGATTTTCCCTGCTCGTCAGATATTCCTCGATCATCTTGCCCCACTTCGCTCGTTCTGTCTTAGAAACTTTAGCATAGCCATATCCTGGGACATCCACAAAACGAAGTTTGTCATCAATATTGAAGAAATTCAGCAATTGCGTTTTTCCTGGCTTGCCAGAAGTTCGAGCTAGATTTTTTCGATTTAACAATGTATTGATAAAGGAAGATTTACCAACATTTGATCGTCCAGCAAGGGCAATTTCAGGAATCTCATCTTGCGGATAATGAGATTTATTTGCTGCACTTAGCAAAATTTCTGCATTGTGTGTGTTAATTTCCATTGCACACCTCTTTATGCTGTTTCTAAAATCGGCTTATCCGTTCCGTCAACTGCTTCCTTGGTAATCCGCACTAACTTCACATTTTCTTGACTTGGAACTTCAAACATGACATCCATCATAGTTTCCTCGATAATCGACCGCAATCCACGCGCACCTGTCTTACGTTCAATGGCTTTGTTGGCAATCTCTTGGAGAGCATCATCATCAAACTCCAATTTGACATCATCATAAGAAAGAAGAGTCTGATATTGCTTCACTAAAGCATTCTTTGGTTCGCGAAGGATTCGCACCAAATCATCAACTGTTAAAGGCTCAAGCGCTGCAAACACAGGCAAACGACCAATCAATTCCGGAATCAAGCCAAATTTTTGAATATCTTCAGAGATGATTTCTTGCATATAAGAACCAGTTTCATCAATGGCCTTGTTGTTTTGACCAAAACCGATAATTTTTTCGCCTAGACGTTGTTTGACAATTTCTTCAATACCGTCAAATGCACCACCAACGATAAAGAGAATATTTTTCGTATCTACTTGAATCATCTCTTGTTGAGGGTGCTTGCGGCCGCCTTGCGGAGGTACGCTGGCTACAGTTCCTTCAATAATTTTGAGGAGCGCTTGCTGAACACCTTCACCAGACACATCACGAGTAATAGAGACATTTTCGCTTTTCTTCGCAATTTTATCAATCTCATCTACATAGATGATACCACGTTCAGCACGCTCAATATTGAAATCTGCTGCTTGCAAGAGTTTCAAGAGAATATTTTCAACATCTTCTCCGACATACCCAGCTTCTGTCAAAGCTGTCGCATCTGCAATCGCAAAAGGAACATTCAGACTTTTTGCCAAAGTTTGAGCGAGAAAGGTCTTGCCAGAACCAGTTGGCCCAATCATGAGGATATTGGATTTCTGCAATTCGACATCTTCCTCATCTTCACGATTATCATGAAAATTGATGCGTTTATAGTGATTGTAAACAGCAACGGCCAATGCTCGCTTAGCACGGTCTTGTCCAATCACATAATGATTCAAAATATTGAGTAGTTCTTGCGGTTTTGGTACTTCTGACAAGTCTGCCAGCACTTCTTCTGCCAATTCTTCTCTAATAATTTCTTGTGCTAATTCCACACATTCATTACAAATGAAGGCATTATTTCCTGCGATAATTTTTTGAACTTCCTCTTGGCTTTTACCACAAAAAGAACAATAAACCATCATTTCGTTCGTACGATTTGTAGGCATTTTTCACTCCAATTCTATTCGTTGTTTATTCTTTTTTCTCATTTAAATAAGGTCATATAAAAAGCATGAATACTATTCACCAAATTTGTAAAAGCATTCAGCCAAAAGAGCACTGATAATCCATACCGTTTTTTACGAAAAGCTTGCATTGCCGCCATAACACAAACGACACACAAAAGAGCCGTAAAAAATCCGAAAATACTACGTTCCATTACGACTCCCTTCTCTGAAAGGTTGTGACAGTAAAGTCATACTCATTCTTTTCATCTTTGGCATGAAACTGATGAGACAGCTCCTGAAATTTCGTCATATCAAAATCTTTTGGGAAATAAGTATCACCTTGTAAACGAGCATGAATACGGGTAATAACTAATTCATCCATTAAAGGCTCAAATGCAGAAAAAATCTGACCACCGCCAATAATACAAAGAGTTTTTTTCTGAGTCTCATACCATTTCATAACAGAATCAACATCATGAAACACCAGAACTCGCTCATTATCTGCTTGATATGATTTGTCTCTCGTCAAAATAATTGTCGTGCGATTGGGCAATACTCTGCGGTTCATCCCATCAAATGTCACTCGCCCCATTAAAATAGCCTGTCCAGTTGTCATTTCTTTAAAATGCTTGAGATCAGCTGGTAAATGCCAGGGCAATGTGTTGTCTCGCCCAATCAAGCCATTCTCATCTTGCGCCCAAATAGCTACAATTTTCTTTGTCATTTCCTCATCCTTTGAATTGATATTTCTATTTTATCAAATTTCACAAAAAAAGGCTGACTTTAACTATCAAATCAAAGCGCCAATTTATATTGCACAAGAAATCCGTTCTTTTATGATGTCTTGTGAAAATAGTTAGATACAGCCCTTTAGTTTTTAGATTTTGAAAATCTGAAAATCACTTCATTCTCAAATGGCTAAATCAAATTTCAACTGTGGCTTAACAGGGATATAATCAACTAATTCAAAATCTTCTGCTTTAATGTCAAAAAAGTTGGTTCCGTCTGGGACATTCAATACTAATCGTGGCAGGCAATCCGTCGGTTCACGTCGAAGTAATTCTTCAGCTTGTTCAAATTGATTATCATAAATATGCAAATTGTTGACAAAATAAAATAATTTACCAACTTTCCAGCCAAAATGCTTGGCAATCATCATTTGCAATGCTACATACTGCATGGCATTGATGTGATGAGCTACCAACATATCATTTGAGCGTTGTGTCAGAGTTGCATCCAGATAAATGTCACCGTCTACACGGCGTACATCAAACATGGTCTGAAAAGCACAAGGCAATAGGCCTTCTGTTTCCTCAAATGCTTCATAATCCCAAAGCGAGATAATATTTCGTCGATTCCAAGGATTGATTTCTAGCTGTTTCAAGATTTTATTGATAATATCATGTTTCTTAACAACAGCGCCATAGCGCAAGCCAATCGTGCGAGTATCTCCCACTTCCCAATCATTCCAATAATGAACATTGTACTTTTCTTCTAAAATATCTAAGCTATTGGATTGGTCTTGGTAAATCCAGAGCACCTCTTTGATAGCTGACTTGATAGCAATCGGCCGAAGCGTTGTAATAGGAAATTCTCCCTTGCTCAAGTCGTATTCAGCAAAAGAACCTGTAATATACTTAGAGTTAGCCACTTTCCCGTTTTTATAACGAGGGCGTGCATTTTCAGAAAAAACACCTTCATGTAAAATTTTTCGAATATTTTCTTTAAAAATAGTATCTGCTTTTGTCATGATTTCCCTTTTCTAATATTGCTTTTTCTAGTATAACACAAAATAAAAATCTCCTACAAGTCAAAACCTCGCAGGAGAACATGCTTTAATATCGAATTTTTTGAGCTCCATAAATCGAATGCTGACGATGTAGAGAAAACGCCACCGCACACACTATGAAAAAATAGGGGAAATTAGTAAAGCCAAATACTTCACAGCCGATTAGAATAGGTCCTAAAAAAGTAGATGTTGCACTTCCAAAAACAGCAGCATAACCTAGTGCAGCAACCAAACCAACTGGAAGTCCAAATAAACCTGCCAGTAGAACGCCTAGACTTGCCCCAATTGCAAAAAGCGGTGTTACTTCTCCACCTTGAAAACCTGCTGATAAAGTCAAAACTGTTAGAAGTAATTTGAAGAACCAATCATATAAATAAATAGATTGTCCAGCAAAACTAGCCGTAATTAAATTTGTTCCAAGCCCTGAGTATCGACCTTTATCCAACAATAAAAAGACAATACTTAAGACAATTCCCATCACCACGATTCGTTTGTAGGGATTTGGAAAAATAGTTGCCACTTTCTTTTTACTCCACAAGAGGGCATAAGCAAATACATTGCCACAAAGTCCAAATAAAACTCCAAGGAGCACTAATTTAATAACAAGTATTGGAGATAATCCCAAATGAGCAGAAATTGGTTGCATAAATTTTTCAAGACCTAACGCATGTGATGTCCAAGCAGCAACGAGAGAGGCTATCATGGCAGGATACAAAGCAGTCAGCTGCAAGTTTCCTACAACCAAGACTTCCATCGCAAACAAAACTGCAGCCAGTGGCGTTTGAAATAGCCCAGCAAATCCAGCAGCCATTCCTGTAACTAAAAATACTTTTGAAGTATTAGGAATAGAAAAGTTCTTGCAAAACCAGTGAGAGACTGTGGCACCCAATTGTACTGCTACTCCTTCTCGACCGGCCGATCCACCAAAAAGATGCGTCAACCAAGTCGTCACTATAACAAGAGGGATTAAGCGCTTGGGAATGTGATTTTCTACACCATGCCCAACTTCAAAAATCAAGGTCATTCCTTTGCTACTTTTCCCACCATATTTCTGATAGAGAAATACAATCACTAATCCTGCAAAAGCTAAAAAAGGAATCAAATAGAGTGGATACATAGAGCGGATATCGCTTAAAAAGATAAGGGTTCGCCCAAATATCGCATCAATAATCCCAACTACTAGACCTATAAAAATGGATAACACTGTAATAGCCACTGCTCGCTTTCCACTATCAAGCCATTCTATATCACGCGCATTTTTCATTTAAACTTCCTTTATTATTTGACGTGTTGGTCTTGATAAGCACGCGAATGTTTCAAAATATCAGAAAAAGTCCGAACAATGCTTTCTTCGTACTGTTTTTCATGTACACTATTTGCAACTTTATCAAGAATTACTTGTTCACGCCGGGTATCTAATACAGCTTTTCCAGTCTGACGTTTATAGAGAGCAACTTGACTCACCAAAGCCATTCTTTTTTCTAATAAAGCAATCAAATCTGCATCTATTTGATCAATTTCTTTTCTAATTTCTACTAAATCCATGATGTCCTCCTAATCGCTTTCTATCTTAACAAAATTTTTCACAATATGCTAGTAATCGTCAGGTTTTGAATCTCAAGTCCTAATTTTCTCAATTTTAGCAGAAAAATAACACTCAAATTGAGACAAGTTCAAATAAAGCCTATTCTTTCAGCTCTAAGCAGCTTCTAATCTTCTACTTTGTTTCTACTCGCCCTAAAATCCGGCTTGACAATCCCTTTCCTTCTGTGGTAATTTTGAAAAATAAGAGGGAACGATGTTAGATTACTATTTGGAAGAAGCTATTTTAAACAAGGCAGAAGTGTTACAAATTTTGCTGGAATTTCAAACTTTAGAGATTGAGCAGATAACACAAATTACCAGTTTTAGTGAGAAAAACATTTATCAATACTTGGCAGAGCTGAAGGAAGAATTTCAAGATTTGTTCTATTTGCGAGTCATGAAACGCACGGTTCATTTGGATATTTATACAAAGCTCAATCCGCTAGTCTGTTTTCATCGGATTTATCAAGGTTCTACTTTTCTTCGTCTTTTGTGCTATTTCTTGCGGGAAGAAAAAGAAAGTTTTGCCTGTTTTATCCAAAAAGAATATCTCTCACGTTTCAATATAACCACAGAGGTCTGCGCGACCCACTTTATCGGATTTTAAAGGTGCTTGTGAGAGAATGGATGCAAGAGATGGGCTTAACAGGCGAGATTTACAAGTACCACATTTATCATGTGAGCATTCAGTTGCGAGAGCTGATTTATTCCCGCATGGCTCCTATTCCGCTTTACATTTTTGCGAGTAACAATGCGGATTTGACAACTTTAAAGAATGCCTTCTCCATGAATATTCCACCTACTATTGCACGAATATCTGGTGTTGACTTTTTGAATACCTCCTTGAATTTGCAGACGCACGAGGAAACAAGCATTATCGTAGCCGACCAGCACCTTTCGACTTATCTCGAAGCCTTATTTCCAGAGGTAGAACACATTCTCATCAACTTTTCTATGAACTTTTATGACATTCATTACCAGCATATCTATGAAGCTATTTACAAGTTAAGAGAACAACGATATCGGGAGTATGTCAAGGGCTTGGAGAAGTTGATGTAGAACAAATCAAAATCGTTAAAATCCGGAAAATGGTTATCTGTACAGTGCCTGAAAGTCAAAAAATACTTTTCTTCAGTTAAAAGCAATAAAGCCTGAAAAAGTTCCTTTAGGTAACAATTTTCAGGCTATTTTTTATCTAAAAATCTCAATTGAACAGCCTTCTCAGGAAATTCAAAATAAAATTTTATTATTGTTTTGAGACAGACTCCTGCTCATTAGACGAAGTTGTCTTTTCAGCTGTTGATTTTGTTTCATTTTCAGCCACTTTCAAGTCTGACGGAGCTTGTTCTTTCTCAGAATTGTTTACCTTATTGGCTTCTTCATCTGATCCTTTCCTCGAATCCGGCTGCGCTTTTTCTTCTTTTTTAGTTTCAGAACCCTTGTCTGTTGAGTCAGCAGTTTATTCCTCTACTGGAGACGATTTAGCTTCATTGGTATCTACGCTCTTTGCAGTACCTTCTTTTTTAGAAGCCTCTTTTTCTTCTTTCTTTTCCTCGATCAATGGATTGTTTTCGATGCTTCCTCCCTTAACGGCTGGGAAATACTGAGCCAATGCTTTTGGAATTCGATTTTCATTTAACTCCAGTTCTGACTTTGGAATAAAATTATGACTAAGATCAATATAGGTAATGGTATTGTTAGGGGTACTAATCGCCACGCTTGTGATCTTATTCTTAGATACATCTAAATTTTCAAGTGCTTTAAATTGATTCACACCTTCCAAATTCTTCAAGGCATTGCCGCTTAAACTCAATTCCTTCAAAGATGATTGAGTTCCAGAGATATTTAAGCTCTGAATTTGATTTTGAGCTGCTGTAAAGCTGGTCAGATTCTTTGCTGCTTCAATCCCTGCCAACGAAGTCAGGCGATTACCACTCATTGTAATACTTGTCAAAGCAGGATTGTTTTTCAAGAAATTCAAATTTTGAATATTTGACTCATTCACTGTCAATTCTGCAAGCGCTGAGGTTTTCAAACTATTGAGATCTAAGTTAGGATTATTTGACAAGAATAGACGTGTTAGGTGCGCTTTTTGAGCCAATGCTGATACATCTTGGAGTTGATTGTGCTCCAGACTAACCGCTTGTAAATTTGAAAGATTTGATAGAGCTGAAATATATGAAATTTCATTATAGTCCAAATTCAAGGATTCTAAATTCTTCAACTGAGCCAGCGGACGAATGTCACGAATATTATTACCAGCCGCCGCTACCGTTTTCAGATTTGGATAGTTCTTTAAGAAAGATAAATCTGAAACGCCATTTTGTGAAATATCCAAACCCTCCAGAGTTGGAAACTCTTTCAAAAAGTCATAATTCGTAATCTCTGTCTTAGTCATCCAAAGCTGTTTCAAATGCTTAAACTGTAACACTGGACGGATATCTTTAATTTTGGTAAAACCAATTCCTAGCACTTCAATATTTGGCATCAAGTTAAGACCTTTACGCTCCAGCGGATCTTTTCTTTGCCCAATATTTAGGTATTTCACCGTTGCCAACCAGGCTTTCATCTTTTCCAAGTCTGTTTCATTTGACGGAAATTCTGTATCCGCAGTTGCATGTAAAATATCTTCGATAATCTCATCATCAAATCCCAAGGCTTTCAATGTTGCCATGCCTACCTTATCATGAGCATGCGGATCACCGTGTGGATCGAATGGTTTGGTCGTATCAATGTCGCTAATTAAAGTTGAATGTTTGTGATCGCCGTGTGGATAAACAAAAGCCTTCCCTTTTTCAGTGTCAATCACTTGGATCAAACTTTCATCAATTTCCAACTGCTGTGCCAGATAGGTCTTTTTCTTAGCGATTTCTTTATTTTCTTTTGAAGAATCTTGTGCTGGCGTGGACGGTGTTTGATCTTTTCGACCATAGTAAGCGTCCTCAACAGCCTTTTATACTCTGCTGGGATTAAATATTCCCATTTGGACTGAATGAGTTGTTCATAAGGGATAACGTGCGTATGACCGTTATGGTTCACTAATAAGCTATAGGATTTCTTTTCTTTAATCCCTGTTCCATCAAATAAAAATCCATCATTTGTCGGATAATCTATACCAGCAAACTGACGTTTGTTTGAACCCGGATGCTGTGGATTTGCAGGTGGGTTTGTGTAATTTGGCTGCGCATGCGGAAGAGATTGCTCACCTGAAGCATTGCCAGACGATACCGTTTGAGGCTGATAGGCTTGACTGCCATTACCTCTTAATGAATGTTTCCAGATATAGTGATAGTGATCACCGTGTCGAACAACATAGCCATTTTCATCTTCTGAAACAATATCTTTTGGATTAAACACATAGCCATCATCAACGTCACTCGCTTGACCGAGATTCTGCGCAGCGGCGGTTGACGGAGCTTGACCATTTTTCGGAATCAAATAAGCCCATTTGCTGTTTTTTAAATCGGAATAAAAAATAAAGTGTGTGTGACCATCATGGTCTAAAATCAAGCCGTCATTTGTTCTAGCCTTAATCTGTGATTCACTTGTGAATAGAAAACCGTCATCTGTCGGCTTATCTACACCTGGTACTTGACCTTTTTTAGCGTTAGAATGTTTCTTTTTCACTCCTTGTTTCGCCGTCACCTTATCCCTGCTTTTTGACGACGAGTTAGAATAGCAAGCAGTCAGTAAAAGATTGCAAGATAAAGCAATTCCCGCCAATGCCCAAAGCTTCTTATATTTCATATAGCTCTCCTTTTGTTTAACTGGTTAATATTTAACTAGTTAAACAAAACACAGAAAACACATCTTGACAAGAAAAAATAAGTCAAATAGAGAGTTTTTAGCAAAATACAGAAAAAAACAGACAACATCTGTTTTTTGTAAACTTTAAGAGGGCTGTTTTCGTTTCTGACGTCTTGAAAAAGACATCACTCCATAAAAACTATAACCGGCCAACAAATAGCCGATAAAGATTTTGAGTGACCATTGCAACACATACGGCCAACCGTACTTTGGAATATTTAAGAAAAAATAAGCAAAAGGACTATCTTTTGCGCCTGGAATAGGCCACTTGATGACTAAACCATTAAACAAGGCAAAAGCCAAATAAATCAAAGGCACACTTGTCCAAACAATCGGGTCAAACCAACGATATTGTGAGCGTTTATCAAACAACAAGGTATCCGCTAAAAACCATAGTGGTACAATGTAATGACAGAGGAAATTTTCCAGTCGATAAAAATCAGTCGCGAGCGGTGCCAACATAAAATGATAAATGACGCATGTAATCATGATACACATGGTCACTCCGCCTTTTAGCCGAAACAGCGACTGCGTTTGCCAACGATGTTCAGAACGCGCCATTAGATAAAGCAAATAGGCCGTAAAAGCTGTGACAATCATGTTAGATAAAACCGTGTAGTACATCAGCATTCCTAAGCCACCATGCTTTGTGATTTCAAGGTAAACTCCTGTAAATCCTAACATAAACAATACCATGCGGCTATAAAAAATCACATTTCGCTTCATCATCAACCTCAGATTTTCTTGACAAACTCTGATTTGAGCTTCATCGCACCAAAACCATCAATCTTGCAGTCAATATTGTGGTCTCCTTCTACAATCCGAATATTTTTCACACGCGTCCCTTGTTTCAAATCCTTTGGAGCACCTTTGACCTTTAAATCTTTGATGAGAGTGACGGTATCTCCGTCCGCAAGCTGATTCCCATTTGCATCAATTGCTCTGATACGCTCTTCTTCAACGACTTCTGTCGGATTCCATTCGTAGGCACATTCAGGGCAAACTAACAGCAAACCGTCTTCGTAAACATATTCTGAGTTGCATTGTGGACAATTTGGTAATTGATTCATACTTCTCCTTCACTAATCTCTAGACATCACACCTAGAATTTATCATGCTTTTCTATTTTACTATAAATTAAAAAATTTGACAAATGAGATAAAATGACTAATTTTTAAAAGACTTTTTGACTCAATACTTAATGAAAATTACAAGATTTAACGACCTTCACTTCTATCTGCTAGTACCTTGAGCAATCAACTACCATGTTGTTGATTTATTGCGCCATACACTTTGAAGTTGGAGATTTTTGCAAAGTATAAAGAGTCATTTGTTTTTCTCTTATAGATTTTTTAATGTCACAAAATACTTCAAGCATTGGAAACCATCTATGTCATTTGCCTAGTTTCTGAGTGCGTTTATAAGATGCAGCAACGGCTTTGATAATGTTTCCTCTGAAAGCATCTGCTTCAAGACTCGCCACTCCTGCAATCGTTGAGCCTGCTGGGCTGCAAACCTGATCTTTGAGAACAGCAGGGTGTTGACCACTTTCTTTGGCTAATGCTGCTGCTCCTAAAAGGGTCTGATTTGCTAATTGCAGAGCTAAGTCTCGTGGTAAGCCAGCTTGCACCCCTGCATCAGCCAATGCTTCCAAAAAGAGATAAACAAACGCAGGACCACATCCAGCAACGGCAGTTGCCGCATCTAACTGCTGCTCCTTTAAATGAACCAGCAAACCGGCAGGATCCAATAGTTCACACAACAAGTCTTCATCCTGCTCTGTTGCTTTATCTGATAAAACATAGCTGATAACACCAGCACTAACTGCAACGGGTGTGTTGGGCATTATCCGGATCAACCGATGTTGTGTAGGAACAAGAGCTTCTAACTGCTGCAAGGTCAAGCCAGCAGCCATAGAAATGAGTAAAACAGAGCTGCGCTTTTCTAAAATAGCATGGTATTCTTGCAACAAATCCGCAAATTGAGTGGGTTTCACACCCAAGAAAATCACATTTGCTTGCTCAAAGACGACTTCATTCGTGACAGGTTCGCCACCCACTTCATTCGCAATCTGCTTTGCTTTTTCTGGGCTTCGATTTGCGAGCAGGATTTGATGATTTTTTTGCCCAGCCACTACACGTGCTAAACTGCCACCCATATTTCCTAAGCCAATAAATCCAATTTTCATGTTTTTACTCCCTAATCTGTCCTGAACCTTGCACAACATATTTATAACTCGTTAATTCTTTTAAGCCCATCGGACCGCGTGCGTGTAATTTCTGAGTAGAAATCCCCATTTCACAGCCCAAACCAAATTCTCCACCGTCTGTGAAACGTGTGGAAGCATTGACATAGACTGCTGCACTATCAACCTGCTCTGTAAAAATCGCTGCGCTAGTGGCATTGTTGGTAATAATGGCGTCTGAATGATGTGTGCTGTGCTGCTCGATATGTGTGATAGCTTCTTCCAAAGAATCCACTACCTTTACAGCCATGATATAATCTGAAAATTCGCTATCAAAGTCGCTAGGATCTGCTATTTCCCCTGAGATGAAAGAGCGAGCTGTTTCATCCAATCGAAGTTGAACAGGTACTACCCCACGCGCTTTACGAACAGTTACTAAGCGTTCTTCTAATGTTGGGAGAAACTGAGAAGCAATTTTTTTATGAACTAGACAAACTTCCATTGCATTGCAGACCGAAGGACGACTGGTTTTGGCATTGTTGATAATCTCTAGTGCCATTTCTTGGTCAGCGTCCTTATCAACATAGATATGAACAATCCCCGTACCAGTCTCAATCACAGGAACCGTCGCATTTTCAACGACCGCTTGAATCAGCCCCGCACCCCCACGAGGAATTAGCAAGTCCAAATAGCCTTTTGCTTTCATCAAGATTTGAGCACTTTCACGACTGGTATCTGACACCAACTGCAAGCAATCATCTGAAATCGCGGTCTGACGAAGTGCCGCCTTTAGCGCGGAAACAATGGCAGCTGCTGTTTTATGCGCTTCTTTTCCGCTGCGAAGAACAACTGCATTTCCACTCTTAATGGCTAAAGCAGCTGCATCAGATGTCACATTTGGACGACTTTCATAGATAATTCCAATCACCCCAAGAGCTACCCGCTTCTTAATGATTTCTAGTCCATTTTCCAAATGAGAGACTTCTAAGATGTCTCCAACGGGATCTGGCAACGCAATCACTTGACGAATGCCAGCTGCCATGTCTTTGATGCGATTGGCATCTAAATACAGACGATCCAACATGACATCTGAAATATGACCTTTTGCCGCTGTCATGTCTTCCGCATTGGCTGTCAAAATTGCGTCCGTAGTCGCTTCTAAATAATCAGCCATCAAAGACAGAGCTTCATTTTTCTCAGCCGTTGAAGCTGTGTTAATTGATTTTTTTGCTTGCTTGATTTTCTCTAGTAAGCCTTGTGTACTATTCATATCCTACTTCCTCTTAAAATTCTGACAATAATAATTCCAATTCAGGCGTTAGTGAAATCCAATGGTCTCGGTGAATTACCACTCCCTTTGGTTTATTGGCTTTCAGCATATCTTGCAAAGCTGATTGCCCAAAACGAACACGTCCTTTTCCTAAAATGCGCTCTGTGTCCTTTTCATAGACGGTCACAATATCATCATAAGAAAAGTGTCCTGACATTTTTGAAATTCCTGAAACAAGTAAGCTCTTGCCTTGCTCACTCAATGCTGTGCTTGCTCCTCTATCCACCCAGATAGAACCTTGACTGGTAGCGTAAAAAGCCAACCATTGTTTTTGCGTTTTCATATTTTTGGCTGAAGCAGTAAAAAATGTACCATTTGCTTGATTTTCTGCAGCTTCGATGAGGGGCTGCTCTTTCAAAGAAGAGCAAATGTAAACAGGAACCCCTGCCATAGTGGCAATCGTTGCTGCTTTTAGCTTGGTCAGCATGCCACCTGTTCCATTAGAAGAGCCTGCTCCACCTGCCATTTCAAGCAAATCCGTCGTAATCTCCTCTACCAAATCAAGGCGCTTGGCATCAGGATGATTGACTGGATTCGCCGTATAAAGCCCGTCAACATCCGTTAATAAAATTAACAAATCTGCTTGCACCATAGATGCAACCTGAGCACTCAACGTATCATTGTCACCGACTTTCAACTCAGCAATGGAAACCGTATCATTTTCATTGATAATTGGAATGGCTCCTCGGTTGAGCAAGACAGAAATCGCCTGATGTGCATTTTTATAGCGCCGTTTATCCGCAAAATCATCTTGTGTTAATAAAATCTGAGCCGAGACAATCTTTTTCAATAGCAGATTCGTCGTGTATTCTTCTAACAGCAAGCCCTGACCTACCGCTGCGGACGCTTGCTTGTCTGCAATTTTTGTCGGGCGTTTCTTAAAGCCCAGAGATGAGAAACCTGCCGCTATTGCTCCTGATGAGACTAAAATCACCTCGTGCCCTGCTTCATGTAGCATGGCTAACTGCTGGGTAATCACTCTCACTTTCGCTCTCGATAAACTTCCATCCTCATTTGTTAAAGAACTGGTACCGACTTTACATACAATTCGTTTATACTTCATAACCCTCTCCAAAGCTGATATATTGCATTATTATACCAAAATTTCGAGCAAAATAAAAAAGAAATGAAGCAGAAAGAGATATTCTCTCACTCCATTCCTTTTCTCAATTTCTCTAGTGTTTCTTGGAAAATAGCTGGCGCTTCTGCTGTAAATTCCATGACTTCTCCCGTCTTAGGATGAGTAAATCCAAGCGTTCTGGCATGTAAAAATTGACCGTGCCCTTTTAGCGTTTTCCGTGGTCCATATACTTCATCACCTGCCACTGGATGACCAATATAAGCCATGTGCACACGGATTTGATGCGTACGCCCTGTTTCCAGCTGCAATTCTACCAGCGTATAATTGCCAAAACGTTCTAAAACATGGAAACGTGTAACAGCTGGCTTTCCTTTTGCCGTTACAGCTTGTTTTTTTCTATCTTTTTCACTGCGTCCAATCGGTGCTTCAATAACACCTCTGTCATTCGGCAGATTACCATGTACAATCGCCCAATACTTCCGCAGGGATTTTTTATCTTTTAATTCCTCAGCGAGCTTGATATGCGCATCATCGTTCTTGGCAATCATCAACAATCCTGATGTATCTTTGTCAATTCGATGGACAATTCCGGGGCGCAAAACACCATTGATACCGGACAAATCCTTGATGTGGTACATCAGCGTATTGACCAGCGTTCCGCTCGTATGCCCTGCACTGGGATGCACCACCATACCTTGAGCCTTGTTCACCACTGCAACATCTTCATCCTGATAAACAATATCTAGCGGCAGATTTTCTGCAACATATTCTAGTGCTTCTGGTTCGAGCAATTCATAAGTAATCACGTCGCCTGCCTTGACAGCATACTTGGCTTTCTTCACTTGTCCGTTGACTAAGATTTGTCTATTTTTGATTTGTTCATTGGCATGACTTCGGGATAATGGTGTCAAATCAGCAACCGCCTTGTCCAACCGTACACCGCCAATCTCTACTTTAACTTGCATTGCCCTCTTCCTTTAACATCATCACTATCAGCACAAGCACACCAATCGTCAGATAACTATCCGCAACATTAAAAATTGCAAAATTGATAAAATCAAGCTGAAACATATCCACGACAAAGCCTTGGTGCATGCGGTCAATAAAATTACCAATTCCCCCTGCAATAATCAAACATAAAGCAGACAGCAACCAGACTGAATCTTTGATGTGCTTGCTCAAATACCAGATAGCAGCGCCAATCACCACTAAAGTAATTACAGCAAACAACCATTGCTGGTTTTCCAGAATTGAAAATGCCGCTCCTGTATTTCGCAAATAAGTCAAACTCAAAATCTTTGGAATAAAAGGTTTTACTTCGCCTAATTGAATGTTTTTGACAATTTCAAACTTGACCCATTGATCCAGCGCAATCAAAGCCACAATCACAAGCGGCACGGTCACTTTTCGTTTCATTTTTTACCTCTTTTTGCAAAATATTCTTCCATCACAGCAACAAAAGCTGCACCGACCAGTGAAAGCTCTACTTCTTCGCGTTTGACATAAACCATGCGGTTTTCCAAATTGTCTTTTAACCGAATTACTGTAATGCCGTTTACACTATTGCTATCCAAAAATCCAGAGCCTGTCGCATAAGCATCTGTCCGCTCCAAAATACCATTTAAAGTAGCACGGTCCGTCACATTAAACATCTGCGAACTGGCGCTGGTGTCCACGAAATTCTCTGAATAATAGAGATATTCGTCCTTTTCCTGTGTAAAACGAACCGTCGGCAAATCTGCCAAATCTTCCATAGTAAGCTCCTCTTTCCCAGCTAAGGGGTGATCCGCCCGCAGATAAATGTGTGTCTGAAAAGGAATCAAATCTACCACTTCCAGCCCCAATTTATCCATCCGCTGCATCATTCCCTTGGTATTTTGATTGTTCAGATAGATAATGCCAATCTCGCTGTGTCCTTGTGCAACTTCGTTTAAAATCTGCACCGTTGTAGATTCAAAAATTCGGAAATTCTTACCTTTTGGATAGCGTTTAGCAAATTCTGTTATCAGAGGCGGCAAGAAATCATAATGCTGGCTGGCAATGGAAAATTCTGCTTTTTCTTCCTCTGGATTGGCATACTGATTTTGAAAGACATCAAATCCTTTAACCAATTCTTGAGCTTTTTCGTAAAATTCCATCCCTCGACGTGTCAGAAATGTACCGCTACTCGTTCTGCGAAATACTTTAAAACCCAGTTCTTTTTCTAATTCTCGAACCGCAATGGATAAACTAGGCTGGCTGACATACATTTTCTCAGCGGCTTCACGAAAGGTGCCACTATTGGCAATGGCTACAACATAGCGCAGTTGTTGAATATTCATCCTTTTATCCTCTTTCAAGTGTTTTATCATTATACCATAAATCAAGGCATAACTAAACCGTCATACACCCATGAAATCCAGTCGTCGCTTCTTTCATATCTTCCTAATAAAGCAGATAAAACAAGTTGTTTTTAGCTGCTGCAAGTGATATTCAACTTCTTTCACTCATGTAGTGGCTTATCTCATCAGCTGTCAATTTTCGCACTTCTGTATTGGGATACTCTTTGTATTCATGAACGGTAAAAACAGGTGCCAGCAATGGGCATGTTTTATCCTTATTCTTTTTTAAAAATACTTGTAAATCTTCTTTTGCCGCAAAAATTTTATAAGACAGCCTTCCCTTCCTATTTTCTATTTCATAAATACCGCATGGCTTTTTCATCGTATAATCAGCGGTTCGCAAGTATAGCTTTGCGATTTCTAATGACTTAAAGGGAAAATGCCACCTTTGCAATCCTCTCTTTGGGTCTTTTTCAATGCAGATACACCGCCCACATGTTCCGCAAATATACTGCCTATGGTGTTGCAAACAATCCAAAGGATTCAGTAAAGGCGTTCTTCTACTTTCCCTAGAATAACATTCTTGACACATGTTTACCTCCTGTTACTGACCGACATAGATGGATTCTATCATGGTGAACATCCAAGTTTGACACAAACCGTTCACATCATCCCCCCTCATTATATCATAAAGAAAGAGCGAGAACTTTGACAAAGAGGTCTATTCAAGATATAATGTAAAAAAATAAACTGAGGACAAGGACATGGCAAATTCAAAGCTTATTACGCGGCTGAAACGCTCCGAAGGACAACTGCGCGGCATTCAAAAAATGATAGAGGAAGAGCGCGACTGTGCGGACATTATCACCCAATTAACCGCTGTTCGCTCTAGTGTCGAGCGGGTCATTGAGTTGATGATTACTGAAAATCTCACTGAATGTCTCAATCACCCTTTGGACGACCCCGAAGCACAAAAAGAGCGACTAGAGAAAGCCATCCAATACCTTATCAAGCGAAAATAACCTCAGCAGGCGACGAAAACTGCTGAGGTTTGTTTATTTACGGTACACAATATAAGGGATGATTCCAACTATCACTTTTTTAGAAAAATAGAACTGCACAATGGGCAAAAGTAGTTCTTAAAGGAGTGTGTCCGCCCGGCGGACGAAGTGAACCTGTTTCTAGGCAAGTCGTCAGCCCGGCGGACGGAGTGAATTACTTTTAGGACAGATTATCGACCCGGTCGACGAGGTGAACTGCTTTTAGGACAGACTAGCGACCCGGTCGACGGAGTGGACTGCTTTTGGGACAGACTAGCGACCCAGTCGACGGAGTGAACTGCTTTTGGGACAGACTAGCGACCCAGTCGACGGAGTGAACTACTTTTAGGACAAGCGGTCGAACCCGGTCAACGAGGTGAACTGCTTTTAGGACAGACTAGTGACCCGATCGACGGAATGGACTGCTTTTGGGGGCAGGTTGCCAACCATTGAAAGAAAAGTCCTCCTCAATATGGTATAATAAGAGTAATAAAACAAATCAAAGGAGGCAAGTAAAATGGACTTATACGCAAAAGTAGAAGAAACCTTGAACAAGTTAAACATTCCATTTGAAATCGTGGAACACGAACCGGCACTTACGACCGAGCAGGCAGACAGCTTTATCGAAGGCATTGAAGGCGTCCGCACCAAAACGATGTTTCTCACTAACAAGAAGAAAACCGCCTACTACTTGCTCATCATGGACGACAAAAAGCGCTTGGACATGGACTTATTTAAAGAACTGGTAAAAGCCAATAGAATCCGCATGGCATCCGCTGACAGTCTGTTTGAAAAAATGATGTTGCCAGCAGGCGTCGTCTCTCCATTTGGATTGTTAAACAATGCCGATAAAGACATTCAAGTCTATTTTGACAAAGAAATCATGTCAGAAAAACGAATGAGCTTTCATCCCAATACCAATGAGAAAACACTCTTTTTAAACACAACAGACCTACTCAAATTCCTAGAAGCTATTGGTTATGAGCCATATATTATTGAGTTATAGGTTGGACAAAAACTCAATTTCTAGTCAAAATGAAGCAATGAACAAGAAAAAGCTTAAAATCAACGTTTTTGATAACTTGATTTTAAGCTTTTTACTATTTTTGAAAGTTTTTTATTCAGTTTCTTTTCTCTTTCCTTATTCCACCTCGCCATGCCAGAAATTCATGCCCCCAGCTACATTGGTTACATCAAATCCTTGCGCACTTAAAAACTGACACGCAGCCGCAGAACGTGCGCCAGATTGACAGATGACATAGTATTTCTCCTGCTGGCTCAATTGTTTGTAGCCCGTCTCAAAAGTGCTTAATGGCAGATTTTTTGCCGTCGGCACGTGTCCCATTTGAAACTCATAATCTTCTCGCACATCAAGAATGGATAAGATTTCTGTCTGATATTTTTTATAAAATTCAGGCATGCTGATGCTAGTTTCCATATTCTACTCCCTCTGGTTTTACCATTTTGTACAAGGCAAAAGCGCCGTCTAGGTTCTTAACAGAAAATCCTGCTTGTTTAAGAATGCGCTCAGCAATATAGCTGCGAAGTCCGCTATGACAGCTCACGATGTAGTCTTGCGACTTGTCTAGCTCTCCTAAACGCTCACGCAGCTCATTCAATGGAATGTGAACTGTATCTACTTTCAAACGACCTTGTTGAAGCTCACTGGCCGTCCGCACATCTAGGAACTTCTTACCAGCAGCTAGTTCATTTTCCAATTCATACCACTGGATATTGTCGCTCAAACCTTCTACCAAGTTTAAGGCTGCATATCCCAGCATATTGACCGGATCTTTAGCAGAGCCAAACGGTGGCGCATAGGTAAATTCCAACTCTGGCAAGTCAAAAATGGTTAGATTACCTTTGATAGCCGTTGCCAAAATATCAATCCGCTTATCAACGCCTTTTTTCCCAACACCTTGTGCACCATAAATTTTGCCACTTGTTGGCTCAAAGAGGAGTTTCAAGGTCACATCAGTCGCACCCGGATAGTAGCCAGCATGATCCTTACCACTGACATGAATAACTTGATAAGGCAGGCCATTCATACGAAGAATGCGCTCGCTCAACCCTGTCGAAGCTGCCGTCATGTCAAATGCCCGAACGATAGCTGTACCAATGCTACCTTTATTCTTGCGAGCTACCCCAGCAATCACGTCCGCCACTTGGCGACCTTGACGATTGGCAGGCGAAGCCAATGAAATCAGCGCGTCTTCTCCTGTAATCTCTTGCTTAACCACAATCGCATCACCGACTGCATAAATATCAGGTTGACTGGTTTCGTAACGCTCATTGACTAAGATACCGCCACGCAATCCCAGCTCAATACCTGCTACCTGTGCTAAAGCATTCTCTGGTTGCACCCCGACAGATAAAATGGTCACATCAGAAACAATTTTTTGCCCATTCTCCAGTACAATGACCTGTCCCTTGTCCTCAAACCGCGTAGCAGACTGAGAAGTAATTACTTGAATACCGTTTTTCAACAATTCAGCCTGAACAAAAGCAGCCATTTCTTCATCAAGCGGTGGCAAAACATGCGGTGCTTTCTCAACAATCGTCACCTTCAAACCACGCTTACGAAGATTTTCTGCCATTTCAAGCCCAATGAATCCAGCACCAATCACCACAGCTTCTTTTGGTTCTTTCTCCAAAGCCAACATAATCTCATCTAGGTCAGGAACATTGCGCAAAGTATAGGTGTTTTCGGCTGTTTCCAAACCGTCAATCGGAGGCACAAAAGGCTTTGCTCCCGGAGACAAAATCAGCCTGTCGTAACTCTCTGTAAACTCTTTTCCGTCATGCCGAACCGTCACTGTATGTTGATCTGGTGAGATAGCCGTCACTTCATGAAAAGGACGAACATCTAGATGAAAGCGTGCCTTTAAACTCTCAGGCGTTTGCACTAACAAATCTTCCCGATTAGCAATTTCTCCAGAAACATAGTAAGGCAGACCACAGTTCGCAAAGGAAACGAATGGTCCCTTTTCAAAAATAATAATCTCAGCGTCTTCTTTTAGCCGTCTTAAACGCGTCGCTGCAGACATTCCACCTGCAACCCCACCAACAATGATAATTTTCATTCAATTTCCTCCTTTATCACTTTTAAACAACTTTTCCGGTCCAAGCACTCATACCACCTTGAACATTGACAACATCGTAGCCTTTTTTCTTTAGCTTTTTGGCTGCCATTTTGCTCCGCACACCGGAGTGGCAAATGACATACAGTGTTTCATTTGTTGCTGGCGTGTATCTTGCGATTTCATTGAGTGGGACATTCTTTGCGCCTTTGATATGACCACGCCGATATTCAGACGGTGTTCGTACATCTAGCAGTTGAATTTTCTTTTTTAATTTTTGTTCCAATTCACTTGTAGAAATACTATCTATTTTCGTAAATAAGTGAAACATAAGCACCTCCATTTATACCCTTATGGGGTATATTAAACCATGAAGCTTTTCTTTTGTCAAGAATCTTGTTTCAATATTTTTATAAAAAAAGAAGCCCCACAAATCAACCACATTAGGTTGCTTGTGAAGCTTATCCTTTCTATCGAATGATTCAACCTTTAGATCACTTTTATATGTTTACAAAAGATTCATCAATCTTCTTTTTTTCGACGACCAATATAACCGAAAGCTGATAGAAGTAAACCAACACCAGTCAGCGTTGCGAGGGTTGAAGCAACTTGAGAGTCACCTGTGCTTGGCAAGATCTCTGTTTTCTTTGGAGTTGGCTTTGTAGGAGTCGTTGGTACAACTGTCGGAGTTGTTGGCTTGTCCGGAGTTGACGGAACGACTGGAGGAGTTGGAGTTTGTTTATCTGGGGTTACTGGGACTGCAGTATAATGAACATCCTTAACAATGTCTTCTTGTGTGACTTTTTCTGCTGCCACAGTTGCCACATCAACCGTGTATCCAGAAATTACTGGAGACGGAACGGCATTATAATTTGTTTTATCTGCTGTCCAATCCGTTGTCTTTACAATATCGCCAGTCACCTTGTCTTTTGTCACCGTCCGTGTCCAAGTTGCTGTTTGCACATTATCGGCTGGCGTCTGGCTACCTGCTCCATGATAGCGAACCGTCAAGCTCACTTTCTTGCTTTCTTGACTTTCTGCTGTGCCATGTTTCAAATGAACCACTACATTTTGATCCACACTGCTGTCTGTGTCAAATTTAGCTGGTAATTCATCTTTAGAGACTAATTCATAACCTTGAGCCAGATAATCCTCAACAACTTTATCATACTTCGTTTGGGCATCAGCTGGAAGATTCACATCAGAATCACCTGTTGTCAACTCTACCTTGTTCTTTAAAGTAGTGTGGGACGTATCATCAATGGCTGTGTAAGTGACTTTTTGATTCCCAAACACTTCCTTATAAACGTACGTCACTTCCGTCGTCCCTTTGACAACCTGGCCTTTCTCCTGACCTTTGGTCTTCTCGGAAACCCGTTCATAGGTCTTCCCGTCTGGCGTCACAATCGTTGCTAACGCATGGGGCGTCGTATCATAAGGCGTATTGGTGGAGGCTCCTTCAACGACTTTCACATCCGCTTGGAGCTGGTGACCGGACTCATCTTGGTAATGAACCGTCACATTCCCAAACACTTCCTTATAAACGTACGTCACTTCCGTCGTCCCTTTGACAACCTGGCCTTTCTCCTGACCTTTGGTCTTCTCGGAAACCCGTTCATAGGTCTTCCCGTCTGGCGTCACAATCGTTGCTAACGCATGGGGCGTCGTATCATAAGGCGTATTGGTGGAGGCTCCTTCAACGACTTTCACATCCGCTTGGAGCTGGTGACCGGACTCATCTTGGTAATGAACCGTCACATTCCCAAACACTTCCTTATAAACGTACGTCACTTCCGTCGTCCCTTCAACGACTTTCCCTTTTTCATTCTCTGGCAACTGGTCTAGAACTAGTTCATAAGTTTTGCCTTCTGGAGTTATTATCGTCGTTTTTCTATGTTCTTCCGTATTGTAATCGGTATCAATAGAAGCATTAGAAGTATCTTCAACACTCTCTTTAATCGTTTCGCCAGCTTGATTTCTATAATTTACGATAACATTTCCAGTCACTTCAACGTAATAATTATATACATTAGTTATTCCTATTTTAACTGTACCTGTTATATTATCAGATGACGATACATATTTATAAATTTTACCATTAAATGTTATTCGGTCTTCATGCGTTCCTGTGTAGCCTTCACCTATAAGTGTACCTTTTGGTTTAACCGTTTGTGTTTCTGTCAACTTAGTAGTTGTACCTTGAATATAATTGTCAAGCAATACAGTTCCTGCTTTATTATAGCTAAAGAATTTATAACTTAGATCAGGCTTAGTTAAAACGAAAGGTGAAGGCAATTTACTTGTAATGGCTAGCCAATATCCTTTATCAAATTCCGAATATCTACGCATAGTAAACGAAATAACACTACCATTTTCTGTTACACCTGCAATACTAGTTTTATAAAAATCAGGATTGTCGTAGCTATCCGTAATTCCTGCTGTAGAAGTAGTTGCAGCTAAACGATTATCAGATTGTTTATCAACATAGGAACCCGTTATTTTTACTGGTTTGAAGTTATAATCTGTTATCCCTTCCTCATGAGTCTTTCCATCAGCAAGTATCGTTTTTGATAAACTTGTCAGCGCCAATATAGCCGGATTGTCTTGATTAAATTGAATGAGATTATTATCCTCATCATAAAAACGGATTTTGACACCATACTTAGACGGTGCTGATAAATTATAAAAAGTATAGATTCCTTTTGTTGGATCTTTCTCAGCAAAGCCGATGATTCCTGTCGATTCGTTCAAATTTGTTACTTCATAAACCACTTTAGTAATTTTTTTACCATTGTAGCTTGAGTTTTGTAGATTTGTATAAGTAGCAGTTATAGTCTGACCTTTTTCAATCTTGGGTATCACAAATCTTCCTGATAAAGTGGTTGTATATGCGGCAACCGGATTATTAGAAAATATCTTGCCACTACTTATATACTCTTCATACGACATCGCTTTTGGCATATCTTGTTGACCAAATTCAGTTGTACCTGTAATTGATAAATGAGCATTAGGCTCACTTTCAAATTTTAATCCTTGAGTTACAACTTCACTAAGATATCCCGGCTTATTTGTATTGGCTTGTGCTGCTACAAGATCATTTTTGTATTTCTCTGTCGCTTCTTTGATACGTTTTGCTTGTTCTTTTTCACGCGCATTAGCTTCTGCTTCTAGAGTAGCGACTTCTGCTTCAGTATTCGCAGTTCCAATATTTTCTGCCGCCTCTTGCTTTGCTTCAATCCCATTATTCTTGGCTTCTGTTACAGCGTCTTTTAATTCTTGATTTTCAACTGTTACATTTGGATTTTGATTTTCTGTCTGTGCAGTAGATAACATTGCTTGAGAAGCGGCTGCAGTAGGTGCTGTTGCAGCTGCTCTACTAGTTGAACTCATAGTAGTAGCTGATTCAGCCTTTGTAGTTGTCAGAGTGGTATTATCTTCTTGTCTAGCCATTTGTGATTGTACAACAAGACTTGTATCTGACGCTTCAGCTATAGGTATAGGTGCTGTTGTTTTAGGACTTTCAATATCATCAGCCGCCACACTCTTGTGTAAACTAAACATTGCGATTATTCCAAATATAATAACACCAACAGTCCCGTAAATTTTATTTTTACGAATTAAGCCATGACCTTGGAGTTCATTATTTTTTCTAAACATGCTAGTATCCTTTTTATAAATTATTTATCTTATCTATTCCTGAAGGTATAACTATATATGGAAATAGAAGAGTTTCATTACTAATTACAACTATAGTATTACTTGTAATCACGTTAAAGATATCATTATATATTATACTTTGATAACTGGAATTATTCAACTAATATGATACTAAAATACATAAAAAACACATGTGAAATGTACTTAAAATAAAGATAGCTGCAAAATTGTTTACAGCTATCTTATAATGAGATGAAGATTGTTCGTTTTATCTACATTTCTTTTGTTGTTTTCAAATTATCATTTCCAAAAGAAAGACCCGTGCCATGAGGTAGGGACTTTCAATTCTTATTTCGCAATTGGGTAAACAGAAACTTGTTTTTTATCGCGACCTTTGCGTTCAAAGCGTACAACGCCTTCAACTTTTGCAAACAAAGTGTCATCTCCACCGCGTCCAACGTTGACACCTGGATAGATGTGAGTACCGCGTTGACGGTAAAGAATAGATCCACCAGTTACAGTTTGTCCGTCAGCTGCTTTAGCTCCAAGACGTTTTGCTTGTGAATCACGTCCGTTAGATGTAGAACCTCCACCTTTTTTATGAGCGAAAAGTTGCAGGTTCGCAAGATTCATTTTCAACATAATGTTTTTCCTCCGTGTTAGTTTTCTGTGATAACTCTTGTCTGGACGAACTCAGCTGAGTCCTCCGATAAGTTTGCCATACCCAAGAAGAATGATTCAAAGAAAAGTTGAGTCATTTCTCTTTGGTGAGATGGAATATCTGTAGGAATCTCTACCCGTAAGAATCCACCTTCTTCTTCGTTTAATTCTAAGATTGGTTCATAGCCTGCGAATTTTTCAATCGAATTGATGAAATTTATGGCAAGCGTAGAAACCGACGCACACACGACATCAAAGCCGTATTCGCCACTTTCGGCGTGTCCAGTAATTTCTGCACTCCTCAGCTCACCATCCTCGGCTCGTTCAAAGACTGCTTGTATCATGTGCTCTCCTTAAAAATTAAGCGTTGATTGTATTGATGACAACCTTAGTATATGGTTGACGGTGACCTTGTTTACGATGGCTGCCCTTTTTAGGTTTGTACTTGTAAGTAACAACCTTCTTTTGTTTTCCTTGTTTTTCAACAGTTCCAACAACAGTAGCTCCAGAAACAAGCGGAGTTCCGACAACAGTGTTTTCACCACCAACAAGAACAACTTCGTCAAATGTTACATCTTGACCAGCTTCAACGTCTAATTTTTCAACGTAGATTGCTTGACCAACTTCAACTTTAACTTGTTTGCCGCCAGTTTTAATGATTGCATATGTGCTCATTATGCACCTCCTATGAATTTTACGGGTTTCCCCTAATTTTGTGAAGACTCGCCTAGCATCGTGGGACGAACCACTTAGACGATGTTCGAGCGGTTGCACAGGCTGTGCATAGTCAACTCTCTAAGTATAGCATTTCTAGAATTATTTGACAAGTATTTTTTATCAAAAGACTAACTCAGTAGCTTTTAGTAATTTTTAATAATTTCCCAGAATAACTTCCAATCTCAAAATCCGTTCTTATTACAACAAGCCCTCAATCATTTCATCCACCTCGTCTGTTTCTGCTTCTGGTGTAATTTCAGTAATGATGATACCAGCAACAGCACGTTCCACTAAAGCATCCACATCCATACGTGCTTCGTATTGCTCTGCATTTTTTATCTTTGGATTGGTTTTCGGACGATCTGGGGCAAAAATGGTACAGCAATCTTCAAAGGGCTGAATTGAGATATTAAAGGTATCAATCTTTTCAGCAATGTCAATGATTTCCAGCTTATCCATGGTCACAACTGGGCGAATAATGGGAGTGTTGGTGACAGCATTAATCGCTTGCATGCTTTCTAGCGTTTGGCTGGCAACTTGACCAAGGCTTTCTCCGTTGATGATAACGAGCCCACCGCGTTCTTCACGAATGCGATCCGTGATCCGCATCATAAAACGACGAGTTAAGGTCATCAGATAAGCTTCTGGTGCTTTCGCTTTGATTTCTTCTTGAATTTCCGTAAATGGCACTTCAATAAATTGAATATTGCCACCAAATTTGGTTAATTTGCGCGTCAAATCTTGCGCCTTTTTGAGAGCACCGGGACTTGTATAAGGGGGGCTAGCAAAATGCACCGCTTCAATATCCACCCCGCGTTTTAGAGCTAGATAGCCTGCAACGGGTGAATCAATCCCACCTGACAACATCAGCATGCCTTTTCCAGATGTTCCGACAGGAAGACCGCCTGCTCCACGAATCGTTTCATAGGACAGATAGGCTGCTTCTTCGCGGATTTCTACTTGCAGTGTAATATCTGGCGCTTTCATCTTGACTTGAACATGTGGAATCGCATCAAAGACTGCATTTCCCAAGGTCTGGTTCAATTCACGACTATCCAATTCAAAATTGTGGTCACTGCGTTTGCTGGCAATCTTGAAAGTCATCCCCTCTTTATAAATTTCTTTCATAATTGTCTGCACCGCTTCAACCAAAGCAGGAACTGATTTTTCAATCTTATAAGACGGAGAGAAATTTTGAATCCCAAAAATTTGTTTAAGCGATTCTGCAACAGGTTGATAGTCCGTTCCGTGAAGATAGACATGTGCACGATCTCGGTCTGCTTTCACATGCACATCTGGGTAAACAGAGAGGACTGCTTGCATATTGCGTTTCAATTTGTTAATAAAACGCATGCGATTTTTTCCTTTGGTTGAAAGCTCGCCGTAACGAACCATAATTTCTGAATATTGCATTGTTTACCTTACTTTTCTAGTTTTTTCATAAATGAGTTTAAACGTTGTCAGGAATTGCTCAATCTGACTCATGTCATTATCGGCATCCAGACTAATTCGCACAGCCGTTTGAGCTAGGAATTTTTCAACACTCATAGCTATTAAGGTTCCAGCTGGTTTGCCAGCTTTAGAGGAACAAGCACTCGTAGTAGATATATAAATGTCATACTCTTCAAAAGCATGAACCACTACTTCACCTCGTACACCTTTAATCCCGAAAGTCAAGATATGGGGCGCAAACTCATCTATTCCTGAAAAAATCGTCACATCAGGGTATTTCGCTAGCTCTTCTAGGATAATCTCTTTCATTTTTGCGGTTCGTGTGGTGAAAGTTTTCAGATTTCCCATAGACAAGCGCAAGGCTTTTGCAGTTGCTGCAATACCCGCCAAATTTTCAGTCGTAGAACGCTTGTCTGATTCTTGACCGCCACCATTCAACAGCGGACTGATTTTCTTACCAGACTTGATATAGACAAAACCAACACCCCGTAAGCCATGAAATTTATGACTGGAAAATGTTGCAAAGTCTACGCGATCAGTTAAATAATTTTCCGTTGGAATCTTGGCCATGGCTTGAACCGCATCCACATGAAAAGAAATAGTTGGCTTGTCCGCTAAAAGTTCTGAAATAGCTGCAATTGGTTGAACAGAGCCGATTTCATTGTTGACCGCCATAACTGAAATTAAAGTCGTATCCGATCGGATAAGGGTAGCTAATTTTTCAACATCTACAAAACCTTTTTTATCAACAGGCGCAAAGTCCACTTCAAAGCCTTGCTGCATCAGCCAGAGAGCGGATTCTTTCACTGCTGGATGCTCAATAGCAGACACAATGATATGCTTGCCATAACGCGCTTTTTCAAAAGCCACACCCTTGATAACCCAATTATCGCCTTCCGTCCCGCCAGACGTAAAGAAAATCTCTTGAGAGGATTTACCGAGAAGCTCCGCAATTTGCCTGCGAGATGCATCTAACAAGCGGGTTGCCTGATTGCCCAAACTGTGGAGACTAGAAGGATTTCCCCAAATTTTAGAAGCAACTTCTGTATAGGTAGCCAAAGCCTCTGGGTAAGGCTTGGTTGTTGCTGAATTGTCAAAATAAATCATCTTAAACCTCTCCATTTCAATACTCCTATTGTAACACGAAAAAGAAATGGGGACAACAGCAAAACTTGAAATGAAAAGGCCCTCCAAGTTTTGGCTTGGAGAGCCGTAAAGGTTAATCATAAAATTCATGCAAGAGAGCAGATAGTTCCTGTTGTTGTTCGATGAGGCTTTGCCCGATTGTCGTTGATTTTATCAAAGTTCGCTCACGGACATGCTCAATCACTTTCTTCAAGGATGAGAGATCCACAGCCTTCTCAATCATTTTTTGCACATTTTGAAAAGGTTGGTGTGTGACAATTTGAAAACCATATGAATTATTGAGCAAGGAGTAACCAGCAATACCCGTTTTCTTTTGGTAGGCTTCACACAACCCACCGTCAATGACAAATAACATGCCTTCTCCTCGGATTGGAGATTCGCCTTTCAATGTTTTTACAGGTGTATGCCCATTTACAATCCTAGAATCTTCAGAAAAGAGACCGAATTCTTCCAAAATCAACTTGCAAATCTTAGCAGAATTCCGATAGGAGAAATAGGGATTTTCCTTTTCAACGTGCGTTTCCTTGTCCTCAATAAAATAACGCTCTAAGGTGGTCATCTTGTCCTTGCCAAACAAGGGAGATAGTTTTCCATTCCAACAGTACCAGATAAGATCCGTTGAGAAATCGTCTTGAATCTCTGGATTTTTAGAACTTTCTCGAATGTGGTATTCAAAAAAGTCGAGCAATTCTTTACCAGCATAGCGAATTTCATTGATCTGCAAAGGTTGAAAATCTCCAGACTCTTCCAAAGGAATGCAACCATGAAAAAGGAGATGACTGTTATAAATTTTATACATGGAGCCCTTGTTCATCAAAAAAGAAATGTGGTTCTTGAGCTGAATAGAATGCTGGAATGAATCCAGCAAAGTAGCAACCACTTCTTCTTCCTCATCTGTCAGCTGATCTGGCTGTTGAGGATTGATTGTTTGAAAGCAAGTATTAGCTAAAAAATGCTTCTTTTCTTCAACTAGAATACTCTCTTCCCAGTAATCAATCTTATCAAGAGTAAGATGTTGAGCCATATCAAACTCCGGTCGCCTTTTAATCAGTTGATTTTCCAATTTAAACTGAATGATTGCTAGTGCTTGGTGAACCTTTTCCAGCTGGAGGATTTCTTTAGGAGAATAGCTATCGCTTCTTTTTCCTAATTTTGGTTTGAACTTTGCATTTTCAGAATAA
This sequence comes from Streptococcus sp. HF-2466, assembly GCF_015594645.1. Lineage (NCBI taxonomy): Bacteria > Bacillati > Bacillota > Bacilli > Lactobacillales > Streptococcaceae > Streptococcus > Streptococcus sp. HF-2466. The sequence goes on from NZ_JADNQU010000001.1 coordinate 293,486, forward strand.
GTCTTTTCGGCAAAAAGAACGAGCGGTCTTAGATTGAGACCATAAGCTCTCTCAATATCGTAAAGATAGCCATATCTAGCAGCTATTCGCAAGAGAATAAGCAAGCATTCTTTTGATCCGAAGAAAGCCCCCATCCAGATAATATCGTGATTGCCCCACTGAATATCAACAGAATGATAAGCCATGATTTCATTCATTACTTTATCTGCGGCTGCCCCTCGGTCAAAAATATCGCCGACTATATGAAGATGATCAATGATTAACTGCCGAATTACTTTTGCTAATGCCGAAATAAACTGACTTGCTTCACCTAAATCAATCAAATAGTTCTGAATCGTTTCAAAATAAATATTGCTATCCGGCAGATTTCTATCAGTGTAAAGCAATTCTTCAATAATGTAAGCATATTGTGGCGGCAAGGCTTTCCTTACTTTAGAGCGTGTGTATTTGGCTGCTACAAAAGCTAGCAAAGTCAACAGATTTTGAATGATTTCTCCATACCATCTTTTATCTTTCAAAGGATAAAGGAACCCATCGCTCAAAACTTCCTGAGGATACGCAATTAGTAAGGTCAGCTTGTCTTTTTCCTCTTTTGATAATTTCTCTCCAAAGCAGTCATTGATTTTTTCGTTCAGGTTTCCTGCACAGGTTCTCAAGATATAGTCAAAAGCCTCAAACTCACCATGAATATCACTAAGGTATAACTCGGTTCCCTTTGGTAAATTTAAAATGGCTTCCAGATTGATTAACTCTGTAATGACTTTTTGCTTGGAATCAAACTCTTTTAATAAAATTCGTTTGTATTGTTCCATTCGTTCACCTCGTTTAAATACAGCACCTTAGGGCTTTAATACTTATTTGAAGACAGAGATTTCAAATGTTCTTCAATAATGCAAGCCGTTTCTTCAATAGATTTATCTGTCATATTGATAACATGTGCTTGATATTTTTGAAATACTTTTTTAGAATAGTCCAATTCTTCATAAATTTTTTCAATATCTGTATAGCTTGTAGTTTGTGTCAAACCAAGCGCATCCAAGCGATTACTTCTCACTTTTGCTAATTTATCTGGGTCACACACCAAGCCAATCATTCTTCTTCTATCTACTTTATCCAAGATTTGCGGTAGCGGAACTTCAGGAATCAGGGGAAGATTGGATACTTTGTAGCCTTTATTGGCTAAATAGATGCTAAGCGGAGTCTTGGAAGTCCGAGAAACCCCTAAGATCACAATGTCTGACTCCAAAAATCCTTGCGGATTCTTGCCGTCGTCATATTTAACAGCAAATTCAATAGCAGAGATTTTATTGAAATATTCCGTGTCCAAACGGTGCAGGACTCCCGGAACTTCAATCGGTTGAGTACCTGTTTTTTCCTTGATAATCTCAAAAAACGGATTCATCAAATCCAAATAAGATAAATGATTGACCCTGCTAAATTCTCTAGCTGTTGCAGCTAAATGGCTATCTACCAACGTGCTGATAACAACTGCGTCATCTTTGATAGCATCCTGCAAAATATCCAACAATTCAGATTCTTTATTGATAAAAGGAAACCGATAGCTATTATTAAAAATCAAATCTGGGTATTGAGCCATAACGGCTGACAGTAATTTTTGGGATGTTCCTCCCAAAGAATCAGAAATAGCGTAAATAGTAATCTCTTGTTTCATGAAAACTCCTTTTTTATCTATTCACTTCTGCATTTCTAGCTTCTTGGATAATAAAGTCCAACAAAGCTGACTTCGTAATTGTTCCGATAATATGACCTTCATTTTGCTCCTCCACAACAGGCAATGAATCAATGGCGAAGTCCTGCAAAAGTGCAGCTGCTTCAAGAATATTCAAATCCTTATGGCAAGTCTTAATATGTGGCATTCTGGTCATGCAAACGGCTACTGGGGTCACATCAATATTGGTATTGAGGGCGGCCCTTAACAAATCCTTTCGTGATAAAATGCCTAGCAGCTGCTTCTTTTCATCTATCACATAGAGAACATCTGAATCATACATAAATAAAGTAATAATGGCATCTTGAATAAACGAATCGTGTGCCACCAATACGGGGGAGGTCATCACATCCTCTACTTTCTTCTGAAATGTATCAAAGAAAAAGAGCGTTTCCAAATCCGAACCAGCATAGGTGTAGCCAACTTTCGGACTTGCTTTTAAAATCCCCACTAAGGTTAGAAAGGATAAATCTGAGCGCAAAGTTGCCCTAGACACATCTAGCAGTTCTGAGATTTTTTCACCGCTAACCGGTTGATCTTTCTTTACAATCTCAACGATCTCTTTTTGTCGTTTTGTTAATTTCAACTGTTACTCCTTTTCCAATATCAATTTCAAATCATCATTATGTGTCATATTATAACAAATATAACTCGTTTGTCAACGATTTATGATTGGTTTTTTCAGTTGACAAACATATATGATGTATATTACAATGTATTTGTCTTTTATTATGACACATATTTAATAAATTGGAGGCAAAAATGGATAAATGGATTTATTCTTTTGAAGAAGGACGCGCTGAAGACAAGGCGCTACTAGGTGGTAAGGGTGCCAATTTGGCAGAAATGACCCATTTGGGGCTACCTGTACCTGAGGGATTTACGATTACAACTCAAAGTTGTCTACGTTATTTAGAAACTCCTTCCTTTTTCGAATCTATTTTAAAAGAGGAAGTTTTGAAAGCGGTTACTAAACTAGAAACCAAAACAAATAAATTTTTCATGGGGAATGAACCCTCACTACTACTGGTTTCTGTCCGTAGCGGAGCTAAAATTTCTATGCCTGGTATGATGGACACGATTCTCAATCTTGGACTAAATGACTTGCGTGTTCAGACTTTAGCAGATGCGACAAATGCCAATTTCGCTTACAATTGTTATCGGCGTTTATTGCAGATGTTTGCTGATGTCGTTTACGGCATCCCCAAAGAAGAATTCGACCAATGTTTAGAAAAAACCGAAAAACAATTGAATAAGAAGGTCAATGACTTTTCAAAAGAAGAACACCAATCACTTATTCAACAATATAAAGAAGTCTATCAGGAACACTATCAAAATTTCCCACAAAGCCCTAAAGAGCAACTTTACGCTGCTATCAAAGCGGTATTCAAATCATGGAACAACCCACGCGCTAAAGTTTACCGCGAATTGAACCAAATTCCCCACGACTTAGGAACGGCTGTCAATGTTCAGAGTATGGTGTTTGGCAATAGCGATCAAAAAAGTGGCACAGGCGTTGTTTTCACCAGAAATCCTGCTACTGGTGAACCTCATCTGTTTGGGGAATTTCTCCTCAATGCCCAAGGAGAAGATGTCGTAGCTGGTATTCGGACTCCAGAACCGATTGACTCTCTTAAACGAATCTTACCACAGGCCTATGAAGATTTTTGCAACTACGCCAAGATTCTTGAAAAACACTACAAAGATATGCAGGATATTGAATTTACCATTGAAAAAGAAAAGCTTTATATTCTGCAAACGCGAAACGGAAAACGGACGGCTAAAGCAAGCTTAAAAATTGCTTTGGATTTAGTGAACGAAAAAATGATTTCAAAGCAAGAAGCTCTCCTACGAGTCAGTCCTTCTACCATTGACCAACTGATTCACCCTGTTTTTGAAGAAAAAGCTTTAACATCAGCTCATCACTTAACTCAGGGACTTCCTGCTAGTCCAGGTGCCGCAACAGGAGAAATTGTCTTTACTGCCGAGCGCGCCAAAGAATTTCATGCACTTGGAAAGAAAGTGATTTTGGTTCGCCAAGAAACTTCTCCCGAAGACATTGAAGGAATGGTAGTTAGTCAAGCAATCGTGACCAGTCACGGTGGCATGACTTCTCATGCAGCTGTTGTAGCTCGTGGCATGGGCACTTGTTGTGTCGCAGGATGCGGAGAATTATCTATCAATGAAGACGGAAAAACACTTGTATGCGGTAAGGTAACCTTAAAAGAGGGAGACATCCTTTCTGTAGATGGCACTTCCGGCAAACTCTACATTGGAAGCATTCCAACCACTATGATTGATAATAATGACGAATTACAGATGTTCCTTTCTTGGGCAGATGAAATGGCTCAACTGAGCGTTCGTGCAAATGCAGAAACGATTCAAGACTTAAAAACAGCTATTCAATTTGGTGCCAAGGGAATTGGTCTGGCTCGTACAGAGCACATGTTCTTTGGTGAGGAACGGATTTTAGAAATGCGCAGATTGATTTTATCAACGAATGAAATCGAAACTAAGTCTGCTTTAATGACACTTTTAGCTTTCCAAGAAGAAGATTTCTATCAGATGTATCAAACCATTCAAGATAAACCGATGATTGTCCGTTTACTAGATCCGCCTATGCACGAATTTTTGCCAAGAACACAACAGGAAATTGAGCAATTAGCCGGGAAATTGCAAGTACCTCTTGATACACTAACGCGGAAAATCACTTCTCTACAAGAAACGAACCCAATGCTGGGACATCGTGGTTGCCGCTTGGGAATTACACAGCCTGAAATTTATAAAATGCAGGTAGAAGCCATTTTTAATAGTGCTATAAGACTAGCAAAAGAAGGCATGATCATTAAACCAGAAATCATGATTCCTTTAATCGCAGAAAAGGCGGAGTTGGTTTCAATCAAAACATCTCTTTGTCAGCATATTGATAACATTTTCAAGAAACATCACATGCAGCCATTCCCTTATGAAATCGGTACAATGATTGAACTGCCACGCGCTTGTTTCATCGCAGATCAATTAGCCGAGGAAGCAGACTTCTTTAGTTTTGGTACCAATGACTTGACACAAATGACCTATGGTTTTTCTCGTGATGATATTGGAAAATTTATCCAGCATTACAAAGAGGAAGAAATCATGTCATTCGATCCATTCCAAACCATTGACCGAGCTGGAGTGGGCGAGCTCATGAAAATAGCTATTTCTAAAGCTCGTCAAGTGAAGCCAGAACTTCCAATTGGCATTTGCGGTGAAGTCGGAGGAGATCCTGCTTCTATTCCTTTCTTCCAAGAGATTGGCATTACTTATGTTTCTTGCTCACCTTATCGCGTTCCTGCTGCACGATTAGCTGTTGCGCAAGCACATCTTTCCTAGTTCCTTCCTTATAAGTGAATCAGCTCTTTCTATCTGCTAACAGGACAGACAAGGATGGAGCTGATTTTTTGTAAAAGGTAATTTTTTCAATCAATTTTCAATCGCTTTATATGAAATTTTCAACATTTTGAATTTTTTTAAGACAATTTTAAATAAAGAGGGTATAATGAAGATGAGAAAGGAGATTATCAACTCACAATGGAAAATTATTCTCGGAAAAACAAAACGGCAAATGCAAAAGAAGAAAAAACGCCTACTCGTCATCATATCAAAAAAGGACTTTCTGCTTTTCAGAAGACCCTTGCTACGATTGGGAGTATTCTTGGGATTATCACTGCAACAATTACAATCTTGACTTTCATGAACAATAATAAATCTGATACCAAGACAAAAAGTAGCCAGACGACACAAACAACTATTATCAAAGAAATTCAGAAAGAAACAACAACAGACGGGGCTAAATCTAGCGACACAACAGCTGCAAGTCAAGGCGAGACAGAAACGAGTAGCGCTAGTTCTGACACCACGCAGTCTAGTAATACATCAAGCGATACTAGCTCTAGTCAGACAAGCAGCACAACGACTGACAACGACACAAATACAACTACTTCAAGCTCTAGCAATTAAAAAAGCGGAAGCGAGACAACCAATCAGACAATGTCTGGGAGTTGCTCAACTTCCGTTATTTTTTATATTTAATTTTATACTCTCAATGAAAATCAAAAAGTCTGAATAAGATTCACTGCGTGAATCCTGTCCTACGACTCCAACTGGCTTCCAGAAGGTTTTTGATGGAAACCTCGGTTTCTTTATCCGCAGCCTTTAACAGTCCGGTGGCTAACAAGGCTCGAAACAATTTTCACGGAGCATTATTTCCGATACATTTTCACTTGAAGATACAAGTCATTATAAATTCCTAGCCACTTAGCACCGAGTTGTTGATAAACTTCTAAGTGCTTCAGAGTTTCCTCATCTGGGTAAAAGGCTTTGTCTTCTTGGATTTCTTTTGGCAGCATCGCCTTAGCAGGCATGTTAGGCGTTGAGTAGCCAACATACAAAGCATTTTTATAGGCATTTTCAGGTCTTAACATAAAGTTAATAAATTGATAAGCAGCTTTTTTATTTTTGACGGTTTTTGGAATAACGATATTGTCAAACCAAAGATTGCTGGCTTCTGTTGGGACAACATAGCGAAGCTTGTCATTCTTTTCCAACATTTGCCGTGCTTCACCTGAAAAACTAACGCCAATCGCCGCATTGTTTTGAATCATATAGCCTTTCATTTCGTCTGCTACAATTGCTTTGATATTCGGTGTCAACGTATAAAGCTTATCAACTGCTTCTTGTAATTGCTTAGTATTTTTAGAATTGAGGCTATAACCTAAAGCATTTAACCCAACACCCATTACCTCGCGCGCTCCATCAATCATCATGATAGAGTTTTTATATTCAGGTCGCCACAAATCACTCCAATGCTTAGGAGCTGTTTTGACTAATTCTGTGTTGTAGACAATCCCAAGCGTTCCCCAAAAGTAAGGAATAGAGTATTGATTTTTAGGATCAAATGATTGATTTAAAAATCGTTTTCCAATATTTTCTAGCCCTTTAATCTGAGAATGATCCAATTTTTCAAGCAAGTGTTCCGACATCATTTTAGAAATCATGTATTCACTAGGAATGGCAATATCGTAAGTTGTCCCGCCTTGCTTAATCTTGGTGTACATGGATTCGTTGGAATCAAAAGTTTCATATTGGACTTGGACACCCGTTTCCTTGGTGAACTTCGTCAGCAACTCTGGATCAATATAGTCTCCCCAATTGTAGATGACCAATTTGTCACCAGAGCCACTTTTTGTCCGACTTTCAATGTGATAACTCACTCCCCAGAGAACAAGGATAATGGCAACAATGCCCATTAAAAATGAATAGAGCTTTTTCATACCGCATCCTCCTTCTCACGAGAAATAAAGTAATAGCCAATCACTAAAAGAATACTAAACAGAAATACCAAAGCAGAAAGAGCATTGATTTCTAGCGAAATTCCTTGCCGAGCCCGCGAGTAAATTTCAACAGATAAGGTTGAGAAGCCATTTCCTGTCACAAAGAAAGTCACTGCAAAATCATCCAAGGAATAGGTAAAAGCCATAAAATACCCTGCAATAATGGCTGGTGTCAAATAGGGCAACATGATTTCTTTTAACATCTGAACTTGGCTTGCCCCTAAATCATAGGCTGCCTTAATCATGTCATCATTCATCTCTTTTAGCCGTGGCAATATCATCAAGACGACGATAGGAATTGAAAAGGCAATATGACTCGCCAAAACGGATAGAAAACCTAATTGAAATTTGATAGTTGTAAAAAGAATTAAGAAACTTGCCCCAATCATGACATCTGGCGCCACCATGAGGATATTATTAACCGATAAAAAGGCATCTTGGTATTTCTTTTTGGCTTGATAAATATAAATGGCACCAAACGTTCCGATTGCTGTGGCAATCAAAGAAGACAAAAAAGCCAGAAAAAAGGTTTGTGCCAAAATGAGCATCAAGCGAGTATCACTGAACATATTTTGAAAATGCGTCAGACTAAAGCCTGTAAACTTGCTCATATCATCGCCAGCATTAAACGCATAGCCAATCAAATAAAAAATCGGCAAATAAAGAATTAAGAAGACGACTGTTAAATAAATACTAGCAGTTTTTTTCATCGTTCTCCCCTTTCTTTCGTTGCCCACATGATAACGAGCATGGCTACAATCAAGACAACACCAATGGTTGAGCCCATGCCCCAATTTTGTGTAGTCAGAAAGTGCTGCTCAATGGCTGTACCTAGCGTAATAACGCGATTGCCACCGATCAAACGCGTCAGCATAAAAAGACTGAGACTGGGAATAAAGACAGACTGCACACCACTTCTCACGCCATTCATAGATAAAGGAAAAACGACACGACGGAAGGTTTCCCAACGATTGGCACCAAGGTCATAGCTAGCATTGATCAGATTTTGATCCATATCCTCTAAAACATTAAAAATCGGCAATATCATAAAGGGCAGCTCAATATAGCTGGCTACAAAAATAAAAGAGAAATCTGTAAACAGGATTTGTTGAGCACCTATCCCAATAAAACTTAAAAATTGATTGACAGAGCCATTTTGTCCGAAAATCCCAATAAAAGCATAAGCTTTGAGAAGCAGATTGACCCAGGTCGGCAAGATGATGAGCATCAACCAAAGCTGTCTGTGCTTTAGTTGCGTCAATAAAAATGCAGTTGGGTAACTGATTACTAAAGTGACAACTGTGATAATCCCCGCATATAAAACAGAGTTCAAACTCATTTTGAGATAAGTCAGATTTTGCGAAGTGAAGTAAGTCTTGTAGTTTTCAAGGGTGAAATGACCTTCGATATTGAAAAACGACTGCCAAACAATCATGGCAACAGGTGCCAATACAAATAATAAAATCCAAAGAATATAAGGAGCAACAAAAAGATTAGAGGTTGTTTTCTTCATCGCGCTCCTCCTCAATGGCATTGATTAAGCCAGCCTCTTGCTCTTCCATTTCCACATATTCTTCAATCCGAGCATCGAACTCTTCCTCTGTTTCATTAAGCCGCATGATATGAATGTCTTCTGGTTCAAAGTCCAGCCCAATCTCTTCTCCGACAATGGCCTTGCGAGTCGAATGAATCATCCACTCATTGCCCAATTCATCATAAGCGATAATCTCATAATGCACGCCACGGAAAAGCTGCGTGTCAACCTTAACTTGCAGTTTTCCTTCTTCCGGGAGCGTAATTTGTAAATCTTCTGGACGAATGACCACTTCCACCTGCTCATTAGGACGCATCCCTCCATCCACTGCTTCGAATTGCTTGCCATTGAACTCAACCAAATAGTCCTCAATCATCTTTCCTGGAAGAATATTAGATTCGCCGATAAAGGTCGCTACAAAGTGATTGATAGGTTCGTCATATATATCAACAGGTGTTCCCGACTGGACAATCTCTCCCTCATTCATCACAAAAATCCAGTCGCTCATGGCCAGAGCTTCTTCTTGGTCGTGGGTGACAAAAACAAAAGTAATCCCTAAACGCTGCTGCAATTCACGTAATTCATACTGCATGTCTGTTCGCAACTTCAAATCCAGTGCAGATAAAGGCTCGTCCAGCAAAACAACCCGCGGTTCATTGACAATAGCACGCGCAATAGCTACTCGTTGGCGTTGTCCACCGGACAATTTGCGAATAGAGCGTTTCTCAAAACCATCCAAACGCACCATTTTCAGGACTTCTGCAACCCGTCGCTCTATTTCCTGTTTTTCAACTTTACGCAAACGCAACGGAAATGCCACATTTTCAAAAACAGTCATGTGCGGAAAAAGGGCATAGGACTGAAACACCGTATGCACATCACGTTTGTTGGTCGGAATATCGTTGATTCGGACGCCGTCAAGAAAAACATCACCGCTGGACGCATCCAACAAGCCAGCGATGATATTTAGAATGGTTGATTTTCCTGATCCAGAAGCACCTAAAAGAGTGTAAAACTTCCCTTCTTCTAATTCAAAATTGATGTCTTTTAAGACGACTGTATTATTATCCTCAAAAACTTTTGATACGTTTTTAAATTCAATGATTGGTTTGTTCAATTGCCATAAATTCCTTCTTTTTCATAGATTGACAAATTTAAGTCTTGTCTTGACTGATTTTCTTGGAGAATGTTATCAAATTGTACTAAACTATACTTTTATTTCTCACCGATTATTCGGACTTCTCTCTCCAAAGTCACACCTGAATGAGCTTTCACTGTTTCAATCACATGTGCAATCAAATTTTCATAATCAGCAGCAGTTCCGTTATCAACATTAACCATAAAGCCAGCATGCTTTGTCGAAACTTCCACCCCACCAATGCGATAACCTTTTAAATTTGCCTCGCTAATCAATTGCCCTGCAAAATGTCCCACCGGACGTTTAAAAACAGAGCCACAAGAAGGGTACTCTAAAGGCTGCTTTAATTGACGAAGATGTGTCAAACGTTCCATTTCTTGACGAATCACACGGTGCATACCTGGTGCTAAGGCAAACTTGGCAGAAATCACCACATCACCTGTCTGTTGAACATATGAACGGCGATAACCAAATTTCATATCTTGTGCACTAATATTTTTGATTTCTCCATCACGTGTCAGCACCTTACAAGAAAGTAAAATATGGGCAATTTCGCCACCATAGGCTCCGGCATTCATAAAGACAGCACCGCCAATACTCCCCGGAATCCCACAGGCAAACTCAAAACCTGTCAGACTGTGATAAAGCGCAACATGGGTCGTCTCAATCAGATTGGCACCTGCTTCTGCTTCAATGGTGTAGCCATCCACTGCAACACCATTTAATTTATCAAACATAATCACAAAACCACGAATACCACCATCACGAACGATGATATTACTAGCATTTCCTAGTACCATCCAAGGAATCTGCTCCCGATTAGCAAATTTTACCACTCGTGCCAATTCATAACGATTTCGCGGAAAAACCAAGTAATCCGCAGCTCCACCTACTTTGGTATAAGTGTATTGTTTCAAAGGTTCATCAAAACGGATATCAATTCCGTTTAATTCTGATTTTAACATTTCTAAAGTTGACATTTTCTCTCTCTCTTAAACAAAACTCAATCTATTATACCAAATTTAGCAAATATTTACGATAGATTGAAGAAAAATATTCTTTCAAAAAAGCCCCAAATAATGACAGAACCCTTTCTTATAGCTTTCCAGACTATTTAAAAAGTGGATTGAAATCGCGATGCTTGTAAAATCACAATTTGAACTCCACTTTCCTTTTAAATTTTTGTTTTTTCTTTACTCAAACTCCATGTCTTTTCAATATAAGGAGGAAGCTTTATTAGGGTTTCTCGATTGCCTTCAAGTGCAATAAGATAAACTTTCTCGTCCTTTTTGAAAATCCAACTAACCAGATACTGCCCTGATTTCATGATGATATTTACTTGATAGGCTTCGTTACCTGCAACTGCTCCTTTTGAGCCCCAAACTCTATTTACATTTTTATTGTTTTGCCAATTGTAGTAAATGCGATTAGCAATCGTTTGTGCCGTAAATTCTTCTCCTTCTTTGATGTTGGCTTTTTCTTTCGTATAGGCATTCATGGTCACAATATTATAGGCAGAACCATCTGTATATTGAATACTATCGCCACCATTTACATCAGTAAACTTCACCCACTTTTTAGGAATATCAATATAACCGTAATCATCCGAACCAACACGTTGCATTTCTTCCATCTTCACATCTTTTTTCGTAGCATTTGATGAACTTGAGCTACTGCTTTCTTTTGCAGATACTTTACTTGACGAAGATGACTGTTGTGATGATTTTGGTTTATTCCCTCCGCTTGAACTACATGCCTCTAGTGTAAAGATAAGGAGTACTGCTAAAAATAAAATCAGCCAGCTCTTTTTCTTCTTCATAACCAATTCCTTCTATATTTTTATTTCAGCATATTTATTTGAAGTTCACAACTATTTTACGGCACAAGAAAAGCGAGCATTCCACTCTCTTTATAGCTTTGGTACAATATCACTCATCATCCATGCTGAGGACGCTGAGGAACGCTTCTTGTGGCACTTCAACAGATCCGATGGCTTTCATCCGCTTCTTACCAGCCTTTTGTTTTTCCAAGAGCTTACGTTTACGGGAAACATCTCCACCATAACATTTTGCCAAGACATTCTTGCGCAAAGCTTTGATATCTGTCCGTGCCACAATTTTCTGACCAATTGCTGCCTGAATCGGCACTTCAAATTGCTGACGCGGAATAATTTTCTTTAATTTTTCAACAATCAATTTTCCGCGTTCATAGGCAAATTCCTTGTGAACAATGAAGCTAAGAGCATCTACTTTGTCACCATTAAGGAGAATATCCATTTTAACGAGACTCGACTTTCGGTATTCTGAGATTTCATAGTCAAAGCTAGCATAACCACGAGTTGAGGATTTTAGTTTGTCAAAGAAATCAAAGACAATTTCTGCCAACGGGATTTGGTAGATGACATTGACTCGATTTTCATCGATATAGTTCATAGTCACAAAGTCACCGCGTTTACGCTGAGCCAATTCCATCACCGCTCCGACAAATTCCTGCGGCACCATAATCTGTGCTTTGACATAAGGCTCTTCAATGGAATCAATCTTGGTCGGTTCTGGAAATTCGCTCGGATTGGAAACATCAAGGGATTCGCCGTCTGTCATATTAACCTTGTAGATAACCGACGGTGCCGTCATAATCAAGTCAATATTAAACTCTCTCTCCAAACGTTCCTGAATCACATCCATGTGGAGCAAACCGAGGAAACCACAACGGAAGCCAAAACCTAAAGCTTGAGAAGTTTCGGGTTCAAATTGAAGACTAGCATCATTAAGCTGAAGTTTTTCCAAAGCTTCCCGCAAATCATTATATTTATTGGACTCAATCGGATAAAGTCCAGCAAAAACCATCGGGTTCATCTGCTTGTAGCCATGAAGTGGTTCATCTGCTGGATTGTCCGCTAAGGTCACCGTATCTCCGACCCGAGTATCCTGCACCGTCTTGATAGAGGCTGCGATATAGCCAACATCCCCTGTTGCAAGAAAATCTCGTCCAACAGCTTTTGGAGTAAAAATACCCACTTCAGTTACATCAAAAGTCTTGCCATTACTCATGAGCTGAATGGTATCACCTGGCTTCACAACTCCGTCCATCACGCGCACTTGCAGAATAACTCCACGATAAGCATCATAAACCGAGTCAAAAATAAGGGCTTTGAGTGGTGCAGTCACATCTCCTGTCGGCGCAGGAACTTTCTCCACGATTTGCTCTAGGATCTCTTCAATCCCGATACCAGCTTTAGCCGAAGCCAACACAGCTTCACTTGCGTCCAAACCAATGACATCTTCAATCTCAGTCCGAACTCGCTCTGGGTCAGCAGCAGGCAGATCAATTTTATTGATAACAGGTAGGATTTCTAGATCATTATCCAAAGCCAGATAGACATTGGCTAAAGTTTGTGCCTCAATACCTTGAGCAGCATCAACCACCAAAACAGCCCCTTCACAGGCTGCCAATGATCGCGATACTTCATAAGTAAAGTCCACATGCCCTGGTGTATCAATCAAATGAAAAATATAAGTTTCACCGTTCTTAGCTCTATAATTGAGTTCAATCGCATTGAGCTTAATAGTAATACCCCGCTCCCTTTCCAAATCCATACTATCTAAAAGTTGAGCTTGCATTTCTCGGCTGGATACAGTATCCGTTGCTTCCAAAATTCTATCTGCCAAAGTCGACTTACCGTGGTCAATATGCGCAATAATGGAGAAATTCCGAATCTTCTCCTGCCGCTTTTTTAATTCATCTACATTCATCTTTCTCTTCCTTTTCGGGTATTTTATTTATTATAACATAAGAAAGGTGACTTTTACCAGTCTTGAAAAGGCATGCCATATTCCGTTTCATTTGTGCTATAATAAAAATAAATACATTTACAGAAACGAGAATGCTATGATTAAACTAATCGCATTAGACATGGACGGCACGCTTTTAAATAGTCAAAAAGAAATTCCCCAAGCACATATTCAAGCTATTCATCAAGCTGTCGAACATGGAGTAAAGCTGGTTCTTTGTACAGGTCGCCCTCTAGTCGGGGTGAAACCTTATTATGAACAATTAGGACTGAGTGGAGATAATGAATATGTCATTATCAATAACGGCTGCTCCACTCATCAAACAAAGGATTGGAAGCTTGTTGCTTGGAAAGAGTTGAGTGTGGAAAACATTCTTTACTTGGATAAAATTTCCAAGCAAACTCCTGCCCAGTTGACTCTTTTTGATGAAGAACGTTATTTAGTAGTAGACGAAAAGCCGAGTGAGCTAGTCACCTATGACGCAAGCCTTGTCTTTACAACCCCCACAGAAATCAGTCTCGAAGAAGCTATCAGCGGCAAAAATATTATATTTCAAGCTATGTTTTTAGCCCAGCCTGATGAATTAGATACCTTTGAAAAACAATTTGCAAGCCAGATTTGCCAGCATTTCAGCGGCGTTCGTTCCCAACCAGTCATTTACGAAGCTATGCCCAAAGGCACTACTAAAGCAACAGCTCTTAAGCAATTAGCTCAACATTTAGAGATTAAACCTCAAGAAATTATGGCACTTGGTGATGCTAACAACGACATTGAAATGCTAGAGTTTGCAGGTCTTGGCGTGGCTATGGGCAATTCTAGCGACTATGTTAAAAAACTAGCCAATTATGTGACAGATACCAATGATGAGAACGGTGTCGCCACAGCTATTGAAAAGTTTATTTTTAATAACTGATAGAATGAATCATGAGCTTCTTTTCAAGTTCATGATTTTTATTGAAATATATTGTCATTCTTTCACTATTTGTAAATAGCCTTCCCTCTCAAAATATGATACACTAATTACATCTATGCAAAAAGGAGAAGTTATGAACTACCCTACTCTTTTAGAACGTTTTTTGACTTATGTAAAAGTAAATACGCGTTCAGATGAACATTCTACGACAACACCAAGCACACAAAGCCAAGTAGATTTCGCCAATAACGTCCTCATTCCTGAGATGAAACGCGTTGGTTTGGAAAATGTATATTATTTACCAAATGGCTACGCTATCGGTACTCTTCCTGCAAATGACCCAAGTTTCACACACAAGATTGGTCTCATTTCCCACATGGACACCGCAGATTTCAACGCAGAAGGTGTCAATCCACAAATTATTGAAAATTATGATGGTGAAGTGATTCCGCTTGGGCAGTCTGGTTTTAATCTTGACCCTGCTGATTTTGCTAGTTTGAAAAAATACAAGGGACAAACCTTGATTACAACTGATGGAACAACCCTTCTCGGCTCTGATGATAAATCAGGTATTGCTGAAATCATGACAGCGATTGAGTATCTAACAGCTCATCCTGACATCAAGCACTGTGAAATTCGAGTTGGCTTTGGTCCAGATGAAGAAATCGGTATCGGAGCTGACAAGTTTGATGCGGCAGATTTCGATGTGGATTTTGCTTATACAGTTGACGGTGGACCGCTCGGTGAACTTCAATTTGAAACCTTTAGCGCAGCCGCAGCTGACATTACTTTCCAAGGACGCAATGTCCACCCAGGTACTGCCAAAGGACAAATGATTAACGCTCTGCAATTAGCCATTGACTTTCATAATCAATTGCCAGACGGTGCTCGCCCAGAGCTGACAGACGGCTACGAGGGCTTCTACCACCTTATGAATGTAGAAGGAACTGTTGAAGAAGCAAAAGCAAGTTATATCATTCGTGACTTCGACACAGCAACTTTTGAGCAACGCAAAGAACTGATGCGCTCTATTGCCGATAAGATGAATGCAACGCTTGGAGGCGAACGTGTTCAGTTAGAACTTAAAGATCAATACTACAATATGCGTCAAGTCATTGAAAAAGACATGACACCTATCAATATTGCAAAGGCTGTTATGGAAAAATTGGACATCAAACCGATTATCGAACCTATTCGTGGCGGAACAGACGGCTCAAAGATTTCCTTTATGGGCATTCCGACACCAAATATCTTTGCCGGCGGTGAAAATATGCATGGACGCTTTGAATATGTCAGTCTGCAAACAATGGAACGCGCTGTTGATACCATTATTGGTATCGTTTCTTACAAAGACTAACATTCCATAACTCTATCAAAAACTGCAACTCTCATCAAAGCTGAGTTGCAGTTTTAATTTATCTTCTGCGAATGTATTGCACCATTCTAAAAGTTAAAAATGCTAGTAAAATAATAGCTACGAGCCAGATTGTTTTCAACAAATAAAATTGTATCAAATAAGTGGAAACAATCGCTCCTGTCACAAAACTTCCTAATAAAGCAACGAAGAAAATGCCTTCTGCTAAGCAAGTTTTTTCTTTTGTCCGCACATAAGTACCAAAAACTACCATTGTTTTTTTGATATTGCCTGTCATAAAAGAATTATTGTAGACAATGCCGTCCACTTCACCAAAAGCTGTTGCCACCAACCCCATACAAAAACCAATCGGCGGAACAATGAAAAGATTGGACACGGTTGCTGGTAGAAATCCTGTAAGCCCACAAACCAAAATCAGTGGAAGAATGCTGGATAAGCGCCATAAAGAATTTTCAAAGTTATTTTTGAAAATGGTTAACACAAAAATGCCTAGCATAAAAGCCAGCATCGTTGCCAACTTCACTTCTATTTCTCCTGTCTCATGATGAATCAATTCAACTGACAAGAAAACAACGTTTCCTGTTTGGCCCGCAACCAATGTCCCGCCTCTTTCAATAAATGTATAAGCATCAATAAATCCCGCACAAAAAGTCAGCAGACAGGCAAAAAATTTCGAGCGTGAATGAAATTCTCTTTTTCTTTTTACATTATTTATCATCATCACCTAAAAAGTCTAGCACTCCCTCACTAGACTTCCTTTCTATTGCTCTCTTGCTTCCTGCAAGATTTTTTCAATTTTCGTTGTAATCAAATCAATCGCTACTGTATTAGAAGCTCCTTCTGGAATAATCACATCCGCATAGCGCTTCGTAGGCTCAATAAATTGATGATACATAGGTTTTACCACACCTAGATATTGCTCAATGACACTGTCTAAACTACGTCCACGCTCATCCATATCTCGCTTAATCCGACGAATGATTCGAACATCATCATCTGTATCAACAAAAATCTTAATGTCCATTAAATCACGTAAGCGTTTGTCCTCTAAAACCAGAATTCCTTCTACAATAAAGACATCCTGTGGGTCTTGACGATAGGTTTTATCACTGCGTGTATGAGCTGTATAGTCATACGTCGGAATATCTACCGGACGTCCTGCCAATAATTCCTTGATTTGCGCAATCATCAAATCTGTATCAAAAGCAAAAGGATGGTCATAGTTGGTCTTAATCCGCTCTTCAAACGTCAAATGTGACTGATCCTTATAATAAGAATCATGCTCAATCATAGAAATCTTTTCATTTGGAAAATTTGACAGAATGGCTCTTGAAACACTCGTCTTACCACCACCAGATCCACCAGTCACGCCAATAATAATCGGTCTATTTTGCATTATTCACTCCATTTTTTATCATCTTATCTATTTTACAACAAATCATGATATAATGAAAGAGGTAAATCAAAATAAATGACAAGATAAAAAATAAGGAGAAAACGATGTTAAAACTCGGAACGATTGGAACTGGAGACATTGTTCACCAATTTGTCAAGGCTGCTCATTCGACAAAAGAGTACCAATTGACTACAGTATATTCACGGACGATACATGCTGCTCAAACATTTGCCAGTCATTATGAAAATGTAGATTGCTACACAGATATGGCTGATTTTTTAACTAGTGATGTAGACATTATTTATATTGCAAGCCCCAACTCTCTGCATTTCCCACAAGTAAAAGCTGCCGTTTTAGCAGGCAAACATGTGATTGTGGAAAAGCCTGCTGTCTCACGCCCAGAAGAATGGGCTGAATTGGTAGCATTAGCTCAAGAACAACATGTGTACATTTTTGAAGCGGCTCGAAACTATCATGAGCAATCATTTGACGTCATTTCAGAGTTTCTCAAAAACAAAACCATTCTTGGAGCGCATTTCACCTATGCGAAGTATTCTTCCAAAATGCCAAACTTGCTAGCTGGAAAAGAACCAAATGTCTTTTCGGCGAAATTTTCAGGCGGTGCTCTAATGGACTTAGGCATTTATCCTGTCTATGCAGCCATACGACTTTTTGGAGCACCAGAAAATGCCTGTTACACCGCTCAGCAATTACCAAATACTGTCGATCTAAATGGAGTAGGAAGCTTAATCTATCCAGAATTTCAAGTGACTATCCAAACCGGAAAAAATATCAATAGTTTTTTCCCTGCTGAAATTTATACAACAGACGGTACACTGACCTTAAATTCGATTGAATTCATCACTTCGGCTGTTTTTCAAGATTTAAATAAAGAGAAAAAGACTCTTGAAATTGCGTGCTCTTCTCACACCATGGCTGAAGAAGCCAAACAATTCGCTCAAGTATTGAGCGGTGAGATAAAACAAGAAATTTACCAAAACTGGCTAGACGCTGCTGCTGCCGTGCATAAAACTCTGTTTAGCATGCGACAAGATGCTGGTATTAGATTTGAGGCTGATCATGACAACAACTAATTTCCCTCAAAGTTGGCAAAACCAACTTACCAAACTTGGCTTTGAGTATTTAACTCCCATTCAAGAACAACTCTTTCAACCTATTACAGACGGTGAAAATGTCCTTGGGATAAGCCCTACCGGAACTGGAAAAACACTTGCCTATCTTTTTCCTAGTCTTCTAAAACTAAAGCCTAAGAAATCCCAGCAATTACTTATCTTGGCTCCCAATACTGAGCTAGCTGGACAAATTTTCGACGTCACCAAAACATGGGCTGAACTACTTGGCTTAACAGCTCAGCTCTTTCTATCTGGCTCCAGCCAAAAACGACAAATTGAACGGTTAAAAAAAGGCCCTGAAATTCTCATCGGGACGCCAGGACGCATTTTTGAATTGATTAAACTAAAAAAAATCAAAATGATGACTGTCGATACGATCATTCTGGATGAATTTGATCAACTGCTTAGCGATTCGCAATATCATTTTGTTCAGCAGATCCTTCACTATGTACCACGTGAACATCAATTGATTTACATGAGTGCGACTGCTAAGTTTGACCAAGACAAGCTTGCTGAAAATACTCTCCAAATCAAACTGGAAGATCAACATCTTGACAATATTCAACATTTTTATATGCAAGTTAAACAGCGCGACAAAGTTGAATATTTGCGAAAGCTCGCTCATGTCTCAGAATTTCGCGCCCTTGTCTTTTTCAATGCCCTCTCAGACTTAGGAAATGCTGAGGAAAAACTACAATATCGTCACATTCAAGCTGTGTCTCTGGCAAGTGATGTCAATGTCAAATTCCGCAAAGTCATCTTGGAGCAATTTAAAAACGACGAACTCACACTCTTACTTGCTACTGACTTGGTAGCTAGAGGAATTGACATTGATTCTCTCGAATGTGTCATCAACTATGACCTGCCTCGCGATTTTGAAACCTATACCCACCGCGCCGGACGAACCGGTCGTATGGGCAAAGAGGGCTATGTCATTACATTCATCAGCCACCCAGAAGAATTAAAAACACTAAAAAAATATGCCCACGTTCAAGAAATTATCTTAAAAAATCGTGAACTCTATGTGAAATAAAAAGAGTATAGAAAAAGGATAGGAAGCAATCATTTCTATCCTTTTTTTCTATCTAATTTGCACCGTAATACAGCCGATGTCCTTCCAATTGATGATTCAGAAGTTCACTAACTGTAACCAAAGTGTACCCATTCTTTTGCAAATATTCAATCACACTCGGCAAGGCATTAATGGTTGTTTGATGAATATCATGCATTAAAATGATTGATCCTGGACAAGTCTGCTTTTTCACTTGCTCCATGATAGACGCAGTGTTACGATTTTTCCAATCCAAGCTATCCACATTCCACATGATGAAAGACATGTCAATAGCATTTCGGATTGTATCGTTGATAGCTCCATAAGGCGGACGCATCATTTTTGGACTCTCTCCGATAACAGCCCGAAGTGCTGCTTGTGTATCCTCAATCTGTTTTTTTGCTTGCTCAAGAGCAAGAGTTGGTAATTGTGGATGACTCCAACTATGATTGCCAATCTCATGCCCCTCATCATGAACACGTTTGACAAGTTGCTCATTTCCAGCTATATTTTTCCCCAACATGAAAAAAGTTCCTTTGACATGGTATTTAGCTAAAATATCCAAAGCCTGCGGTGTCGTCGCTGCATTGGGACCATCGTCAAACGTCAAAGCTACTAATTTTTGCTGTTTTTTAGCCTGATAGGACTGATATGCTGCCAAATCCTCTTCCTTTAAATAATGCTCATCAATTACCTCATATAAGGCTGGTAAGGCGATTTCCACCTTTGAAACTCGCTCATTGTTTTTATAAAATAGATTGAGTTTTCCTTTTTCATAACTGAATGTCCATTGGGAGATATCTCTTGTTTGAAATGCTTGTAGAATCTTCTGTCCTTCTGTTTTATGAAGAGCGATGATTTTCTGCTGCATTTCTTCTAGCAATAACTTTTTGGCTTGCTCAACATTTTTAAAAAGTCGATTTAAGCTAAACAATTTATTGTCAGACAACATGTAAAGCGAGTCCAAAACCTCTTCTCTAGCCTTTCCAACTTTCGTAGTCAACACTGGATAAGAGATTCGCTTGATGTCAACTTGCTTTACTCCAGAAAAATTTGTCTCTGTAAAATGACTCACATAAAAAATAAGGTTATCGTATTGCGATGCTTGACTTTGTTTATCTGAAAATTTCTGAATATCGGCATTGATTTTCTCTTTAATAACACCAATATCTTGCTTACTCTCTGTTAATGGATAGTAAGACGTAATGAGCTGACTTCCTACACGTCCTGTCTGCTTTCGTACTGAACCATAATGATATTTTGTATCTGCCCTTTTCAGAACTTGTGAAATTTGTCGATTTAATTTTCTTTCTTGCAATAATTTTCTAATCCGAAAACTCCCAAAAATAATAATCATTAAAAAAGCGACATTTAGGACAATGAGAAGTATTTTTTTCACTACACTACCTTTCTACCTCGTCTCTTTCGTTTAAAAAAGACTTTACCTACTAAAAAAGGCTAAAATAATTTCAAGCCTTTCATTTTCAATTATTTACAAACTTATAAAGTTTTTTCTTGAATCACTTCAACTTTATAACCATCCGGATCCTTAATAAAGTAATAATTCGGCTTTGTTCCAGGAAGTCCATTTGGCTGTGTAACCTCATATCCTTTAGCAGTGTGTTCAGCGTGAAGCTGTAGCAAATCAGCCGTACTCAAAGCCACATGAGCAAAACCATCGCCAATCACATAAGGTCCGTGTCCATAATTATAAGTTAATTCCAACTCATAATCATCACCGTCAAGTCCCAAATAAACAATTGTAAATTGATGTTCTGGGAAGTCCTTGCGCCGTAATTCTTTAAATTCAAATGCATCTGCATAAAATGCAATAGATTTTTCTAGATTTTCCACTCGCAAGCAAGTATGCAACATTTTAGAAGCCATAGCATCCTCCTTTGCTTTTTTCCATTATATCCTAAATCACGAATTTTCTCCAGTTTTAGCTAAAAAAATAAGGAGTGAGATAGCATTTAGTTCCATCCCACTCCTGTAAAGTTGCTGAGTTTGAAAAACGAACAGTCTTGAGACTTGTTTCGCAAATTCTATCTTGCAACTTCAAAGCTATACTTTGAACAATCAACCACTGCATCGTTATTTTATGACACAGTATGATTTAAGGCTGAAAACATTCTCCCAGCCTATTTTCATTATTTACCTAATTTTGCTTTAGCTGCATCTGCAAGAGCTGTGAAAGCTGCTGCATCGTTGACAGCCAAGTCAGCCAGCATTTTACGGTTTACTTCAATTTCAGCCAATTTCAAACCGTGCATCAATTGTGAGTATGACAAACCATTCATACGAGCTGCCGCATTGATACGTGTAATCCACAATTTGCGGAAATCACGTTTCTTTTGACGACGGTCACGGTATGCATAGTAGTAAGAATTCATTACTTGTTCTTTTGCAGTACGGAACAAGATATGTTTTGCACCATAGTAACCTTTAGCTAATTTTAAAATACGTTTACGACGTTTGCGTGATACAACGCCACCTTTAACACGTGCCATTTATATTTCCTCCAATATTTCCTAGAATAATCTGCTACAAAATCTCTTATTTAAGACCTGTCAGCATTGCTTTGATACGTTTGAAATCTCCTGAATGCACCATTGCTGCTTTACGAAGATGACGACGTTGTTTTTTAGTTTTTCCGTGGAAACGGTGAGAAGTGTAAGCACGGAAACGTTTCAAGCCACCAGAACCTGTACGTTTGAAACGTTTAGCTGATGCGCGGTGTGTTTTTTGTTTTGGCATGATATTTTTCTCCTTTTTCTAACTTCTGACAAATTACTTTTTGTCAGGGATTGGTGCTAATTGCATGAACATTTGACGTCCATCCATTTTAGCTCTTTGTTCAATAATCGCAATGTCTTGCGTTGCTTGAGCAAAGTCGGCTAATACTTTAGCTCCGATTTCTTTGTGAGTAATCATCCGCCCTTTAAAGCGAATAGAAATCTTCACTTTATTTCCTTTTTCAAGGAACTTGCGTGCGTTGCGAAGTTTTGTATCAAAGTCACCTTTGTCAATCGTTGGACTGAGACGAACTTCTTTCACGGTAACAACACTTTGCTTTTTGCGTTGTTCTTTTTGTTTTTTCTGATACTCAAATTTGAACTTTCCGTAGTCCATAATTTTCGCAACAGGCGGTTTAGCTTGTGGTTGAATTAGAACAAGGTCCACATTTGCATCGTCAGCAATTGCTTGTGCTTCGCTAAGTGGTTTAATGCCCAATTGCTCACCATCAAGACCGATCAAACGAACTTCACGCACACGAATTTCATCATTGATGAATAAGTCTTGTTTTGCTATGGTTTTCACCTCTTTTTTATTTTTAGAGAAAAACAAGAGCGGACTTGCTAACGCAAGCCCGCACTACATGATAGTATTTCATCTCTGAAACTTAATCCGTAGAGCCAGACAACGTTAGTCGCAAGGCGAGAAGCTCTCACTTCTGCTTTTCTCAACTTTTATATAATATCAAGTTTCAGATTATTTGTCAAGGATTTTTTTAGCTTTTTCTTCGATAAAAGCCACAACTTCAGCAATTCCGATACCCGTTGTATCAAAATGAATGGCATCAACTGCTGGTTTTAAAGGAGAAACCGCTCGGTGACTGTCTTTATAGTCCCGCTCTGCAATTTCTTTTTTCAAAGTTTCCAAGTCCGTCGGAATGCCTTTTTCAAGATTTTCTTTATAACGGCGCTCAGCTCTTTCGTCAACTGAGGCTACGAGAAAAATTTTTAATTCCGCATGAGGTAGCACAACCGTTCCAATGTCACGGCCGTCCATGACAATACCACCTTGAGCTGCAATTTCTCGCTGTAAATCCACCAACTTTTCTCGTACTTCTGGAATTGCAGATACCCAAGAGACATTGTTGGTCACTTCGTTTTCACGAATCGGATGCGTCACATCTACATCTCCAACAAAAACAAGCTGCTCCCCATTTTTATCACGCCCAAAACTAACTGGATAAGTGTCTAATAATGCGACAATTTCAGACCACTTTTCTGCCGATAAATCATTCTTTAAAGCTAAGTAAGTCGCCGCACGATACATAGCGCCTGTATCCAAGTAAGTGTAGTCGAAATCTTTCGCAATAATCTTAGCAACCGTTGACTTTCCGCTTGAAGCCGGACCATCAATGGCAATTTGAATTTGTTTCATTCTACACTCCTATCGAATTTTCACCACATCACCTGGATTGGCATACCAAGCACCCGTTGTCATATGAGAAGGATTTAAACGCTCCAATTCAGCAATCGAAATCCCTGCACGCGCAGCAATGGCCGCCTCCCCTTCTCCAGCTTGAACAGTAAGCGTTCCTTCAGATGATTGCGTTTGACTGCTATCACTTGTTGCCTTAGAAGACTCTGGAACACTAGAACTTTCACTTGGTTTGCTGGTAGCCTTAGTATTATAAAAGCCCTGTGTTGCTGCTTTTTTGCTGCTTCCGCCAGTTGATAAATAAA
The DNA here is from genome assembly GCF_015594645.1 of Streptococcus sp. HF-2466. NCBI lineage: Bacteria > Bacillati > Bacillota > Bacilli > Lactobacillales > Streptococcaceae > Streptococcus > Streptococcus sp. HF-2466. The sequence continues at coordinate 317,393 of NZ_JADNQU010000001.1, forward strand.
TCATCATACCTACAATGGTAATCACCATGATGAAAAAAATAACCGCTAAAATTGTCAACACACGATTGGCCACTACATCGCTCGTTTTTTTACTTCTCGTCAATTCTTTTTCTCCCTTGTCGTAAATATCTTCTTCCCATGGTTCCTTTGCCATGACTTCCTCCTTGTATTTTTTCAAAATTCCGATTACAATATGAGTATGAAAGTTACACTCATTCCTGAACGATGCATTGCCTGCGGGCTTTGCCAAACTTATTCTGAACTATTTGATTATCATGACAATGGCATTGTTAAATTTCATCAAGAAGATGAACTTCTGGAAAAAGAAATTCCTGAAACACCTGATGTTATTGAAGCTATCAAAAACTGTCCTACAAAAGCTCTTAAGAAAGAGTAGTTTTTTTAGGATGAGCATAATAGGTTTCAAAATAGTCTACGTGGGTGAAGTTGTCCATTAGTTCAACTTCACCTTTAAAATGGTCATTCAAAGCCAAAGCATTTACAAAATACTTCTTAGGCCACTTACGCATACAAAACGTACGGCCTTTTTCTTTGCCATCAAATAAAAGAGTAATAGAAGTTTTTGTCACTTCTACTTTACGAATTGTTGAAATTTCAATCTTCGAAGGTGTAAATGGATTTGCCGTAGTAATTCTTAAAATCCCGTTGTCATATATCGTAAAATATCTATGTACACCAATCCCCAATAATACCATGAACAAAAAGAAAGAGAAAAGAACTAAAAACGGAACTTCTGAACTCTCAAATAAAAATGCAAAACCTATAAAAATCGGAATGACCGATAAAGACCAATAAATGATTAGAAGAGAAAGATCTGGTTGCCAATGATAGCGCAACTGACCAAATATCTTTATCATGTCTACACCCCCTCTTATATAGTTTATCATAAAAAAAAGAAAAATGGGAGTGAGATTGGACAACAAAAGAAAAAATTAAGGAAGTGAAAGAATACTAGCTCTAATCCCTTATTAAATTAGTCGAAAATGGCAGATGTGATAGAGATAATCGCCTCAACGAAAATGCAAATAGGTCAAATTCCACTTTCTCAAGATTCAGCCGATAGAGTTAAATCTTATATTTTCATTTTTAATAGATTTCCAATATTTTGAGCTGTTCGGATGAGATTTTCTTCTGCCTTGGCTAGAATAATAGCTAGAGGTTCGACTTGAGAAATGATTGGGAAAGCAGCTTGAATGTTTTCTACTGGAAAAGCAGGTAAGTCATCACTTAGGCTCCCACAAATAGCGATAACGGGGACATTCCTTGGTGTTCTTCTTGCCACTCCAATCGGGGCTTTGCCTGCCAAACTTTGTTGATCCATTCGTCCTTCACCCACGATGACTAAATCAGCCCTTTTGACACGATTATCAAAATCAAGCAAGTTAAGACAAGTATCAATTCCTGAAACAATTTTTCCATGCGCAAATGTCACCAGACCAGCCGCCATACCTCCTCCGGCACCTGCACCAGCTAGCGAAAAAATTGTTGGATTAGCCTGTTTATAAAAAGTCACCATTGCCTGATCCACTTGAGAAAATAGCAGAGCGGGCAAACCTTTTTGCCCTCCAAAGACGTACGTGGCGCCATTTTCACCACAGAGAGGATTTGTGACATCTGTCAAAATCTGAATGTCCAGATTTTCCAAAATTGCAGGAACATTATCAGCTGAAATGCGAGCCACACGACCTAAAGACGCACCTTTTGCTTGAAGCAAATGATTGTCTTTATCAAAAAATTCATAACCCAGCCCAGCTGCCATTCCAATTCCACCATCATTGGTAGCAGAGCCCCCTACGCCAATATAAATTTGCCGCACACCTTCCTTGGCTAGATACAAAATTAACTCTCCCAGTCCTCTGGTATCAAGGGTCAGAGGATTTCTTTTTTCTGGCGAAATAGAGGCTAAACCAACCAAATCAGCCATTTCAAAGAGCGCGATATCACCTTTTCGAGCATATTTCATCGAAACAGGTTCTCCGAAAGGTCCAGTTACGATGTGAGTATAAGTGTCTAACTGCAAGGCTGCAATCAAAGCTGCCATTGTTCCCTCACCACCATCTCCAATGGGTAGCAAGTCAAATGTTGCTTCAGGGAGTGCCTTGGAAAATCCTGCTTTTATAGCCCCTGCAACACTTTGGGCTGATAAACTTTCTTTAAAAGAATCCGGTACAATTAAAATATGCATGGCTTAGTCCTCACTTTCTATCCCCTCTAAAAGTTTTACAACCTGATACAAGTCCGTTTGATTGATTTGATACGGCGCTTGTTCTCTCACAAGAGGCTTGGCGTTAAAAGCAATCCCGATTCCTGCCGTCAATATCATCGGGAGGTCATTGGCACCGTCTCCTACAGCAATAGTTTGAGCCAGAGTCAAGTTATTTTCCTCCGCCCATTGTCTTAGTATTGCTTTTTTGACTTCTTTTGTGACAATTGTTCCTAAAACTTTGCCGGTTAGCTTACCATCTTTCACTTCTAAACGATTAGCTTTTACATAATCTACGTTCAATTTCGTGGCTAATTCGTCTACCATTTCATGAAATCCGCCTGATACAATGCCAACCTTGTATCCACGCTGATGCATTTCCTCTATCAACTCTTGAGCACCTTTGCTAAAATGAATTTGCTTAAAAACTCGTTTAAAAATTGTTTTAGGAAGTCCTTTGAGCAAGGCCACGCGTTCTATCAAAGCTGTCTCAAAATCATATTTCCCTTGCATAGCCCGTTCTGTAATGGATGCGACTTGCTCACCAACTCCTGCTGCAGCACCTAGCAAATCGATTCCTTCTTCTCTAATCAAGGTACTGTCTACATCCAGTACCAATAATCCTCTTGTTTTCACATCATCACCTCATATATTGCTTGTATTATATAAAAAATTGATTGACAAAACAAGTTACAATAGAAAGAAAAAAGCCTTGTTTGCTGTACAAACAAGAGCTTCTTTACTTTATTCAATACCGATTTCAGCGCGCACAATATCTGCAATTGTATCGACGTAGTAATCTACTTCCTCATGGCTTGGTGCTTCTGCCATGACCCGTAAAAGTGGCTCTGTTCCGCTTGGACGAACAAGAATGCGACCATTGCCAGCCATTTCTTCTTCCATTTTTTCAATCACAGCTTTAATAGCAGGAACTTCCATGGCCTTGTGCTTCATGCTGTTTTCAACACGAATATTGACCAATTTTTGTGGATAAATCGTTACTTCCGACGCTAATTCAGACAAAGGTTTACCTGTTTCTTTCATTACTTTTGTCAATTGAACAGCTGTCAACTGACCGTCACCCGTCGTATTATAATCCATGATAATGACATGACCGGATTGCTCACCGCCCAGATTGTAACCAGATTTGCGCATTTCTTCTACAACATAGCGGTCACCAACAGCTGTAATCACCTTGTTAATGCCTTCACGATCCAAAGCTTTATGGAAACCAAGATTTGACATAACAGTTGTTACAATTGTATTTTGAGCAAGCAAACCTTTTTCAGAGAGGTATTTTCCGATGATATACATAACTTTATCGCCATCGACAATCTCACCATTCTCATCAACTGCAATCAAGCGATCGCTATCGCCGTCAAATGCCAGACCAAGTGCTGAACCTGATTCACGGACTGTTTCTTGCAATTTTTCAGGATGTGTAGAGCCAACATTCAAGTTGATATTTAGCCCATCTGGATTTTCCCCGATGACCGTCAATCTAGCTCCCAAATCCGCAAATACCTGACGAGCACTCGTTGAAGCAGCACCATTTGCTGTATCAAGGGCAACTTTCATTCCCTCTAAATCAAGACCAGTGGACACGAGATATTGTTGATATTTGCGCAACCCTTCTGGATAATCCATAAGAGTTCCTAAACCTTCCGCACTTGGACGCGGTAAATCGTCTTCCTTGGCATCAAGAAGAGCTTCAATTTCCAATTCACGCTCATCGTCCAATTTATAGCCATCGCCACCAAAGAATTTAATACCGTTGTCAAGCGCTGGATTGTGGCTAGCTGAAATCATGACACCAGCACTTGCTCTCTCAGATTTCACCAGATAAGCAACGCCTGGTGTGGCAATAACTCCGAGCTTATAAACACGAATCCCAACAGACAGAAGTCCAGCTACTAAAGCACTTTCCAGCATTTCTCCTGAAATACGTGTGTCACGTCCTACAAAGACACGGGGTACATCTTTCTCATGCTGGCTTAATACATAACCACCAAAACGCCCTAATTTAAAAGCTAACTCTGGTGTTAACTCCACATTTGCTTCTCCACGAACTCCGTCCGTTCCGAAATATTTTCCCATTTTTATAAAATCCTTTCAATACTTTTATTTGGATGAGCTCGTCGAACTCGAAGACGAACTTGATGATTTAACAGTAATTTTTATGGTTGTCTCATAAGGAGTAATCACACTTGGCAAAACTGTGCCATTTGCATCAACTGCCTGTAGTGGGGCATTTCCTGAATAGTTAGCTGATATTTTTTCACTAGTTGGCACTACCGCTTCTACATGATCGACCTTAGCCAGCGTATCTTCGTCACTTGTAACAGTTACCTTATTGTCACCAACCGTCACGCGATCAACCATCAACCCATCTGCTAACTGGGCTGAACTGATAGTTGTTTTCACTTCAACTGTCTTGCTTGCTTTCTTGCCAACTTTCACTGTAATCTTAGCTGGTGTGACAGTCGCAGTCAACCCACTTGGTAAATTTTTAATCGCCAAAGGTACTTCTCTCGTTCCTTCTGTAGCTTTTGTCAAATCCGCCACAACTTTAAACTTTCGTGTACTTTCTTGCATTTCACTAGCAAGAGTCACACGATTAGAGCCTGTCAACACTACTGACACTTCAGATGCAAACCCACTGATAAAATATTTTTCACTATTGTATTTAATATCAATTGGTACACTAGGCAAGGTGTTGGTATAGGTTTCAGAAGTTGTTTGTCTAGCATTTGAATTATTTTGGTAATTTGTAGTGGTGGCGTAAATAAATAAAACACCCGCAAAAAAGATGGAAGAAATGATGTACCAAATCTGTTTACGATTTTTCATGTTTCCAACCTCCTAGCACACGATTTCTAAATGGTGATTTTGGTTGTTCATCTGAGATCAGCACTTTCCGCAATTCTGCTTCAAATTCCTCTAATGTCAAATTATGCTTGAAAACTCCATTATGTGTAATTGAAATCCCTCCAGTTTCCTCCGATACTACAAAAGTAAGGGCATCGGACACTTCTGACAGACCGATTGCCGCGCGGTGACGTGTTCCAAATTCCTTAGAAATACCTGTGTTTTCTGTGAGCGGAAGATAAGCGCAAGAAACGGCTATTTTATTGTCTCTTACAATGACAGCTCCGTCATGCAGCGGTGTATTGGGAATGAAGATATTGATTAACAACTCACCAGATACATCAGCGTCCAACGGAATCCCTGTTGCAATGTATTCTTGCAAGGTTCTGCTACCTTGGATAGCAACGAGAGCCCCAATTTTCCGCGGACTCATATAATCCACTGCTTTGACAAATGCCTGCACCATTCTTTCTTCTGAGCTAATGGGTGCTGTCGAAAACAAATTGGTAGCACGCCCCAGCCTTTCCAGACCTGTACGAATCTCAGGTGTAAAAATCACAACTGCCGCAATAACCCCATAGGTGATAACTTGGTTAATCAACCAAGAAACCGTTGTTAAACCAATGGCATTGGCAAGAATCTGAGCCAGCACAAAGATTAAAACCCCTCGAACGAGAATCATAATTTTAGTACCAGCGATTGCTTTTGTAAAATAAAATAAAATCCAAGCAACCAGTGCAATATCGATAATATTGGTAACAATACTCCAAGGGCTAGAAAATAAACTAGACCAATATTGGAGATTGGACAATTGCTGAAAATTCATTTTCAGTGTCCTCTCTTTCTCAACCTAAAAACATTCTTAATTATTATATCACTTTTCAAGATATTTTTCTGTAACCTTCTTTACTTTTTTATGATAAAATATTTCTTATGAAGATAAATACTATGTTGGGTACTCTTGCAGGGAAGTCCTCCCATTTTGTTTTAAGTAAACTGGGACGTGGTTCAACTCTGCCTGGAAAACTTGCCCTGAAATTTGACAACGACATTTTAAATACACTAGCACGTGATTACGAAGTAGTGGTGATTACAGGGACAAACGGGAAAACCTTGACTACTGCTCTGACAGTTGGAATCCTCAAAGAGGCTTTTGACGAAGTAGTGACCAATCCCAGCGGAGCCAATATGATTAGCGGCATTACAACCACTTTCCTAACCGCAAAAAAAGGAAAATCTGGCAAGAATATCGCTGTACTGGAAATTGATGAAGCTAGTCTTTCACGCATTTGCGACTACATTAAACCGAGCCTTTTTGTCTTTACCAATATTTTCCGCGACCAAATGGATCGTTACGGGGAGATTTACACGACCTACCAAATGATTTTGGATGCTGCTCAAAAGGTTCCTACGGCAACCGTCTTGCTAAATGGAGACAGTCCGCTGTTTAACTCTGTTACTCTCAAAAATCCGGTTCAATATTATGGTTTTGATACAGAAAAAGGAGAGCCAAAACTAGCTCATTACAATACGGAGGGTATTCTCTGTCCTAAATGTCAGCACATTCTAAAATACAAGCTCAACACTTATGCCAATCTAGGCGATTATATTTGTGAGCACTGTGGCTTTAGGCGCCCTGAATTAGACTACAAACTAACCCAATTGACCAGTCTTCGTCACAACAGTTCGGATTTTGTCATTGACGGTCAAAGCTATCACATTAACATCGGTGGTCTCTACAATATCTACAATGCTTTAGCTGCCGTTTCCGTTGCTCAATTCTTTGGAGTTGAGCCAACTACTATCAAGACTGGTTTTGACAAGAGCAGAGCTGTTTTCGGACGTCAGGAAACTTTCAAGATTGGCGACAAGGAGTGTACGCTAGTTCTCATTAAAAATCCTGTTGGAGCCACGCAAGCTCTAGAAATGATTAAACTAGCTCCTTATCCATTTAGCTTGTCCGTTTTGCTCAATGCTAATTATGCGGACGGTATCGATACGAGCTGGATCTGGGATGCAGATTTTGAGCAGGTTTTAAACATGGATATCCCGCATATGATTGCTGGCGGGGTTCGTCATTCTGAGATTGCCCGACGCTTGCGGGTGACTGGCTATAATGCTGAACAAATCAGTGAAGTAGCTGATTTAAGCCGGGTCTTTGAAAAAATTAAAAACCAAGAAACCAAGCATGCCTATATCCTAGCTACTTACACCGCCATGCTAGAGTTTCGCGAATTGCTGGCTTCTCATCAAGTCGTCAGAAAGGAGATGAACTAATGGTTTATACATCACTAACTTCTCCTGAAAATCGGGATTATACTTATGATTTGAAGATTGCTCATCTCTATGGCAATCTCATGAATACCTACGGTGACAATGGCAATATTCTCATGCTCAAATATGTAGCTGAAAAGTTAGGCGCTCGCGTTCAAGTTGATATTGTCTCACTTGAAGATGAGTTTGATAAAGATTACTATGATTTGGCGTTTTTCGGCGGAGGGCAAGACTACGAGCAGACCATTGTGGCACGAGATCTGCCTGCAAAAAAAGATAGTTTGGAAGAATTTATCCATCATGACGGCGTGGTGCTAGCTATTTGTGGTGGCTTTCAGCTTCTAGGTCAATATTACATTGAAGCTTCTGGTCGGCGGATTGAGGGACTTGGAATTATGGGACATTACACTCTCAATCAAAAAAATAATCGCTATATCGGCGACATCAAGATTCATAATGATGAATTTGACGAAACCTATTATGGTTTTGAAAATCACCAAGGACGGACATTTCTATCTGAAGACGAAAAACCGCTCGGCAGAATTATTTATGGGAATGGAAACAACAAGGAAGACCAAAGCGAAGGCGTGCACTACAAGAATGTCTTTGGCTCTTACTTCCACGGTCCTATCCTATCCCGCAATGCCAATCTAGCTTACCGCCTAGTGACAACCGCCCTGAAGAATAAATATGGCCAAGATACTCCACTCGCCAACTACGAGGACATTCTAGCGCAAGAAGTCCCCGAAGAATACGGCGACGTCAAGAGCAAGGCAGAGTTTGAATAGGGGTATAAAATGAGAGTGGGGATGTAAAAGTTGATTTATCAACGCATTAGAGTCCACTCAGCAGTGTTTGATTGGCACTAAAGTGCCTAATCAATTGTGCATTGGAAACTCTACATTGACTAAAGTCAATAGAGCTTCTCCAAACTACTACGTCTTATCATTCTGACTATATAAGCAAAGGAAGCTGAGCACTTTTGTCTCAGCTTCCTTTTGTTTGCAATGATTTTTGATAAAAAATTGAGAAAACAGCCAGACTCATCACTCCAATGCCAATGACAATAAAAGAAAACAGGTGTACGCTTGGAATCAATGTCACAATTGCTGTTGCAAGCGGCATAAAAAGAATAGCCAGTGTAAAAATAGCAGAGAATACTCGACCTAAATACTGATTGTCAACCTTGGTTTGCACCTGGCTGAAAAAATGAATGTTAAAAACTGTCATGAATAACTCACAAAGAAAATTACCGCCATAAGCTAGATAAGCAGGAACAGGAAAAATAGCAGAACTCCCTATTATTACAACTCCTAAACCTGTCAGACAAAGGGTGGTTAGCAAATTCTCCATAGTATCCTTAATCTTACTTGCCAAGAGTGCTCCAATGATAGAGCCGATAGCTCCCATTGTCAGAATGGTCGCATAAGCTCCTTTTTGCTGAAAAAGCTGATTAGTGAAAGGTAGGAGGTAGTTAAAAGCTGCAAAGAAAAAATTAACGCTAGATGCTACTACGAGTAGAAAGAAGATTTCCTTTTGTTGTCGAATATAAAGCACTCCTTCTCGCATATCTTCCAAAATTGCTCTTACTGTCAGCCTACCAGTTGATTTCATTTCTGGTTCTTTGTTAGGTAGGAAATAAACCAAAATAAAGGCGAGGAAAAAACTCAGTGCATCTAAAAGCAAAGTAATCCGCAGATTGGCATAGTTCATGACTAAGAAAGAGAGGACAGGAGCTGACACACTGATTAACTGCAAAACCACCTCCAAATGAGAATTGTAAGCTACGATTTCCTCTTTATTTACAATCTCGGTGATATAGGATTTGTTTGCTGGTCGTGAGAAAGAAAAAGCAATAGCTTGTACCACATTGGCGAAAATGAGAGCTCCAATCATCAACTGTTTATGAGTAATAAAGGAAATTCCTAAACACAGGAGAGAACAAATCAAGTCAGTTGTCATTAAGACTTTTCGTTTAGAAAAACGATCGGTGATAACACCGCCGAAAGGATTGAATAAAATAGCTGTTATTAAATCGGACAATTGGTAAATTCCTAAAACGGTCTGACCTATAACTCCTAACGACGCTAGCCAAATACTGTTTCCATAATCATAGAGCATATTGCCAATCTTGTTGATAGCTCCGCGTGCAATGAGTTGTACCGCTTGTTTGTTCATAAAGAAACCTCCAAATTCTTTTTTTATATTTTAACAAATAAAAAAAGAAAGGCACTATTTTTCCCGTATTTGGGAAAAGTGTCTCTCTTTTTATATTTTTGGTGTAATAAATTTCTGGTAATGTTCTTGATAATAATCAACTTGTTCGGGTAATTCTAAGGTCTCAAAAATCTGAATAGCTTCTTTCATTTTTGCAATACCTTGCTCCTGCTGACCTTTTTGATATGCTTCAAAGCCCTTGACATAGAGAAAAATTGTCCGCTCGTAAAGCTTAATTTCTTTATCTAAAATTTTAGCAACTGCGTTCTTGAAATACGTTGCTTTCTCAAAATCCTTTCCCTCTAAGCAATGCAGGTAAAAATTCAGAGCCAAAATCAAAACCAACCGACGATGCTTGTTGATATTTTCATAAAAATATTCACGCTCTAAAACTTCCTTACCCATCCGATAAACATAGTCCACCTCATAGAACGAATAAAGATTTCCGATTAAAATCAGCTCATACATTCCCCAATTTTCTCTCTGAAAAAGGTAATCCGCCACACGCTCTAGGTCAGTCGGTTTCATCTCATAACGATTATCTCGCTGACAAATTAGTCCTTGTACCAAGATAATATTGAGCTCATGAATGAGGCTATCCTGTCGCTGTCTAGCTTTTTCTCTCTCCTGATGCTGCAACTTCTGAAAACCTTCAATATCTTTAGCATAATAGAGCGGGACAATGTGGGACATAAATTCAACAATTTCAGCTCGTTGGTAGTTTCTAGCTGCATCCATAAAATTTTCCACACTGACCTGAATATTATCCAGAACCGCTAAGAACTTATCCACTGTTAGCTCAGACTCTCCTCGTTCAAAACGGGACAGCTGAGAAGTTGATACCTGATTCCCCGCTGCCTGAGCAAGAGAATAATTACCATTCAAGCGAAAATCACGAAACACCTTGCCTAAAGCTTCCATTTCTTCAATATTAACTCCTTTCACAATTTTTAGTCTTTTCAGATATTACATTAAAGCTGTACTACTTCAAATCTAGTATTTGAACCTCTAGGTCAACAGGCATTTCATCTGCTCTTCTACAAAGATTGCTACTTCTATATATCGCCCTCAAAAGACTGGGGACTACTGATAAAGCAAGTAAATGGAACACTTCCCCTGACTTTCCCCGTCAATCAAATTCTTTCTTCGCCCTAAAAGTTCCTTCATTCAAACGGGCGAGCAAAATAACCTTACTAGAAAAAAAGGGATATGGGTAATTCCGTCTCAAATGTTCGGATTTTACTTTCGGACACGTCTTTTTTTGTCAAAATCTTCTTGTCCGAAAATCGGCCGACATTATTTTTTCAAAAAAGCTTTGTCCGAAACAAGAATGTTCGGAATTTGTTCCAAAAACTTCCTTTCGAAAACTGAACAAAGCCATTTCCCCCTAAAACTTCTCGTCCAAATGTGGAAAATGGCAAATTACTTAAAAGTTGCCTCATCCTTCATGAAGGACGAGGTTTTTTGCTCAAAAAACTCTCATCCCCGTTTGAAACGTTCGAGATTTAGTCTCAGGGAAGAATTTCTTCGCTTCGGATGAACTTTCTTGACTTAAAAATAGCTCGCTCACACCTGTTCTGCCACTTCTTCCCACTCCGTCATGGCTGCTTCCTGCTGTTCAGTCAGCTGGTCTAGCTTTTGCTGAAGCTCCATGAGTTCGCTTGCGTCATTGGTTTCCTGCATAGCTGTAGTCAACTCGGTCGTTTGCATCTCCAGCTCTTCAATTTCAGCTTCCAGCTGCTCCAAACGGCGAGCTAATTTTCGAGCTTCTTTCTGCGTTTCTTTCTGGAGTTGGTAGTTGGTGACTGGCTGAAGCTGAGCGAGTTCTGCCACGGAAGCTTTCTCCTCTCTCAAAGCTTCCAGCTCTGCTTTTTTCTCCAGATAATAGTCATAATCGCCCAGATAAAGAGTGGAGCCAGTATCAGAAAGCTCGATAATCTGCGTGGCAACTCGGTTGATAAAGTAGCGGTCATGACTGACAAAGAGCAGAGTGCCGTCAAAATCAATCAAGGCATTCTCCAGCACCTCTTTACTATCAATATCTAGGTGGTTGGTTGGCTCATCCAGCACCAGAAAATTCTTGTTTTCCATAGATAGCTTAGCCAGTAAAAGTCGCGCTCGTTCCCCACCTGACAGCATGCTGACAGACTTTTTGACATCATCGCCTGAAAAGAGAAAGGCACCCAGACGATTGCGAATTTCCACTTCTGGCGTTAGTTTAAAATCATTCCAAAGCTCGTCTAAGACTGAATTGCTCGGTGTCAATCGGCTTTGAGTCTGGTCATAGTAGCCCAGCTCCACATTTGCCCCCAGATGCTCCTGACCACGGATAAAAGGAATTTGTCCCACAATGGACTTGATAAGAGTTGTTTTGCCAATACCATTTGGTCCAACAATAGCTACTGCGTTAAATTTGCGAATATCCAGATTGATAGGCTCGGATAACACTTGGTTATCATAACCGATAGCCGCATCTTCTACAGTCAGAACGACATTTCCAGAAGGCTTAGCCGAGCGAAAGGTCATATTAGCAGAACGACTGCCTCTGTCTGGCTTGTCAAGACGCTCCATTTTTTCTAGCTGTTTGCGTCTGGATTGAGCGCGCTTGGTTGTAGATGCCCGAACTAGATTGCGATTAACAAAATCCTCCAAAGCAGCAATCTCCTTCTGCTGCTTTTCATAATTCTTGGCCTCTGTCAAGAGCTTCTGCTCCTTTTGCTGAACAAAGCTAGAATAATTTCCCACATAGCGATCCAACGAGTGCTGGGTCAAATCCAGCGTCACAGTGGCTACTTTGTCTAGGAAATAACGGTCGTGACTAACGATGATGAGAGCTCCGCTATAGTTGCTCAAGTAGTTTTCTAGCCAAGCAATCGTCTCTATATCTAAGTGGTTAGTTGGCTCATCGAGTACCAATAAATCTGGCTTTTCCAACAGCATTTTTGCTAAAGCCAGTCGAGTATTCTGCCCGCCCGAAAGCTCTTCTATCTTCATCTGCCACATAGACTCATCAAACTTGAAACCATTAAGAATCGCACGAATATCTGCCTCATAGGTAAAGCCGCCTGCCTGACGGAAATCCTCTGACAAGCGGTCATAATCTGTCATCAGTTTTTCCAGATCCGTCCCAGTCAAATCCCCCATAGACAGCTCCATCTGTCGCAATCGTTGCTCCTGCTGACGTAAATCATCAAAAACATGCAGCATTTCATCGTAAATGGTATTCTCCGACTCAAAGCGGCTGTCCTGAGCCAGATAGGACAGGGAAAGATCTCGTTTTTTATTGATTTGACCAGAAGTAGGCTCTTCCTCACCCACTAAAATCTTGAGCAGGGTTGACTTCCCAGCTCCATTTTTCCCGACTAAGGCAATTCTATCTCGTTCATCCACTTGCAGGTTGATATTATCAAAAAGAACCTCCCCTGCAAAAGAGCGTTCAATCTTATTTGCTTGTAAAATAATCATAACCCTATTATAGCAGATTCCTATCCTAACTGCTATCTTAGAAAACAAAAATGCGGTTCATTTTGACCGCATTTTCATTTAAAACTACTTAAAATTTCTTGATTTTGCATCACAAGGTAAACACCTAATAGAATAATCAAAGCAAAAAGCCCTAATTTGATGATTCCTTTTACAAAACGAATCACCCAAAGGATCATCATAGAACCAATCAACCACATCACGGCTGAATGATTGAAAAAGCCTTGAACTGCCTGACTGTTTTCGCCAAAAAAACTTTGGATAGGAGCTGGAATATGTTCTCGCCATGCAGCTGTCACTCCAATACGATTTGCGATATCAGAACCACTTTGCCAAAGCCAGGCAAAAATGCTGGAATTAAAGACAAACAAGAAAACTTGCTCTGAGAAACATCTGATGATTTTAAACATATTTCTTATCATTTTATGCTTGATACAACTCCTTTACTGCTTGAACATCTACTGCTTGAATACCATAAAACGAGCCAGCAGATTGCATAACAGATTTTTCTTCATTGTGTTCCAATCCAATCGCATGTCCCAGTTCATGCTCTGCTGTGTTTACGATTCGCTCATAAGAGTAGCTATATTGACTGTTTAATAGATAATAACGATTTAGTCGAACAGTTACATTTGTAAAACGCTTGGTCAGCAAATTGGTTTTGGATTCTGCTTCGCCTCCCGCACTGACAGTGCTATTATTCATCTCTGTAGCTACAATATTGGCTTGATTTTTATCATTTACAATCTGGAAAGTAAAGGCACCCGTTTGATTCCAGGCACGAATGGCTTCCTGATAAGCTGAGCGAAATGTCTCGTCTTGTGTATCTATATAAACCGTAGCACTCGCTGTGTCCCATCGGACACCAGACGCTTGGTGACCATGATTGTCCGATAGCTGTTTGGTCAGGTCTTTCACATTTTGCCCGACACCTAGCTGACTATCCTGTCCACTTACATATCGATAAATTTGACTGACATCTTGCTGAAGTGTTGTCGAAAAATTGCTTTTAGAAGGACTAATGACATACAAGATTCCCACTAAAAAGAGTGCTGTTAATGCAAGGCTATAAACTAAACGCCATATCAAGCGCAACAGCGCCGAAAATATTCGAAATATAAACCTCATACTTCCCTCCTAATCTCAAATGTAAAGAGTAAGTATAATGAGATTCGCTTAAAAATTTCTTAACATAGAGAACTGTAAAAGAAAGAATAAAATATTGACAAAAAAATGTAAATTTCTGTCAAAAAGGGCATCTCTCAAGCAACTTTAGGATAAGCGCTCTTCTACTTCAAAATCAATCGGCAGCCATTTCAGAAATTCCTCTAATTGTTTTTCCCAGTAATACCACTCGTGCTTTCCCAGATTATGATGATAGGTGATATCTAAGCTACATTCGCACAATTGTTTAACAGCTACTTCATTTGCTTGATAGAGAAAATCTTGCTCCCCACACCAAGCGTAAAATTTAGTCTTTTTATCTGACTTCTTTGCCATTGTCGTCAAAAAATGTCGCTTAACATCAGCTGCTTTCAAATCGCCAAACACACCTTGCCAATAGTTAAGCGTTCCGCCTGGAAGTTCCTCTATATCCACATCATCCAAACCGAGCCCAATAGCACCTGAAAATGACCCTGCATAAGAGAATCGATCTGTCGTCAAGGCTATTTTATAAGCCCCATAACCTCCCATCGACAGGCCTGCAATAAATGTTTTCTCCCGTTTCCGACTCATATTGGGGAAGAATCGCTGCATAACCTCAGGCAATTCTTTTGCTATGGCATCATAATAATTCAACCCATAAGCAGTGTTGGTGTACCAAGCAAGATCTGTTGATGGCATAATGACAATTAAATTTGTATGGCGCAGTAAACGCTCAATATTCGTCCGTTTTCGCCACGAATTTTCATTGCCGCCCATACCGTGCAAAAGGTAAAGAACGGGAATATCCGTATCTGCTACCTGACTGGGAGCTACTGCATCCGCATCAGGATAGATGACATTGACACGACGCTCCATTTCCAACACTGCTGAATGATACTCTATTTCGAAAAATGCCATTTTTTCTCCTTTTCATGTAAATGTAAGAAAGGGGTTGGAACAAACGTCCTGACCCCACTATTTTTGTTACTATAGGTTAAATGTACTTATTTATTTGCTTAACGCACTTCCATTACAACGGGTAAAATCGCTGGACGACGTTTAGTTTGCTCAAAGAGGTATTTCGCAAGATTGTCACGCACCGAGCCTTTCAACTCACCCCAGTCAAAGTTATCTTTTGCAAGATAATCTTCCACTGTTTTATTGATTAAGTCAGCACTTTCACGCAAAATATCACGGCTTTTCTTGACATAAACAAATCCACGTGTATGAACCTTGGCTTTGGAAATAATCTTCTTGTCACGACGGTTCACCGTAATAGCTACGATAAAGATACCGTCTTCAGACAGAACTTTGCGGTCACGAAGAACGATATTTCCGACATCACCAATCGCATTTCCATCAATCATGACATCACCAGAAGATACCGCACCAGAAGGTACAAAATCACCCTTTTCATATTCCATAATGCTACCACGTTTTGGAATAAAAATGTTCTCTGGCAACATACCAATTGCCATGGCAGCTTTAGCATGTGCTGCCAATTCACGATATTCTCCTTGAATTGGGAACAGGAATTTCGGCTGCAAGAGGTTTAACATCAATTGCAAATCGCGCTCATTTCCATGTCCAGACACTCGTAAATCTTGCGTAATTAGTTTGACAACACCACCTGCTTGGTAGATCATGTTTTCCACACGCGCCACCAAAGCTTCTTTTGCGATAGACGGCGTTGTAACAATATAAACCAAATCGCCTTCTTTGATCTCTACATAACGGTGACGACCAATAGACATCTTGCGCAAGCCATTGATTGGTTCACCCATACGCCCAGTTTCCAAAATAATCAGTTCATGATCTTCAAACTTGGACATTTCTTTAGGTTTAATCAACAGACGTTCATCCACAAGTGATAATTTCTTCAAGCGAATAGCCGTACGAACGATATTTTCAATGTCAAACCCCGTCAGCACAACACGACGACCCGTTCTAGCAGCAGCTTCAAAAACCTGTTGAATACGAGAAAGATTGCTTGCAACCGCCGCAACAATCACGCGCCCTTCCCAATCACCAATCGTATTGCTAATTTCTTTTGCAACTTCGCTCTCGCTTGCCACTTGAATATTACTATCCGCATTTGCAGAATCACTAAGAAGAGCTAGAACGCCTTCTCGACCAATTTCTGCTAGACGTGCAAAGTCTGTTGCATAAGACTGACTAGCCGTTTGGTCAAACTTGAAATCACCTGTGTAAACAATATTGCCTTCAGACGTTTTCAAAACAATCCCTAAACTCTCCGGAATGGAATGCGTTGTTTTAAAGAAAGATACAACTGTACCTCCAAAATCAATCTCTGTGTCTTCATCAATCACATGAAAATCATTGAACTTTTTGACCGTATCATTTCCTTTGACAAATAACTTAGCCAACTCAATCGTCAATTCTGAGCCAAATACAGGAACTTTCGTTTCAGCAAGTAAATAAGGCAAGGCACCAATTGCATCTGCATGCCCGTGTGTCAAAAAGACCCCTGCAATACGGTCCTTATTTTCAAACAAATAGTCCATATTTGGAATAACAAAATCCACACCAAGCTGTTCATTTTCTGGATATTTTAATCCGACATCCAGGACAAAAATAGATTCATCCACTTCAGCGATGTAAAGATTTTTCCCATTCTCACGTACGCCACCTAAAGCAATCAATTTAATATTGCTCATTGATTCTCCTTTTCAAATTTTTTTACTAACGGTCCTTGGAATCCCAAGTCGAATTACAGTTTTGCAAGTATTTTGCATATTTTATTTATTATACTACTTTTCATGATTTTTTTCAAAGAACGGAGCATACAAAAAACTCCTAGTTACTGTATACCTACAGAAAGCTAGGAGCCGTCTCTATTTGCTAATAAGTGATAGATAGACTTTCAGAAAGTAATTATCTGAAAAGAGATTCTTATGATGATTCCATCGTTATTTTACTAAAGAATGATTTTCTTGTCCACAATATATCAAAAACAAGTTTTTTCATCTAAAACAATAGCGGTTTTATACCAAAGCGTGAAAATCATTAAAAAGCTTCTACCGACTGCATCAAATAACATTCTTATTTATTCTTACTTTGCGTTCTTTATACGCGATGCAATTCTACAAACCACTACATGACATCTTCAGAAATATTTATCAAATACCTCCAATTAAGAAAAACAATTAGCAAATAGAAACTAATACATCATAAACGATTTAAAATATGAAAGTTCCGACACCCATTGGAATCAGCCCTTTCTTATCTTTCTTTAATTATATTGTACACCTTCTTTTTTAAAAAAGCAAGCGTTTACATTCATTTTTTTTAAATATTTTTTACAAATGAAAAGAGGCAGAATTAACCATTCAAACCTCTTCTCAATATAGATTTTTATGCCCGTACTGTGACACTTGTGCCGTCTTCTTTATAAAGATTTATCAAACCCTCTTTACGACTACGTACCATATCACCTGGATAAACTGGATGTGGTAAGGAAATCGTCAACAATTCCATCGGATTAGGAGCCCGATCAATTTTATTTCCATCTGAATCGTGTAAATCTGTAATGACTGCATCAAAATGACGGAAACCAGGACCATAAAATTCAACTGGGTCGCCCTCATTGATGACATTTCGTTGCCGAATAGTCGCTGTTTGCGTATCAGGGTCATAAGCCACCACTTCTGCCACAAATTTATATTGCGGAATTTTGCGGCGTGCTCCAAAAAGCTGCTCATTTTCAGTCGGTGTATGATAATAAAATCCTGTCGCCAACTCACGTTGCGCAACCTTCCACATTTCATCTACTAAATCTTGCTTGATTGCTTCAAACTTTTCAGGACTTTCAAGATAAGCATCTACTGCCGCCTTGTAACAATTTGAAACAGTAGATACATAGTGAATAGACTTCATGCGTCCTTCAATTTTCAAGCTGTCTACTCCATTTTCAATCATATCTGGAATATGGTCAATCATGGACATATCCACAGCCGACATAGAAAATTCTTCTGGAATTTCGCCTTTTAAGCTCTTGCGCTCTTGTCCAAAGGGCATATCGTAGAGATCATATTTCCAGCGGCAAGATTGAGAGCAGCCCCCACGATTGGCATCCCGCATGCTCATATGATTGGACAAAGTACAACGTCCTGAGTAGGAAATACACATAGCACCGTGAACAAAAGCTTCAATCTCAACATCGGTATGTTTGCGAATTTCTGCCAATTCTTCCATGGAAACTTCGCGCGCCAAAACGACACGTGTCAACCCCAAATCTTTCCAAAATTCCAAGGTTTCATAGTTTGTTGCGCTAGCTTGTGTTGACAAGTGTACTTCCAAACCTGGCGCTTCTGTACAAGCAATGGCAATCAAAGCTGGGTCAGATACGATAACGGCAGAAATGCCAATATCCCGCAAAGTGCGGAACCATTCCCCAGCTCCTTCTTCATTGCCTTCGTGGGTTACCATGTTCGCAGCCACATAGACTTTTGCGCCATGTTCACGAGCAAATTGAACGCCCTCTTCCATTTCTTCAAACGTAAAATTTCCAGCACGACTGCGCAAACCATAAGCTTGTCCGCCAATGTAAACAGCATCCGCTCCATAACGAATGGCGACTTTTAATTTTTCCAACGTTCCAGCAGGTGCCAGAACTTCTGGTCTTTTAAAAGTTTTTGTCATATTCTCGCTCTTTTCTAAATTCTAATACTCAGCCTTTTTATTTTATAGCAAAAAGGGCTTGAAATCAAGCTAAAGGAAACAGATTGTGAAAGTTAAACAAGCAGTCGCAACTCGCGACTACCTGCGTCCCTTATTTCACCTGATCTGGATCATATTCATAAAATCCAGTATCCAAGAAACGATTCTTTGGATGCAATTGATGAACCTGATCATCCAAAAGGAAAGCCTGATCATGTGTAAATTGATTGGTCTCAATCAGCTCACGCGCTTGCACAAAGAGTTTGGCAATTTCAACAAAATTGTGTCCTGGCGTATAAATCCCTTCTAATTTCCAATGTGTAAAGCCATGTTCTACCAACTCTCCAAGTTTCGTCATCATATCCAAGTCATTATTCGCAAAAATATGCGTCCCATGATTGTCCTCAAAAATAGAATAATGGCTATTCGGATCACTCGGCTCTGCCAGGAATAAATCACGCTCACGACTCTTTTCGTCATCAATATGAGTGAAATTGTAATAATTCTGCAAAAGCGGTCGCTTAGAATGATGAATGACGCTAGCACCATAGACTAGTATCTCAACAGGAATTTCTAACACTTCCTGCATTTTAAACAATTCTGCCGATGGAATTTCCCGTGCTAAAACCGCCTCAGAAGCGCCAGCTTTTTGCCCCCAGAAGTTCACTTGACGACTGCTAGCAACCATAGTCGAGGCATCATAAATCGTCTTAAACGGATAACCATCGCGTTTTAACACATAAAAGACACCGGCATCTCCCACAGTAATATAATCCGCCTGAATATCCACTAAAAAGTCAAGAAATGGCTTGATTTTATTCATCATTTCCTGATGCATCAAAGCATTGACAGCAACTGTCAACTTTTTGCCTGCCTCATGTACAAGGGCTGCAATCTGCCGCAATTCGTCATAAGAAAAAGTATGGGGTAATCGAAGACCATACTCTTTTTCACCCACATAAATGCGATCCACACCTGCTTCTAAAAGCTCTTTTACTTGCTCAACGCTCTCAGCTGTCGCTGTAATGATAATCTTTTTCATAGCAAAATTATAACATATTTTTGATTTCTCTTCTATATTTTTAATTTGAAAAGCATTTTTAGCCTTTTTGTAATCGTTATGTAATATTTATCTAATTAAAATCATGATAAAATAAGAGAGTACTGTAAGGAGAGAGAACATGACCGCAAGAAAATATCAGTCCTATCAAGAGGACTACACCTATCCAGAACTAGAGCAAGAACAATATCCCCTTTATCAAGATTACATTCCTGAAGCAAAAACGAATCCAAACCTGAAAGAATTACTATTTTTCGTGAATATTGCTACATTTTGTATCTTGACAGCTTTATTTAGCTTTTTATTCCTGTCTATTAAAATAAACACTTTCTTAGCTTTTACTTTAGCAATTGGTGTTAGTTTAGTCTGCATTAAAATGCAGCAAGCATTTATTCGTCGAAAAAGAAATAAATAGTTTTGGGATTGAAGTGCCTGCTTTTTCAAAGGCACTGTTTTTATTGTGATTCGTTGTGATGTAAAATCGATTTAGTTAAAAAGTTAAAAAAATTGAGGTGCTAGTCCTCAATTTTTTTGTCTTCATTTTCCGATTCTTGGTTTTCTGTCAAATCAATGACAATATCCTCCGATGTGGTTTCTTTATCAACTGGTTCTTGCTCAGTTTTTTTGAAATCTTCTGGAGAGATACCTTCTGGTGTCATTTTTTCTTTCCATTCTTGCATTTTCTCTTGTGAGAAGTCAACTACTTGTTTCGTTGCTTCTTTCACAGAGTCAAGAATTGTTTCACCTGTAATTTCTCCGCTCTCAACCTTTTCTTTGGCTTGGTTGACTGCTTCTGCAGCTTGATTAGAGAAATGATTGGCTTTTTGTACTACTTGATCTTTAAAATCATCTGGATTTTCTTTGACCTCATTCATGAAATCAGAAACCTTAGCTGTCACTTCTTTTCCTTTTTTACTTGTGAGAAATACCGCTGCAGCCGCACCAGAGATTGTTCCTAAAAGGATAGATGAAAATTTACCCATAATAAACCTTCTTTCTTATTTTTTAAATAGTTTAGTAACCATACGTAAAGCCGATAAAGTTGCACCAGCTTTGATACTATTTTTTCCTGCTGCAGCAGCTTTTTTGCTCAAATGACGAGCGGAATCATTCAAATCCGAAACGGACTCAGATAAATCTGCAACTGCAGTGAAAAGCGGGTCAATGGTTGTCATTTTTCCATTAATATCATCTGCTAAAACATTCACTTTCGTTAACAATTCATTGGTTTGATAAAGTGTCACATTGACATCTGTCGTCAACACCTGAATTGTTTTTTCTGTTTCATCAACGACATTTGAGATTTTCCTAACCAAAAAAATCGTATAAACAATCAAAGCAATCAAAGCGAGGGCAACTAGACTATAAGCAATTTCAAGCATTTTTCTTCTCCTAACTTTTTAATAATAAGGGGTATCTTTTTTTCTGCGTTGGTAAATGACGAGAATGATTCCTGCAACCACTAGAACAGCAGACAACCATTGCGACACACGCAAGCCCGCAAACATGAGACTATCTGTTCGCATACCTTCAATCACCATGCGACCTATTCCATACCAAACAAGATAAAATCCAGTCATTTCTCCACGTTTGAGGAAATTTTTCTTTCTTCTCGCAACCATCACTAAAGCAAATCCTAACAAATTCCAAACCGACTCATAAAGAAAAGTTGGTTGTCGGTAATGACCATCAATGTACATTTGGTTGCGCATAAAACTTGGTAAGTAATTTAGACTTTTAACAACCGCTCCGTAAGCCTCTTGATTGAAGAAATTTCCCCAGCGCCCAAGACTTTGGGCAATCATCACTCCTGGAACCGCAATATCTAAAAAGTCTAGCGTATTGATAAGCTTTCTTTGTGAGAAAAAATACAAGACAATCGCTCCGGTGATTAAACCGCCATAGATAGCAATTCCTCCGTGCCAAATGGCAAAAATCTCAGCAGGATTTTTAGCATAATAGCCCCAATCAAAAATGACATAATAAATGCGAGCTCCAACGATTGCTAAGGGAAACGCAATGAGGATAAAATCAAGAATGTCATCTGGAATGATTTTCTTTCGCGGCGCTTCACGCATAGCCAGATAAACAGCTAAAACTAAACCTGTTACAATACAAATCGCATACCAGCGAATACTTAGAGGTCCTATTTTAAATGCAATTGGATTAATCATGAGACACCTCATTCTCACTAATGAGATTGGTCAAGCGTTCCTCAAAAGTCTTCGTGGCATCAAAGCCCATCTCTTTAGCACGGTAATTCATCGCTGCTGCTTCAATCACCACCGAAATGTTGCGACCCGTTTTCACAGGAATACGAATCCTTGGAATGGACACACCTGATACTTCAAACTCTTCACCATTATTTCCCAAACGGTCAAATGTTTTATTGACATCATAATTTTCCAGATAAACAGCCAATTGAACCTGTGATGAATCCTTGACAGCACTAGCTCCATAAAGGCTCATGACATCAATAATCCCAACACCGCGTATTTCAAGTAAATGGCGCAAAATTTCCGCTGGCTCGCCCCAGAGAGTCATTTCATCTTTTGCGTAGATATCTACGCGGTCATCCGCAACTAAACGATGTCCCCGTTTCACCAGTTCTAAACCAGTCTCGCTTTTTCCGATTCCACTATCTCCTTGAATCAAGACACCCATGCCATAAATATCCATTAGAACGCCATGAATACTGGTTCGCTCAGCCAAACGTGAATCTAGATAGCTAGAAATTTCACCGGATAAACGACTCGTCGGTGTGCGGCTGCTGAGAACAACAATTTTATTTTCCTTTGCAGCCTTCAACATCTCATCAGGTACTTTCAGATCACGCGCCACAATCATAACAGTGTCTCGTTCAAACATTTTCCGTAAAACCTGATAGCGATTGTGAGAGGTCATCTTCATCAAGTAAGACCATTCTTTCATTCCCATTAGCTGGATACGTTCTGGTGTGTAATAGTCAAAATAGCCTGTCATTTCAAGTCCTGGGCGGGAAATATCAGAGGTCGTAATTTCTCTTTCCAACATTTTCTCATCGCCATAAACCACATTTAATCTGACTTTTTTTAATAGATCTTTGATCTTTACAGTCATATTCTTCCCCTTTGATAGTTTCTTTTTCTATTATAGCAAATTTTGAGATTAAAGGAGAGTTTCATCCTTGATTTTGCAAAGAAAATGGATGCAACCATATATAATATATAGCATTTACTACTTCTCTGACTGGAGCATTTTTTCTACAATTTGTTTTTGATTTTGAAATAAAGGATAACGATTCATAAAATAACGGAGTTCACTAGGTTTCAGCCAGATGTGGCTATCCGTTTCACCTTCTTGATATTTCACGTCTTTCTCTGTGACGATTGCCTCATAAAAATCAAAATGGCAGTGATCTTTAGGTGAAGTCGTCTGCTCAATCAGTTGTATTTTTCTAGGAATCAGCCCAGTTTCTTCCCGCAATTCACGATAGGCTGCGGTCATGCTATCTTCACCAGCCAACACACTTCCTCCTGCACCAAACTCATAATAATTAGGATGAATTTCTTTTTTTGGACTGCGGTGCATCAGGAGAAATTCCCCATCTATATGACGAACGAAGACATTGACACAGAGGTAATACTGCCCTTCCGCAATTGGTTGCCCTCTCTTTAGAAACTTTCCTTGTCGCTCTCTTTGCTCATTATAAGCATCCCAATATTCCATTTCTCCTCCTCCCAAAATAAAGGAGTCCATTGTCCGAACTCCTTTCTAGCATATATAACCAAACGCTTGCTCCAACACACTCACCAAAACCAGCCGTCATCTTCTTTGATTGCTTCTGCTTCTTTGCGCTTACGAGGTCCTGTTCCATACATTTCTTCTTCTACGTCTTCCTTGTAAGGCATCACAGATGATAAAATGATGTAGATGATAATTCCTAAGCCCAAATTAGAAATGGTAAATAAAACGAATAAAAAGCGAACAAGCCCTACATCTAAACCAAATTTGTCCGACAAACCAGCCAAGACTCCTGATACAGCGCTATTTCGGCGTAATTTATAAAATTTTGTTTTCATAATCATTTAGCCTCTTTCATTGATACTAAATCTAGTGTAGCACATTTCAGTCATCATGCCATCCGTCCCTAGGCGGATTTCTGATTGTTTCGCGAAAATAGTCATTAAGACTGCAACTGTCTGATAAAAATGAGTTTCCCTTGACAATGTCCGCAGCAATACCGCTCAGTATTGATTCGTCTTTTTCTATGATATTGTGCACGACAATGCAAGCATTGATAAACAAGCATTTTTGCAGATGATTGGTTTGATAAAGTAGGCGCATAGCGCAAACCGTCCACGGATTTCAATAATTGCTTGAAATCTCGATCCTTATGTCGATAACCTTTCTTTTCAAAGTAAAGATGATAATGGCACAACTCATGCCGCACAATTTTTCGGAAAGTTTCTAAACCAAACTGTTCATAGATTTTAGGATTAAAATCGAGATGACCATCCTTTGGAAAAAAGCGTCCACCTGTTGAGCGAAGACGCTTATTCCAAGAAGCCATATGTCGAAATTCTTTGCCAAAATCTTCCAAAGAGACTTGTCTGACATAGTTAGTTAGATTCACGCGGTGCCACCAAGGAAAGATTGACCTTTTCTCTTTCTATATCCAATTTGTCTACCCAAACGGTTACCAAATCACCAACAGAAACAACTTGACTCGGATGTTTGACATAGCTGTTGCTGAGCTTAGAAATGTGAATCAAGCCATCTTCGTGAATGCCAATATCGACAAAAGCACCAAAATCAACAACATTGCGGACAACGCCTTCTAACTTTTGCCCAATTTGTAAGTCCTTTATATCAAGGACATCTTGACGCAGAACTGGTGCATCAAATGAATCACGCATATCACGTCCTGGCTTGAGCAAGTCTGCAATGATATCCTTGAGGGTAACTTCTCCCAAGTTCAAATCTGCAGCAACTTTTTTGACATCTAAAGACTGCAATTTTTCTTGAGCGGCTTGATCTAAGTCCGTAATTGCAAGCGTTTGGAACAATTTCTCAACAGCTGGATAACTCTCTGGGTGAACACCTGTATTATCCAAAACATTATCACTTTCGGGAATCCGTAAGAACCCTGCCGCCTGTTCAAATGCTTTAGCACCTAGACGAGGAACTTTTTTAATCTCCTCACGCGAGCGAATCACACCTTCTTCTTCACGATATTTGACAATATTTTCAGAAATCGTTTTGTTTAACCCTGCCACATGCGATAGAAGAGATGGGCTTGCGGTATTGATATTAACGCCGACTTGGTTAACAACGGTATCTACGACAAAATCCAAGCTTTCAGATAATTTCTTCTGGCTCACATCATGTTGGTATTGACCGACACCGATTGATTTTGGGTCAATTTTAACTAGCTCTGCAAGAGGGTCTTGCAGTCGACGTGCGATAGAGATAGCCGAACGTTTCTCAACGGTCAAATCAGGGAACTCATGCCGCGCCAATTCGCTAGCAGAATAAACAGACGCACCGCTTTCATTGACAATAACATAGCTGACGTTTGGATGAGTTTTCAATACTTCAGCGACAAATGCTTCACTTTCACGACTAGCTGTTCCATTCCCAATAGCAATGATTTCAACACCAAATTGGTCAATCAAGTCTGACAAATCTTGCTTAGAAGCTTCAATTTGCGCTGCTTTTGCCGGTGGAACAGGATAGATAACCTGAGTTGTCAGCATTTTTCCAGTTGCATCTACGACTGCTAATTTTGCTCCTGTCCGGAAAGCTGGGTCAAATCCTAGTACCACGCGTCCTTTGAGTGGCGCAATCAAGAGCAGATTTCGCAGATTATCTGAAAAAAGCTGAATCGCTCCGTCTTCTGCAGTCTCGGTCAATTCTGCCCTAATCCGACGTTCCATAGCTGGAATGATTTTCTTTTTCACAGCTTGCTGGATTGCTTCATGAATGTAGTCATTTTTGACCTTAAAGCGCACTTCAAAGAAGCGGATAATCTTATCTACATTATTCTCAAAACTAACTTTGAGAACACCTAGCTTTTCACCACGATTCAGTGCTAAGGTGCGATACCCCTGCATATCTGCGATTTTTTCGGAAAAGTCATAATAAATTTGAAACACTTGCTTTTCGTCCAAATCTTGATCTTTTAAAGTTGAAACAATGCTTGAATTTGTCAGCATTTCATGATAAGTCCAAGCACGCAGTTGTACATCTTCTGAAATGGCTTCCACTAAAATATCTACAGCTCCAGCTAGAGCTGCTTCTACCGTCGGAAATGTTTCGTTAGTTAAGGCAGTTGCTTCCTCTTGAAGAGTGGCAGCATTTTGTAATATGAGTCGTGCCAAAGGAAAAAGTCCTGCTTCACGTGCAATCGTAGCTTTTGTCCGACGCTTTTCTTTGTAAGGAAGATAGAGTTCCTCCACATCAGCCAACTTTTCAGCTGCTTCAATGGCCGCACGCAATTTGTCCGTCAGCTTTCCTTGTTCCTCAATCTTTGCCAGCACCGTTGCCTTACGCTCTCTGAGGTTCGTCAGACTTTTATCCAAATCAAGAATAGCCTTAATCTCTACCTCATCCAAATTACCTGTCATTTCTTTCCGATAACGAGCAATAAACGGAATCGTATTGCCCTCTGCTGTCAGTTCCAATACTTTTTCAATTTGCTTCTGACTAATCTTTAAACTTTGCGATAGTTCGATAATATTTGTTTCCATAAAGAACATTATACCACATTCCTCTCCTTCTTTCACAAGCTAATTCCTATTCTGCTGACTTTATTTCACCATAATTTTCAAAATGATAGTATAATAGTTAAAAAGGAAAAGGAGGCTGTTATGGCTATTAAATTTACACGTTCAGATGATTTGGACAAAATGTTTGAAGAATTTGCAACATTACCTAAAATTGAAAAAGTAGAATTTCCTGATGAAAAAGAAAAAAAGACCCCAAAAGAGCAAAAGGCTAAAAAGTCATGAGCTTTTTTAATCAACTGCCACCTAGCGTTTTGCAAGCTGGTGCGATTTTCCTCTCCATTATTATTGAAGCACTACCTTTTGTGCTGATTGGGAGCATTATTTCAGGTTTTATAGAGGTTTATATCACACCAGACAAAGTTTATCGCTATCTGCCTAAAAATAAATGGGGTAGGATTTTCTTTGGTACGTTTATTGGCTTCATTTTCCCTTCTTGCGAATGTGGAATTGTCCCTATTATCAATCGCTTTTTGGAAAAAAAAGTACCAAGTTACACGGCTGTGCCTTTTATGGTGACAGCACCTGTTATCAATCCTATCGTTCTTTTTGCGACCTATTCTGCCTTCGGGAATTCCTTTAAGATGGCTTTGCTCAGAGCGCTTGGTTCTATTATTGTAGCAATTGTTCTAGGAATTTTCTTTGGCTTTCTCAACACAGCAACTATTCAAAAAGAGAATCGAGTCATTCAGCATGAACACGACTTCTCCCATTTAAGTCAGCCAAAGAAAGTATTTCAAGTGTTTGTGCAGTCTATTGACGAATTTTTTGATACAGGTCGTTACTTAGTCTTTGGTTGTCTCTTTGCCAGTATTGTCCAAGTCTATGTGCCTACACGCATCCTGACTTCCATTAGTGCAACACCGCTTATGGCTATTTTGCTATTGATGCTGCTTGCATTTCTTCTCTCACTTTGCAGTGAAGCAGATGCCTTTATCGGCAGTTCGCTCATTTCTAGCTTTGGTTTAGCGCCAGTTCTGGCTTTTCTCGTCATTGGACCAATGCTAGATGTGAAAAATATCCTCATGATGAAAAATTACCTCAAAGGACGATTCATCTGGCAATTCATTGGAATTGTTAGTTTAGTTGTTGTCATTTACTCTTGGCTTGTGGGGGTGGTGCTATGATTCGTTTTCTAATTTTAGCTGGTTACTTTGAAATCACCATGTATTTGCAACTTTCTGGCAAGCTCAATCAATACATCAACATGCATTTTTCTTATTTGGCATATATTTCCATGATACTTTCTTTTGTGCTAGCTATTGTGCAGCTCATCGTCTGGATGAAAAAAATGAAAGTACACAGCCATTTGACGAGCCGCTCAGCAAAATTTGCTAGCATTGCTTTTCTTGTTGTACCACTTATCGTTGCTCTCTTCTTTCCAACGGTCAATTTGGACTCTACAACCGTTTCTGCTAAGGGCTACCATTTTCCTCTAGCTGATGGTAGTTCAAAGAGCATTCAGGCTGATGAAGGTACTACCAATCAATACCTGAAGCCTGATACCAGTACCTATTTTACTAAAAGTGCTTACGAGAAGGAAATGCGGGCAGCTGCAAAAAAATATCTGAAAAAAGATGTCATCTCCGTTACGACGGAAAATTATATGGAAGTCATGGAAGTCCTCTATGATTATCCAGATGAATTTGCAGGGAAACGGTTAGAATTTACTGGCTTTGTCTACAACGACCCAAGTGATAAAAACAGCCAGTTTCTTTTCCGTTTCGGTATTATCCACTGTATCGCAGATTCAGGGGTTTATGGACTTCTGACAACTGGTAATACAGAGCATTTTGACAATAATACTTGGATAAGAGCAAGTGGAAAAATCACTATTCGCTACCATAAGCAACTGGGACAAAGCTTGCCAACACTTGAAGTGGATAGTTTCAAGAAAGTTGAAAAACCTAGCAATCCTTATGTTTACCGCGTATTTTAAACCACATTAAATAAGCAAAAGAAGACCTGAGAAGTATTTCTCTAGGTCTCCTATTATGCTCTTTTATAAGTAATTATGATAAAATAAGAGAAATTTATATTTTTAGGAGGTATTATGTCACATCAAAACCAACCCGTTTCAAGGAAAACCTTGCTCTCTATTCTCGCTACAGCACTCATTGCTTTTGCTGGAATTCTGTCTGAAACCAGTATGAATGTCACCTTTCCGCACCTTATGAAAGTTTTTCATACAGACCTTGGCACATTGCAATGGATTACAACAGGTTATCTGCTAGCTGTCGCTATCACGATTACACTTGGAGCCACTCTAGCACACAATTGGTCTGAGCGTAAAATTCTATTCACCAGTCTAGCTATGTTTACGCTGGGTAATGGCGTTGCGATGATTGCCCCCAATTTTGCCCTACTTATGTTAGGACGCATTTTGCAAGGAGCAGCCACAGGAATTGCTATTCCTCTTATGTTTAACCTTATCGTAGAACGTATTCCGCGCAATCAAATCGGGTTTTACATGGGACTGTCTGGACTCGTTATAAGCCTAGCTCCTGCGATTGGTCCCACTTATGGCGGCTTTATGATTGGCTTGTTTGACTGGCACATGATTTACACACTCATCATGCCCGTTCCGATTATCTCCTTCATATTAGGATTTTTATTTTTAGAAAATACCCCCAATAAACAAAAACGTCCTTTTGAGTGGATTTCTTTCTTGCTTCTTACACTTTCACTGACTTTTTCTATCATGATGATTTCTAGCTTAGAAGAAGGTAGCTTTAATTGGACTTTTGTCATCATCTTTTTATTATCACTTGTCCTTTTCGTTTGGCGAAGTTTAACGGTAGAGCATCCTTTTTTAGATATTCGTATTTTGAAAAATCCAGTTATTTTACTAGGAATTATTC
Source organism: Streptococcus sp. HF-2466 (assembly GCF_015594645.1). Taxonomy (NCBI): domain Bacteria; kingdom Bacillati; phylum Bacillota; class Bacilli; order Lactobacillales; family Streptococcaceae; genus Streptococcus; species Streptococcus sp. HF-2466. The sequence continues at coordinate 346,973 of NZ_JADNQU010000001.1, forward strand.
CTTTCTTTCTCTACCAATTTTCAAATTTATCAGCCAATTTTCTGATTCCTAATTTCTTAGTTTTAGTAAAACACGAGGCTACTTCTGCTGCTGGCTTTGCATTGCTTCCTGGAACAATGTTAGGAGCTTTTTCAGCACCTTTCTTTGGAAAATTGTATGATACCAAGGGACCCAAACTTTCTCTATATGGTGGGAACCTCCTCTTTTTCTTAGCTGTTTCTATTTTTGCATTTTTTACAAAAACCTTAACATTACCGCTCATTATCCTTTTTTATATTTTCTTCACGATTGGGCGCAATCTGGCTTTCAACAACACGATGGCCTTATCTGTTTCACAAATTAGCCGAGAGAAATCACCAGATGCTACAGCACTCTTTCAAACGGCTCAAACATTTGCCGGTGCTTTGGGAACAGCTATCGCTGCTATAATCGTTAATCAATCTCCTAATACAACGACCGGTGTGCATCTTGTCTTTCTACTCCTTTTCTTCCTTGTTATCCTTATTTTTTATCTCTTTTACTCTTTATTTCGAGCTATCAAAACTCGGAAATTTTAATCAATTTATGATAAAATAAATAAAATATTAGAAAACAGGTGTTCAAAATGTCTTCAAAAGTGATTATTACAATTTTTGGTGCCAGTGGAGATTTGGCAAAAAGAAAACTCTATCCTTCTCTTTTTAGATTGTATAAATCTGGCAATCTGTCTAAGCATTTTGCCGTTATCGGTACAGCTCGCCGACCTTGGAGCAAGGAATATTTTGAATCTGTCGTGGTCGAGTCTATCACAGATCTCGCTGATAGCCCTGAGCAAGCGCAAGAATTTGCTAGCCATTTCTATTACCAAAGTCACGATGTCCAAGATACCGAGCATTATATTGAATTGAGAAAACTACAAAATCATCTCAATGAGCACTATCAAGCAGAACACAATAAACTTTTCTTCCTATCTATGGCTCCTCAGTTTTTTGGGACGATTGCTAAACACCTCAAATCAGAACAAATTGTGGACGGGAAGGGATTTGAACGCTTAATTGTAGAAAAACCTTTTGGCACAGACCTAGCTTCTGCTAGCAAACTGAACAACGATTTGTTGGCAACATTTGACGAAGAGCAGATTTTCCGGATTGACCATTATCTCGGCAAAGAAATGATTCAAAGTATTTTTGCTATTCGCTTTGCCAATCTTCTTTTTGAAAATGTCTGGAATCGTGATTATATTGACAATGTACAGATTACCTTTGCTGAAAAGTTAGGTGTGGAAGAACGTGGTGGTTATTACGACCATTCAGGTGCACTGCGCGATATGGTGCAAAATCACACACTTCAACTCCTGTCTTTGCTTGCTATGGACAACCCCAAAACTTTTACCAAAGATGATATTCGTGCTGAAAAAATTAAGGCTTTCAAGCACTTACACAAGCCATCCGATAATGATTTGAAAAAGCTCTTCATTCGTGGTCAATACACTTCTGGCAAAGTGGACGGGAAAAAGTACATTTCCTATCGTAGTGAACCAAATGTTGCCCCAGAATCTACCACAGAAACCTTTGCTTCTGGTGCATTCTTTGTAGATAGTGACCGATTTCGCGGGGTGCCATTTTTCTTCCGTACTGGAAAACGTCTCACTGCCAAAGGAACCCATGTCAACATTGTCTTCAAGCAAATGGAATCCATTTTCGGCTCCTCGCTTCAACCAAATGTGCTGACGATTTACATTCAACCAACTGAAGGATTTTCTCTTAGTATGAATGGCAAAGAAGTGGGCGAGCAATTTAACTTAGCTCCATTGACACTTGATTATCGTACAGATGCAACAGCTTCTGGTGCGTCACCAGAACCTTATGAGAAGCTCATCTACGATGTGCTAAACAATGACTCAACCAATTTTAGCCACTGGGACGAAGTTCGCTCTAGTTGGGAATTGATTGACCGTATTGAAGCTTTATGGGCAAATAACGAAGTTCCCCTTCATTATTACAAATCAGGTACTATGGGACCCGAAGCCAGCTTTGAATTACTCAATCAATTTGAAGCTGATTGGAATTGGCGTCCAGACGAAGCCTATCGCAAAGAAGGACGATTGGGGTAAAGTAAATATATACAAAAGACTTGCAAAATGAATGAATTGCAAGTCTTTTTTCTTATACCAAGCCCTCTAAGAGCCCTTTCATAAAGTTTTCAGAGTTAAATACTCCAATATCGTCAATTTTTTCTCCGAATCCAATCAGTTTAACTGGAATATCCAGCTCTTGACGGATTGCAAGAACAACACCACCACGCGCTGTTCCATCAATTTTCGTCAAGACAATTCCTGTTACTGGCGTAATTTTTGAAAATTCCTTAGCTTGAACAAGGGCGTTTTGACCAGTTGATGCATCCAGTGCCAAGAAAGTTTCATGTGGTGCAGCAGGATCTACCCGTTTGATAATTCGTCCAATTTTTTCCAACTCTGCCATTAGGTTATCTTTGTTTTGCAAGCGTCCGGCCGTATCAATCATGAGAATATCCACATTTTCAGCCTTTGCACGCTCCATACCGTCATAAACAACGCTAGCTGGATCACTCTTTTCTGGACCTGTCACAACCGGAACATCTACTCGACGTCCCCATTCCACCAACTGAGCAACAGCTCCTGCACGGAAAGTATCAGCTGCAACTAACATGACTTTCTTGCCAGCCAGCTTATATTTATAAGCCAATTTCCCAATCGAAGTGGTTTTCCCAACTCCGTTTACACCCACAAAAAGCATGACTGTCAAACCGTCTTGTAAATTGATTTTTTCGTTAAACTGGCCATCTTTCTCATAGATGTCTACTAACTTTTCAATGATGACCCGACGAAGAGCCTCTGGCTTTTTGGCATTTTCAAGGCGAGCTTCTTGGCGTAAGGCTTCTGTTAGATTAGAAGCGACTTGCACTCCCACGTCACTCGTAATCAAGAGTTCTTCTAACTCTTCAAAAAACTCCTCATCTACCGAGCGAAAATTAGCAAAGAAAGCATTAAGCCGCGCTCCAAAACCTGTCCGTGTCTTCTTAAGACTACGGTCATACTTTTCCTGAACCGTTTCTTCTTGAATAAATGAACTTGCTTCAATTGGTTCGCTAATAGTCTTCTCTACCGTAGTTGACTCTGCTGAGCTTGACCATGCGTTCGCTTCGTTCAGCTGCCTCATATTTTCTTGTTCTGCCTGCTGTCTTCTAGCTTCTGCTAGACGTTCCTGTAAATCTGTGGCAGCTGGATGAGTCGTATGTTGCGAAAAAGCTGCTGTCTCGTCAGGTTGTGAAGTTACCGTTTCATTCTGCAATGTATGATTTTCTGGAGCTTGCGAGTCATTTTCAACTGACTCTACATCTGCCACTATATCAGTCGTCCTCGGCTCCATTTCTTCTACTTTTTCTTGAATGGTTTCAAGACGTGCTTCATCCTCAACAAGGCGTTCTTTCAGCTCTGTTTGGAATGTTTGTTCATCTAGATTCTCAGATTGTATATTCTCTACAGGAGCTGTTTCTACTTTTTCTAGATTCTTTCCTTGATCATCCTCTGATACTGTTTCTACAGCTTCTTCAGGAATATTTTCAACTGGTTTTTCTTCTTTTTGGCGACCAAAAAGGCGATCAAATAACCCCATTCAATTCCTCCTTTATTTTAGTGCATATTTTTCTATAGCCCAAGCAACAGCATCTTCGTCATTCGTCATCGGCGTCACTACATTGGCGACTTCTTTGACTGCTGCTACTGCATTTTGCATAGCTACACCAAGCCCTGCCCATTTTATCATAGACAGGTCATTTGCTTCATCTCCGCAGGTCATGACTTGACTCTGTTCAATTCCTAAATAAGCAATCAATTTTTCTAAGCCATTTGCCTTATGAACATTCTTTGGAGACCATTCTAACAGCATATCGCGCGACTTAAAAATTTCATATTTGTCAAATAAATCGGACGAAAGCTGAGCGATGCCACGATCAAGCGGATCTGGTGCATAAGCTGTTACACATTTATTATAAGTCTGTTGGCTAGATAAGTCTGCAAATGAAACCGACTCAAATGTTAAAGCAGGATTGCAAGTTTGGTAAAGCGATTCATGGTCTGACTGGATTTGGTAGACAGTTCCTTCGCAAATCGCATCTAGTGGCAAGCCTAACTTTTCTGTTTCCTCAAAAATACGAGCCACATCGTCATAGGCAAAAACTGTTTTATCAAGAATTTCACCTGTATTGCGTTGCACCAAACCACCATTAAAAGTAACGGTGTATTCGTCCTCTTGATTGGCTACGCCCAGTTCGTTTAAGAAAAGCTCCATTGCTTTTAGAGGGCGACCGGTCGTCAAAACAATCTTGATTCCCTGCTCTTGAGCCATCTTAAGAGCTGCCAAATTTCGCTCTGAAATGTTTTTCTCAGAAGTCAGTAAAGTCCCATCTAAATCTAGGGCAATCAATTTTATATCTGCCATTATAAGCCCTCCATATACGTCATAACTGAATGCGCCGCATGATGCCCAATGACCTCTTTGGCTACTTCCAAAATCTCTGGACGAGCATTTTCAGGGGCAATGGGATAACCTGCTACTTGCATCATGTGTAGATCATTCAAATTGTCACCAAATGTCATGACCTGATCCATCTCAAGATTTAATTTTTTTGCCAATTCGACAATGGCAACGCCCTTGTCCACATAGTCTAGGACAATATCAATTGACTTATAACCTGTCGTCATGGCTTTGACACCAGAAACGTGTTCATTGACCCAGGCCTCACCAGCAGCTACTGTTTCTTCAGAAAAATTGGTTGTAAATTTGAAAATTTCATCTGTAATATCCTCCAAGCGAGCTACTTTTTGGATGTTTTCATTATAGTGCGCACTAAAAGCTAAATAAGCTGGATCAACCGTTTCCAAGACATAACAGCCTTTTTTACCTGTTAGAAGCAATTCACTGGTATTGATGAAAGGAGATGTCTTCAATTTCTCAAAAGCTGACAGATAAAAATCTTTGGACATAGTTGCTTCATAGAGATCTTCTCTGTGAAATTCTACCAGACTGCCATTTTCAGCAATAAAAATTATCTCATCTCGCACATCCTCAAATAGCTTTTCTAATGACAGCAAACCGCGTCCACTGGCTACTGCAAAATAGATGCCCTTTTCTTTAAAACGGAGCAACAACTGCTTCAGTCGAACCATATCAAACTGCCCTTTGTCATCTAAAAAGGTGCCGTCCATATCTGTCGCAACTAATTTTATATTCATTTTACATACTTTCTAAATCTTTTAATTTTACGGAGACAATCTTTGATACACCGGACTCTTGCATGGTTACCCCATAGATAGAGTCTGCTGCGGACATCGTTCCTTTACGGTGTGTTACCACAATAAACTGGCTGTCCTTGTCAAAGCGATTAAGATAGTCGCCAAAACGTTTGACATTAGCTTCGTCAAGTGCAGCTTCCACCTCGTCCAAAATGACAAATGGTATCGTCTTGACACGAATAATGGAGAAGAGTAATGCTAAGGCTGATAGCGCCTTTTCTCCTCCGCTCATCAGATTGAGTGATTGGATTTTTTTGCCGGGCGGTTGAACCGAAATTTCTACCCCCGCAGTCAACAGGTCGCCTTCGGTCAAAATCAAGTCCGCTGAACCGCCGCCAAACATCTGTCTGAAAGTCACTTTGAAGCTCTCACGAATAGCTTCAAAGGTTGATTTGAAGCGTTCTTTTACTTCGTCATTCATTTCTTCGATGGTTTCCAAAAGCAAATTTTTCGCAGAGAGTACGTCATCTCTTTGAGTATTGAGGAAATGCAGTCGTTGACTGACTTCTTCAAATTGCTCTACCGCATCAAGATTGACTGGTCCTAAAGCCCGAATAGCCTTTTCTAAGTCCTTAACCTTAGTTTCAGAAACCGTAAGATTTTCTAGTGGACGAGCCTGTTTACTAGCTTCATCAAAAGATATTTGATAGTCATCTGTCAAATTCGTCAAAAGACGTCGAAGGACATCTGCAATCTTATCTTTTTCAGCTTCTGCTTTTGCCTGTTTGCGAATCAGATCCTCATTTTGCTGGCGGGCTTGTTCCAGATGACTAGTAAGATCCTCTGCTTGCCCTTCCAAATCGTCCAGTTCAAACTGACGACGAATGGTAGCTTGGTTCAAAGTTGTCTTTTCCTGTATAGCCTGTGTTAATTGCTCTTCTAAAACAGCAATATCCACTTTTGAAGCGGTTTCTTCCTTTTGCTCCATTAGAAATTGTAAAGTTGAAATCCCTTTGTCCAATTCAGATTTTTCATTGGACAAACGCGTGAGATCCGTCTGAACGTAACGCTGATGCCCCGTCAGCTCGGTACGAGCCAAACGAAGCTCAGATAAGCGGGCTGTTAGCTTGTCTAAACGTGCTTGAACAGCATCTTTATCCGACTTAATCTGCTCAATCTCAGCTTCTGTTTCGGATTTCTCTTGCTCAATTTCTGCAAGGCGATTGACTAACTTTTCTTTTTGCTCCGCCATATCAGGAAGAACTTCACGAGATAACTCTCTTTCTTGCAGCACTAAGAGCTCAGATAAGTCTTCAACCTGTTTGTGCGTTTGCTCATAAGCCATTTGAGCCTTTTGCTCTGCTAATCGTGCTTCCTCACCACTTACTTTTATTTCTTCTAACAGACTGTTGGCTTGGCTTAGCTGCGTGTGCAAATCTTCCACTTGCCTTTCTTGTTCGGCTAATGTAACATTCTTCTCAGAAAGTTCCTTTTGTAAAGCGTCCAGATCCGGCTTGATGAAAATCGTATTGTTATTTCGATTAGCGCCACCTGCATAAGAACCGCCTGTCCGCAATTCTGTTCCATCCAGCGTGACAATTCGTACTTGATACCGAACTTTGCGAGCAGCTGCTCGCGCATTTTCTACCGTATCAAAAATGGCTGTTGTACCTAGCAAATTTTGGAAAATATGCTCTAAACTCTTATCATAGCGCACCAAAGACGAAGCTAGACCAAGAAAACCAGTGCTTTTTTCAATGCTTGCTCGATGATGATCTGGTAAATGCCGCGCTTTAATCGTTGTCAGTGGCAGAAAAGTTGCCCGTCCTGTTCGATTGCGTTTCAGAAATTCAATTGCTCGTGTCGCAGCTTGTTCGTCTTCTACGATAATATGCTGGCTACTTGCTCCAAGTGCAATTTCAAGTGCTGTCTGGTAATGCGAATCAAAGCTCAATTTTTCACTAACAGCACCGATAATACCGCCCAGGCGCTCTGCTTCTTGAAGAACGCTTTTCACCCCAGCATAGAAATGACTGTGATTTTTCAGAATAGCTTCTAAACTACCAACACGCGCCTTCTTATTTTTTACATCATCCATTAAATCAAACATTGCCGTTTGGTTCTGCTGATAATTCGTTTTTACAGTTTGAACTTGCTTTAGCTGTGCCTGATAATCTGCCAGTAACTGCTGAACCGACTGCCGAGCTGTTTCTAAATCTTCCAGTTGACTTTGCTCGTTGATTTGAAGATTCTTTAAATTTTCTTTTAACTTAGCAAATTCTGCTTGTTTGCTTTCAGATAATTGTAATTCGTTGGCTAAGCGACTTTCTAAAGCAGTTAAGTCATTGGACAAGTCCGCTTCTTCCTGCATCAATTGGACAAATTCAGCACGTAATTTTTCAATCATCTGGTCAGGATCATCCGAAAATGCCTCAATTTCAGCTTCTAATTTATGAATCGCTTGTTGATTTTGTTCCAATTTTACAGCAAAATCAGTCAACTGCTCGTCTTTTCCCCGCCATTCTGTTTGAACCGCCTCTAATTTTTCTGTCAATCCTTTCAGGCGTTCCTCATTTTCCTTCCGACTGTTGGCAGCTTGACTAGATTCTAATTTGGAAACTTCGATTTGGCGTTCTAAGTCACTGATGAGGCGTGTTAGTTCAAGCAAACTCGCTTGGTCATCTGCCATTTGTTTCTGCAAATCATGGCGTTTTTCTTTCAGAAGAGCGTTTTCTTGCTCTAGCTGGTCACGTTTGCTGTAATAAGCAGACAAAGCTTGCTGAATCCCCGTCAGCTGTTCTTCAGTATCATTCAGCTGTGTCTTATTTTCCTTTATTTGAGCAATCAATACATCCAAATAAAGAGCACGGCGTTCTTCATCCAATTTCAAAAACTGCTTAGCTGTCGTAGCCTGCTTTTCAAGAGGCTTCACTTGACTATCGAGCTCATAAATAATGTCTTCCAGCCGATCTAGATTATCTTGTGTTTGGCTGAGCTTGCTTTCAGTCTCCTTGCGCCGCGTCTTGTATTTCAGTACGCCAGCCGCTTCTTCAAAAATGGCACGGCGCTCCTCTGGCTTGCTATTGAAAATTTCTTCCACCTTTCCTTGGGAAATAATGGAAAAACTATCTCGTCCGAGCCCTGTATCCATAAACAAATCATGAATATCTCGTAAACGTACCTTTTTACCGTCTATTTTATACTCGCTATCCCCACTGCGATAAATATGACGCTCCACACGAATCTCATCTGCAGCTTGCTGGATAAAACGGTCTTTATTGTCCAAAACGACAACAACAGAAGCATAATTCAGTGGTTTGCGAGTTTCAGTCCCCGCAAAAATGACATCTGGCATTTTCCCGCCACGAAGACTTTTAACACTGGACTCTCCCAGTGCCCAACGCAGGCTTTCAGTAATGTTACTCTTTCCTGAGCCATTTGGTCCAACGACTGCTGTCACTCCCTGATCAAATATTACCTTGGTCTTATCTGCAAAAGATTTGAAACCTTGAATTTCAATTTCTTTTAAATACATGAATGACTTTCCTTTTCAAATGCATTTTTAGCAGCTTCCTGCTCTGCTAATTTTTTCGAGCGTCCTTGACCTTGTCCAACCGTTCTGCCATCAACAGATACCGCTACAGCAAATTCTTTGGCATGAGCTGGACCGGACTCAGAGATGACTTGATAGACAATCTCGACATCACCATTGACTTGGAGCAGTTCTTGTAGCTTGGTCTTGTAATCAACCACCTGCTCAAAGTCTCCAACTTCTACCTTTGGAATCATGACTTGATACAGGAAGTTTTTGACCGCTTCCACTCCCTTATCTAGCAACAAAGCTCCTAAAAAGGCTTCAAATAAATCCCCAAGAATGGTATCCCGATTACGCCCACCTGACTTTTCTTCGCCACGACCTAATTTGATAAATTGCTCAAACTGGCAATCTCGACTAAAACCAGCCAGACTCTCTTCACGTACAATGGTTGAGCGAAGTTTTGACAAGTCCCCTTCTGGTTTTTTCGGATATTTTTTATACAGATATTCTGAAATCAATAATTGCAGAACAGCGTCTCCTAAAAATTCCAAGCGCTCATTATGTGAAATGTTTAAGAGGCGGTGCTCATTGGCATAGCTAGTGTGTGTAAAAGCTGTCTCCAGCAACTTTTCATCTTGGAAGACAATTCCAAATTGCTGACTCAAAACTTTATGTAAATCTCTCATTTTTTCTCCTTTCAAGAAGAACTTTTTCTTTTAATACTTAATGAACATCAAAAATTTGACAATCACCTCCAGCTGTCTCCCCGACAATTGGAACTAGAAAGCAAGCTACGTGTGAGGCAAAAGCTCAAGCAGAGCTTTTGAAGTTGCTAGTGCAATCAACGAAATCAGCAACAAAGAGTACAGCAAGGTTGGCAAAAGTTTCGCTTTCCTTCTTTGCCACCTCCCACAGTCACCCGAACTGTGAAATCCGACGAAGTTTGAAGAGATCTTCACAGAGTATAAAATGAAAACAAATTCTCTATTATTATATCAAAAAAATCCTTGATACTCCAACGATACCAAGAATTTGATAGGAAAAGTTCACCAGAGATGAAATGAATTTTCATTCTTTATCTGGAATGACTTTGAATAAATAATACGTCATAAAAAGGGTTAAGGCAGCCAAAGCAAACTTCACCTAGATAAGAGGTGCAAAGAAGATAAAAATTCCCATTAGAATATAAATGGAAATAAAAATTTGTCTTTTACGCTCCCGAGCAATAGCACCTGTTTCGCGAAAGTCCGCCACATAGATTTGATACAACTTAGTATGGTATAGCCATTTTTCAAATCGTTTGGAAGAGCGTGAAAAGCATGCAATCACCAACAGCAAAAAAGGGGGGTGTCGGCAATAGCGGTAAAGCTACTCCCAAAAGGGCTAATCCTACTGAAATAAAACCAATCATTAAGTAAAAAATTCGCATTCTTTTTCCTAAATATTTGTTAAAGGTGTCGCCGTATCTGGCGATGTATCACAAATATGAAAATCATGCTCAACCGCCAAATCAGCCTGTGCCAATTGATTGACCATTGTAATATGAGCCAATTCTTTGGTATTATTTTCTTTGCTAAGATGCCCTAGATAGATTTTCTTAGTGCGATAACCCAACGTACGAATCATGGTTTCTGCCCCGTCATCATTCGACAAATGTCCTTGGTCAGATAAAATCCGCTGCTTCAGGCTCCAAGGATAAGCTCCGCTACGAAGGATTTCAATATCATGGTTAGACTCAATCAAATACCCGTCCGCATTTTCAATAATCCCTGCCATACGATCGCTAACATAGCCAGTATCCGTCAGTAGAACAAAACTCTTATCATCTTTCATCAGTCGGTAAAATTGCGGTGCAACCGCATCATGGCTGACCCCAAAACTTTCAATATCAATATCACCAAATGTTTTCGTTTTTCCCATTTCAAAAATGTGCTTCTGACTGACATCAATCTTTCCAAGTGCTGTTTCCATAGCATTCCAAGTATCTTGATTAGCATAAATATCTAAATGATATTTCCGTGCTAAAACACCCACACCATGAATATGGTCTTTATGTTCATGCGTCACCAAAATAGCATCCAAATCCTCTGGCTTACGACCAATTTCACTCAGCAAACTGGTAATTTTCTTTCCAGATAAGCCGGCGTCAATCAGCAACTTCTTCTTTGGGGTTTCTAAATAGAAACAATTGCCAGTAGAACCTGACGCTAAAATACTGTACTTAAATCCCTTCTCGTTCATGCTACCTTTCTAATTCATCTTCTTCCCAATCATCATCTTTGACAGCTTCCTTATCATAAGGCAGGACAATAGTAAAGGTTGAGCCTTTGCCATACTCGCTCTTTGCCCAGATAAATCCGTGATGTTGCTTAATAATTTCCTTAGCAATAGCTAAACCTAATCCGGATCCACCTTGTGCACGACTTCTTGCTTTGTCTACACGATAGAAGCGGTCAAAAATTTTCGGTAAATCTTTTTTGGGAATTCCTAAGCCCTCATCTGATATAGACAAAATCATTTGGGTCTCGGTTGTTTTCATACTCACTGTGATCTTGCCACCGTCAGGAGAATATTTAATGGCATTGTTGATAATATTATCAATCACCTGTGTCATCTTATCTGTATCAATTTCGACCCAAATAGAGTTAATCGGATAATCTCGTATAATTTCATACTTTTTATCATCATTCTGGCTTCTGATTTTATCAAAACGGTTCAAAATAAAGGTGATAAAAGCTGTAAAATTCGTCAATTCAATATCCAAATGACTGGTTGCATTGTCAATACGTGACAAACTCAGCAAGTCCGAAACCATGCGCATCATCCGATTGGTCTCGTCTAATGAAACCTTGATAAAATCCGGTGCGACTGGTTCTGACAAGGCGCCTTCATCTAATGCTTCCAGATAAGACTTGACACTGGTCAAGGGAGTACGCAATTCGTGACTGACATTCGAAACAAACAGTCTCCGCTCACGCTCTTCTTTTTCCTGCTCCGTTGTATCGTGTAGCACTGCAACCAGCCCTGAAATAAAGCCTGATTCTCGCCGAATCAAGGCAAATCGGACACGTAAACTTAAAAACTCTCCATTTTCATCCTGCGAATCAATGGTCAACTCTGGAACTTTCGTAATCAAGTCTCGTAAGTCATATTCGTCTTCGATATCCAACAGTTTTAAGATATTCATCTTTCGTGCTTCAGACTCTTTGACCCCCAACTGCTTGGTCGCCATATCATTAATCATGATAATCTGCCCACGACGATTGGTCGCAAGAACACCGTCCGTCATATAGGATAAAATACTCGACAGGCGCTTAGTTTCTTGCTCTAAATTTTCATGCGTTAGACGGATTACCTCAGATAAATCATTGATACTATTGGTAATATCAGTGATTTCTGGACTACCTTGCATATCTAAAACTTCTGAATAATCTCCTGCGATCAAGTCTTTCACTTTTTGATTCAATTGGCGAATACGAACATTATCACGTCGGTTTTCCAAGGAAAGCAAGGTAATAACCAAAATAAATCCTAAAATGAGTAAGACAAATACAAAATCTTTTGATACAACAAATTGTCTAATATTATCAATCATTGTTTCTCATGTAATATCCAACGCCGCGCCGCGTTAAAATGTACTCTGGTCGGCTAGGAATATCCTCTATCTTTTCTCTCAAACGACGAATTGTCACATCAACAGTCCGCACATCTCCAAAATAATCATAACCCCACACCGTTTCTAGCAGATGTTCACGCGTCATCACTTGTCCGATATGCGTTGCCAAATGGTGGAGCAATTCAAACTCACGGTGTGTTAAATCCAATTCTTCGCCATGCTTTTTCACGACAAAAGCATCGGTCAAAATCTGCAAATCTCCAATCACAATTTCTGTCGGAGCAGCTTCTGCTTCTTGATTTTCAATTGTCAAATCTGTCCGCCGCAAAATAGCTTTGACACGCGCCTGCAACTCACGATTAGAGAAAGGCTTTGTCATATAGTCATCTGCACCAATCTCAAGACCAATAACTTTGTCAAACTCACTGTCTTTGGCAGAAAGAACGATGATTGGCACATTGCTCGTTTTCCGAATCGTTCGCGCCACCTCTAAGCCGTCCATTTCAGGCAACATTAAGTCCAAAATCAAAATATCTGGACGTTCTGCTTCAAACATTTCTAACGCTTCGCGACCGTCAAAGGCTGTCACTACTTCATAACCTTCTTTTACCATGTTAAACTTTATAATATCTGAGATTGGCTTCTCATCATCTACAACTAATATTTTTTTCATTTTATTCACCTTTTTCTATCTTTTTATTATACCAAATTTTTCTTAAAATTTACCAATTCAACTCATAACACATCATTTCTTTACTTTACAAATTTAAAACAAATATGTTCAAAATATGACACATTTGCTCTGCAAAGACAGTTTTTCATATCAAAAAATAGTCCAGACAAAAGCCTTAGACCATTCATTGAATTTTTAGGAAAAACTATGAAACGCAATACACTTGTCTTAACTTTTCACTGCTACTGTAGTAATTTCCTAAAGAAGCAAATGCTCTGAACTGCTCAATGTTTATTTACTTGTCTTTCTCCAGCGAAATATCCCATAACCTAACAGCGTCCCCAACAATAAACAGATAAAATAGGCTACATGATACAGTAAAATCCATTCACCAAAGATCATAATCGTCACAAAGAACATAAGCGTTGCTAAAAGCAAAAAACGGCAAGAAAAACCATATAGTCCAGCATAGACAGCTCCCACAAGGAATGTTGCTAGCGGTGAATATATCAAAATATTATTCACCACCAATCCCTTTCGTAACAATTCGTCCATCGGTATCATTTGAACAATTCCATAAAATAACAAATAGAAAAAGAGTAGTACGGCTAAAAAAGGAATATCGCGTTTCATTTTCCCACCTCGCTAGTTTTGGAATTTTATTTCAGGTATTTCTGTATATTTTTGATTTGTCGTTTAGATGCTTTAAACATTCGCGCTGATCCATTTACAGGAAGGGCAATCGCTTTTTTGGGAAGATAAATGACAGATTTCGCTAATCGCTTACTAACAGACTCCTCCGGATATAAATCATTGTTGAAATCTTTTGAAATGGTTAAATCCAAATAAAATTCATAGACACGACGGCCGAAGTTTTCAGCAGAGATTTCGTATAATTTTGTAGCAAGACTCTTTTCATCCAAGTCTGGTGTTGCAATAACAGCTTCCAAAATGGCTCCCGCCAAATCACGTTCTTCATAATAAAGCGTTCCAAACATTTTATCATTGATAACATTATCCAGATAAGGATTTCCGTGCGCAATAATCGGAGTGCCACTAGCTAGGCTTTCTAAATACGTCAAGCCCTGCGTCTCACTCGTTGAAGCGGAAATAAAGAAATCCGCTGCTTTATAATACAATGCGGTTTCACTTGGTGCAATCATTCCTGTGAAAATCACTGCATCCGTAATATTCAACCGTTTGGCTTGCGCTTTTAAGTCAGATAAATACGGTCCATCTCCTGCCACTACTAATTTCACATCTGGATTTTCTTCCAAAACTGCCGGCAGAGCAGCCAAAACTGCCTGAATATTTTTTTCATACGAAACACGTGATAAACTAAGCAACATAGTTTCTTGATTTGAAATGCCTAATTTTTCCCGTAAATCAGCAATATTCTCACTAGTAATTTCTGGACGTTCAAATTTAGCCAATTCAATTCCAGTCGGAATAACACGTTTTTCTACTTTTACTTTGTATTTCATGAGCAAGTCATAAACAATTTCGCTCGGACAAATCACACCGTCCAAATCACTCATAAATCCGCGAACAATGTATTTGACCATGCTAGGACGAATAACCATGCCTTTAGCAATATAGCGTACATAATCCTCATACTGTGTATGATAAGTATGAACAACTGGAATTCGCAACTCTTTCGCAATCCAAACACCTAATAAACCCAAAGAAAATTCAGTCTGGGTATGAATAATATCCAATTGATATTGGCGAGCAATCTCTAAAGCCGTTGAAAAACCGCGATAAGCAATTCGCCGATCTTTAAAGGCAAAAAACGGCACGCTGGGAATTCGAATAATCTGCCAATCCTCATAACGATTGACATCCTTATCTGTCGTTGTAAAAATAAAAACAGTATGTCCAAGCTTTTCTAATTCTGTTTTTAAAGTGCGAATACTAGTTGCCACCCCTGAAACCTGAGGGAAATACGTATCCGTAAAAAGACCAATTCGCATGCTACATCTCCAATACTTCTTGATAAGCATCCACAAGTTTATAAGCCACATCATCAATTGAACGACTCTGCGCCACCTTATAGCCAGCTTCTCGCTTATCTACTTTACCATCCAAAATCTTTTGGATAGAATCTACAAATTCATCTACATTATGCCCCAATTCAGCTGATTGCTCATCAATCCAGCCCTCATATACAGGAATATCCCGTAAAACGACATGTTGATGACTAGCCAACGCCTCTAGCACTACAATCCCTTCTGTCTCCTCATAACTTGGGAAAAAGAAAAGACTGCTACCACTCATAGCTCCCTCAAAAACGGCACCTTTAAAATAACCCGGGAATTCAACATTTTTAGGATGATCAAAAAGTACAAGATTTCTGATTTTCCGAGGAATGATCCACTTGTTAATACTACCCAGCCAAATAAAGCGAACATCTGGCATTCTGCGGGCTACCTCTACAAAGTCTTCTATTCCCTTGCGTCTGAAATAAAGTCCCGCACAGACAACCACCTTATCTCCTTCTTGGATATGAAAATGTTTTCTAAACACTTCTTCTTTATGTGGATCTTTTTGATATTTATGAAGGTCAATCCCATTAGAAACCGCCACAATTGGTGTTGTCACACCATAGCCCTGAATCAACTTTTTGGAGTATTCAGACGGTGTAATGATAAAATCCGCCATTTGATACATGTGAGCCAGATATTTTCCAAAGGCTTCCGCAAAAAAGTTTGACCCGATAAAAGAATTTCGAAAATCTTCTTTAGTCGAATGCCCATGCATAATCACTTTTTTTCCTTGCTTTTTTGCTTTGTGCAAAAGTCGCAAACTTCTAGGTCCATAGGTATTGATATGAACCACATCATAATCTCCTGAAGGATCTGTCGTGTAGGGAATTCCAGCTAAATCTAGGGCTTTCATCTGATGTTGCAAAGCTCGTCCAATGCCTGATTTTTCCAAAACCGCTTTACCTTCTAAATACAGTAATACTTTCATGTCTTCTATTATACCCAAAAGATAGAAAAAATAAAACCAAGAAGGGACATCGCATTATAAAAGCAAAAGAAAAAGACCTTACGGTCTCTTCCCTACTTCCTTGTTGAACGGCGCTCAATAAGGCCATGAGCTAATACCACTTCGCGTTCTTCTAGCTCTTCCTTGTGCATAATCTTAGTCAGCATGCGCATACTAATCGCACCAAGGTCATACAAAGGCTGACCAATAGTTGTCAAATTTGGACGAGTAAAGCGTGCTACTTGTGAATCATCGCTAGTGATGATTTCAAAGTCTTCTGGTACATTTACACCCTTGTCTGATAAACCATTTAACAGCCCAGCCGCCAGCTCATCACCAGTCACAAAAGCTGCTGTAGCTTTAGAAGCAATGACCCGTTCTGCTAATTGATAACCATCATCATAGCTGTATTTTGACTCAAAAACCAATCCTTCACTATAAGTAAGTTTAGCTTTCTTCAAAGCTTCTTTGTAACCAGCTAAACGAATCTTACCATTGATATCATCCACCAAAGGTCCGCTTACAAAAGCAATTTTTTGATTATTTTTCGTAAGACGTTCAACTGCATCCATGGTTGCTTGCTTATAGTCAATATTCACACTTGGTAATTGATGCTCCACATCAACTGTGCCTGCAAGCACAACTGGCGTCCGCGAACGAGAAAACTCGGAGCGAATCTTTTCTGTTAAATGATAGCCCATAAAAATGATACCATCTACTTGTTTTGAGAACAGCGTATTGACAACAGAAACTTCTTTGTCATCATCTTCATCACTATTGGCTAAGACAATATTATATTTGTACATCTCTGCAATATCATCAATTCCTTTTGCAAGCGTTGCAAAATAACTGCTTGTGATATTTGGAATGACAACCCCGACAGTTGTCGTCTTTTTGCTAGCTAAGCCACGCGCTACCGCATTTGGTCGGTAATCCAAGCGGTCAATCACTTCCAAGACTTTTTTTCTTGTATTTTCTTTTACATTTTTGTTTCCATTTACCACACGGCTAACGGTTGCCATCGAAACTCCCGCTTCACGCGCGACATCATAAATGGTTACTGTATCGTCTGTGTTCATGTTTCTTCCTTTCTATGTTGAAAATATCGTTTTCACATTCCTACCAAAATCATTTTATCACTTATTGGAAACACTTTCAAGCATTTTGATAACTTTTTGAAAAATCTTGTTCTTTAGGCAAATTTCTAGCAATTTTATCAATGATTTTACAAGAAAAATCTACCCAATCTGTGAAATTTTTGAAGCGACAAAAAAGTTCTTACTGTCCTCTTGATTTTTACTTGTTTTTTTGCAAAAATAGAGGAGTAGAAAGAAGGTAACAGAATGACCAAAATAAATCAAATTATTTCTTATTTAGAAACAGAGAAGACATATGTCGCCGTGGTTTCTGATCCTGTCACGATTAATTATTTAACAGGATTTTATAGCGACCCTCATGAACGCCAGATGTTTCTTTTTATTTTCACAAATCATGAACCACTGCTCTTTGTCCCAGCTCTTGAAGTAGATCGCGCTAGTGCGATTGTTGATTTCAAGGTTGTGGGTTATGTTGATTCTGAAAATCCATGGAAAAAAATCAGAGCAGCCTTGCCAGCTAGCAGTTTCCACAAAGTTGCTGTTGAGTTTGATAACTTGATTTTGACAAAATACAATGGATTGCGTACTGTTTTTGAACAAGCTGAATTTACAAACTTAACACCTTGTATCAATCGTATGCGTCTCATCAAATCATCCGATGAAATTAAGAAAATGTTTGTTGCTGGAGAATATGCAGATAAGGCTGTTAAGATTGGTTTTGAGACTATTTCTCTCGATAAAACAGAAACAGATATTATTGCTCAAATCGACTTCGGTATCAAGCAACTCGGATATGAGATGAGCTTTGAAACCATGGTTTTGACAGGTGATAATGCTGCTAATCCGCATGGCATTCCGGGTGCAAACAAAGTCGAAAACAATGCCCTGCTTCTATTTGACCTTGGCTGTATGGTCAATGGTTATGCCAGCGATATGACACGGACAGTTGCTGTTGGAAAACCAGATCAGTTTAAAAAAGACATTTACAATCTAACGCTTGAAGCTCAACGGGCAGCTCTTGACTTCATCAAACCCGGAGTAACAGCTCATGAAGTAGACCGCGCAGCACGCGAAGTCATCGAAAAAGCCGGTTATGGTGAATATTTCAATCATCGTCTGGGACATGGTATCGGTATGAGCGTACATGAATTTCCATCTATCATGGAAGGAAACGATATGGTTATCGAAGAAGGTATGTGCTTCTCTGTTGAGCCTGGAATTTATATTCCAGGAAAAGTTGGTGTTCGTATCGAAGACTGCGGTCATGTTACAAAAGATGGCTTTGAAGTCTTTACAAATACAAGTAAAGATCTGCTCTATTTTGATTAAAAACTAAAAAGAAAGCTAAAATAGTTGATTTAAGGACTGAAGCCTGTATTGGATTTAGTCCTTTTGTTTTGGGTTCTAACTTTGTTGTAATCATTGAATTAACTAATTCTAACTCGTTTAGTAATTAAATCTGTTTTCAAATCTATAAAGCATCTTAACTTTTAACATACCAAAGAAAATTTTATCGTTCTTGATGTCAATTTCTTTTTATGCCATAAAAAGATGAAGAATTCTTTTCGACAAAAAATAATGACAAAATCAATTTTACATATTGTTATATTCTATTCATAACTTATTTCATAAGAAAAAACTCCATAGTTGAATTTTTAGCCAACTATAGAGATTTGTAGAGCTACTTATTATAGCTTTTTACTCACTATGTACTTTAAAAAAATCTTTTGACAAATAGCCTTTACCAGCCACCATATCATACTGAATTAGTTTTAGGTCTTTTGCAATTTGCTGCCCTTCTACATCTAAATCTTTTTTATCAACACTAGCCTTATGCAAAACTTCTGTTAATAAAGCATAATAAGGGGACACTTTTGAATTCGTCTGTTCTAAAAGCAGAGCTGTGAAATCACTCGAATTTACAACAGGATAGTTTAACTTAGGAGTCTCGTAATTACTCCAGACAAAATAATCTGTTAAATATTGACTATCTGGGTTATTTTTGAAAGCTGACTGTGGATAAAGCCCTGGTAAATGATCTCCGTAAAAAACAACTGTAATCTTTTTGTTTATTTTTGAAAGTTGAGCCAGAAAGTCTTTTGTAGCAATGTCTGTGTGATATAATAAACGAGTATAATTGGTTAATTGGTCGTTTTCCTCGCTAGAGAAGTTTGAACTAGAAGCTTTAATATTATTTGGTTCTTCTTCTTTCCAAGGAGAATGATTTTGCATCGTCATAACAGAGAAAAATTGGTTTTGATTGTCTTTCATATTATCAAGAATTAACTGATAAGAGGAACTATCACTATAATTTACTCCCTGATAATGAACATCTAGTCCTTTTGTCAATAGACTAACAAATTTAGCATATCCTAAAGATTTATAAATAACATTTCTAGAATAATTTGTTGGAGCAGCCAAGTGGATAGCAATGCGATTCTTGCATTCAAATTGGTCACTGATGACAGGAAATTTATTCATTTTAGGAACAACTTCTGTATAAGCAACAGAAATACTAGGTGACAAATTATAAAATGGTAGACCGGTTAGCGATTGAAACTCCATATTTGCTGTTCCACCACCATAGCCATCTGATTTCATTAAGCCACTTGTAGTTTGATTCTTAATTTCTTGAATATTTGAAATAGGGTTTTGAGAAAGCTTAACCCCTTCAACACGAGCAGGATCAGAAAAACTTTCACTCAATATATAAACAACTGTTTGTTCCTCTATCTTATTCGTTCGTTCTGCATTTAAAATTTGAGAAGTTTTTTGATATTTTTGCTCAATTGCTTTAATTTTTTTGGCACTATAACCCTGTGGCTTATACATAGTACTATCTGATAGTTGCGATAACCATACAAATGCAAGTGAACGCGAACGAGCATTTACCGTGTTTCCATACCAAGTCAAATCTTCATAGTTATTAAGAACAGAAATTATAGGTATGTTTTCTCGGATTTTACCATCTTTTCTATTTGTAAATATCCCCACAATTGACATTAAGAATACTACTGTCAGCATCAAAACAGATAAGCGATATTTATAATTTGGTATAATCTTATTCGCCAATACTTTTTTTCTGAAAAAAATATACAAACTTACTATCACAAAAAGCCCTAATAAAATATATACTATATATGCAAAGCCATTAATAAATTCTAATAGTAGTTTAGGTTCCTTTAACCAAACAATATCACTAGGTAATATCGGTTCTTGACGAAATTGAAATTTGAGGCTACTCGCTATAGTCACCCCACTAATAATTAGCAAAATAAATATAGTAGAAATTAAAAAATGATTAAATACTAGATAGATAATTAAAAAAGTAACAAAGAAAATAATAATTTGAAACGGTGTTGCTCCTGTTGAAAGGCGAAATTCTGCATCTCCTCTTATGCTATTTTGTATTGTAAAATTAAAAATAATTGCAAACAGTAAACTTAACAAACTAGCAACTGAAAAACTAGCTTTATTTTTATAAATATCCTTTATTGCTTTTACTGAGAAAAAACTAGGAGTGATAAGTAAAATAGTTAAATAAACAAGTAATCCTATTAAAGAAAAGGCAAAGTAATCAGTTATTTGAAATTTATTATTAACAATAAATTTATTTAAAAAATTGCTCTGTTTAAGAAACTCTAATGTTTTACTGTCTAATAATATGAAATTCAATAATACTTGTGATAAAAAGAATGTTTCTAAAATATCATAATTTTTTTCATCAATTGCCAAACTATCTAAAAAATTTATATTATTTAATTTTGGAGTATATTTAAAAATAATTGCTATCAATAATGTCGGAATAATAAAAATCAAAGAGTTAAATTGCAATAAATGGTTAGTTTTAAAATCCCATAAATCATAAGAAGGTACAGTTAAGTGTATGGATATTTCTAGTAAATAAGAAAAAATTAAATATCCTACATAAATAAATAATATAAAAAAATATAATTTTTTATTTAAGAGCTTTGATACAATATACCCCAAACATACTGTGATTATCAATACACATAGTAATCCCAGTATCATATAAGAATTGACTGTCTTGCTTCTATTTTCTTCTAGTATAAAATTTAACCAAGCCCCTATTACATTAAAAAATAAGAAGCTGATTAACAATATACTAAATTGTCTATAATATTTAATTAAAAATTTCATAATGATTGCCCAATAAAATTGATTTATCTTAATTACTAAAAGACAAATCTAAGTAGTCTTTAATAAAGAAATTTCCTCAATGTTTGTTATAAGATAAAATCAACTTGAAAAGCTTCAAGAAATAATTCTTCTTTTTAATCTTCTCAGCAAATATTTAATAGCACTCCCTGGTCCACGATAGATATATTTCAGAGCGCCTTTAATACCACCAATATTGTCAAAATTTATATAGGTATTTGGTAAGGTATCTGGACGAATATTTAAAACGGTATTGTCCACAAAAGGAGTGATATAAATCTCATTTTTAGAGATTGCATAGTCATAACGTTGAGACCAAGCTAAATAAACTAAAATTCGCTCAATGGAATGTAGAATGGTATGTTGAGGCAATGGTTCTGCTGGAATATCAGCATTTTGCAAATTCAAATCAAATAAAGGCTTCAGAGCATCATATTTGAACCAAATAAAGGTTCCATAACTCATGATAAACGTATTTAATTGATTGAAATCTATAGATCGTTTAATATTCATTCGTTCCCAGAGCAGATTCATATCGTCTGCAAATTTATTTTCGTTCCACGGATCAACAATCTTTGTATAACGGAAAAAAGTTGGAATATCAGCAATAACTAAACCTAACCGTTCATCATTTTCCAAACTAGCTATAACTTTATCCGCCGGTTTGATTAACATATCAAAAAGTTCATTTCTCCATGAATCTCCTACCCAATGCGGATACTCTGGAGATTTTTTCGTATGAAAATGACCAATATAATCATATTTTGATAGTTCTTTTTTGAGTCTCAACATTGGAATAACATCACGACCGCGATTTCCAGTAATATAAACTTTGCCTACCTTACCACGTTCTGTTAGAATCTTCTCAATTTCTGCTTTCTTTTTCTCAGAATCTGTTGTCAAAAACAAATCATAATCAAAATGAAAATTTTCAAAAGCCGTTAAAAATGCTTCCAAAAGATCCACATAATAAGTATGGAGATGTACCGCAACTTTCTTTTGATTTGAATACTGAAGTTTATTATCTTTTAATACTTTTCTATCAAGCAAATATGGAGGCGTTGGTAAACTCATATCAGACATGTGAGATAAAATAAATTCTGTCGGATAATCTGATACCTGTTCAATTGCTTTCAGTAAGTAAGGTGATAAATGTTGCGTTAAATCAAACGTCTTTATTTTTATAAAGGGAACCTTATTATCAAGTAATACATGAGGATAGTGAATCGTAAAATTTGAATGATAAAATTGATCAGCAATTGGAACAGTATTTAATACTGCCTGATAATTAAAGCCAGCTTCCCTAAATATCTTTGTATACTTAGTTTCATAATTGTCAATAACCTTCTGCACATCTTTGTATGACTCAACATTTTTCCAAAAATCTTGAAAGGTAGAAGACTCAATTAAACATTTTTTATAAGACATAAAGTAAGACTGCAAATGCTCATCAATAAAAATATGGCCTGCATCAATTGCTCTGTGGTTAGTCATCCCCCAGAAGTCTACCGAATCATCTGCCTCATACTTTTCAAAATACGGAGTCATATCCCAGAGTGGTCCGAAACAAGTATCATTCATAGCTGTAATGCTATCGTAGTTTGTAAGATTATCAAACCCAATGTTGCTCATTCCTTCATGCCATGCGGCAAAATCATAACCCTGATTTTGTCGCTGGATAAATTGATCAATCAAGCCATCATTTTTTAATTGTTCAGCCACACTTTTATCTAGTTGACTATTTGAAATGAAAACCACTTTTGAAAATAATTGACGTAATTGTGTCAGTTGATAACGGACATGTTCACTAAATTGATTATATTTGTTGAAATGAACATATAGAAGTAAACGATTCACCTTTTTCTCCTAAAGAAATTAATTATTTTAGTTGGAATTGTCCAACGTTTTGAATTGATAGTTTTTAGATATTCTTGTTGAAGATTATCATATTTATCTTGTGATACCTTCATCTCATCCAATAGTCTCCGAGTCTCCATTTGAGAATCAGATTTTTCTTGTGCTAAAATTTTACCAATGTAGTCAGAAGCTACAATGTCATTAATATTATAACGCTTATATGATATCTTAACCGATATATCTTCTGCAGTTGGAATTTCAAAATCAATGAAGGGCGAAAAATCTTTAAAGACAATGGAAGAATGATCTGTAATAATTCCATTTGACAAAATTGGATTTAACTTTTTCCCACCAACCTCAACATAAAAATTTTGGTAAAAGCTAGGAATGTTGGATGGCTTCACCCTAAGTTTTGAATAGGAGTTAGTTAGAGATAATTCAAAGCTGTCAGAAAAAAGTATTGGTCTCCTATGAATTAGTTCCTCATTTTCACCCAAAGAATATACTTCTAGGTATTGCTCTTTTATAGAATGCTCAATATCTAGGTTTGTAAGTCTATTAAAATGAAATTCTAGAGAGTTGTTTACCTTTTCTGGGAATGTTACTAGATACTTACAAAGTATATACCGATAAGTTGAGTAATAAGCCTTATAGTTTTCGTGATTACTTCGAGAGTCTTGGTGAAGTCGATACTTTAAAAAAGCTTCCTGACAAGGACGTGCAACTAATTGATGATTTGCTATGAGATTTAAGAAAAAATCATAGTCTTCAAGTCTTTTCCGATTTAATTCTTCGTCAAATCTTACCTCGCCAATTGCTTTTGTTCTAACAAGGCTAGATGCATTAATAAAATTACCGACAAAAAGTTCTTCAAGGCTAAACTCTTTTGCCTCTAAAACAGTTTGACCTGTATAAAAGTCAACAAGTGAGGAATAAACTATATCTGCATTAGTAGTTTCTGCTTGGTTTACTAACTTTTCGATATAATCTTCTGGTATAGCATCATCACTATCTATGAATAAAAAATAATCACCAGTCAGTATATCTAAAGCCTTATTCCTAGTAATTACTACTCCACAATTTTCATCAGAATAACATTTGGTTTTCTCAAAAGGGGATGCCACTAAAGCACTATTTATGATACTAAGTGAATCATCAGTAGAACCATCATCAAAGACTAATAATTCAATATTCCTATATGTCTGTAAAAATATACTCTCAAGACAGTCAGCTATATAAGACTCATGATTGTAACAAGTTACAACCACACTAATCATTTTGCTATCCATTTATATTCCAAAATCCGTTTCTTTGAATCAATCCTGTGGCAGAATCTCGTCCAGATTTATCATCTAAGGCCAAATCATTGCGATTAATGACAATAATTGGAGTATTAGCCGAATCTGAATAAGAGATCATTTTTTTACTCTTATCACGAATCGAAACTTCTAGCTTCATTTTTATGTCATTTACTTTCTCTAATTTGCAACTATAGACACATTCTTTATGACCTCGTCCTTTAGTCATCGTATCCATGGAATTATCATTATAAATCCAAATATTTCGATCAAGGTCTGTCAGTGAGAATGCAATATAGGTTTCGATATCATTTAAAACTTCATAACTAATCCGAAAACGAATTTCTTCTGATGGTGTGATTTGTGCTCCAGATAACAATTCTACCTTGAGACTTTTCACTTGGGTGTCCTCTACCATTGAACCAGATTCATCTTTAACTTGATTAGCATTATCAAAACTATACTGATTCGCAACATCATCAGAATTTCCAATCGCCTTAATCAAGCCATCCTCAATCAAAACAGCTTTATTACAATATTTCTTAACAGCGCCCATATCATGCGTAACAAGAATAGTTGTTTTCCCAGATTTTTTTCGTTCTAAAAAATAATCGTTACACTTTCTCTGGAAAGCTTCATCACCGACTGCAAGAACTTCATCAAGAATAAGAACATCACCTTGTGCTTTAATCGCGACTGAAAATGCCAAACGAACCTGCATTCCGCTTGAATAATTCTTCAATTTTTGATTCATGAATTCATGTAATTCAGCAAAATCAACAATGTCATCGTACATAGCATCAATTTCTTCTGTTGTAAAACCAAGCATAGCACCATTCATATAGACATTTTCCCGTCCAGTTAATTCTGGATTAAAGCCAACACCAAGTTCAATAAAGGAAACCATTTTCCCATTGACTGTGACTTTTCCTTTCTCAGGAACATAAATTTGCGAAATGATTTTTAAAAGAGTAGACTTTCCTGAACCATTACGACCCACAATCCCAAAGAAATCACCTTCCTCAACCTCAAAGTTAATATCTTTTAAAACATGTTGTTCCGTATAGCCTTTAATCCCCTTAAAATAATTGACTAAATTGGTACGTAAACTTTGCGTTGCTTCAGTAGGAAGTTTAAAATACTTGCTGACATGATCAACTTTTACTGCAATTTTTTTATCTGACATTATAAAATCTCCGCGAATCTCTTAGCATTTTTGTGGAAAATATAATACCCAATTCCAAAGATAAAGAAAGGAAGAATGTAGGGCACCATAGCAACACCTTTATGACCAATTAAATCCCAGCCACGCATGCTTCCTGAAAAAACAATATAGTGCCGCAAATCTTGAATGATCTGTGCCAAAGGATTTAACATCATGAGTTTTGCAATTGTCACTTGACCACGTTGCAAAATAAAGGTAAGAGAGTAGATAATAGGTGTCGCATACATTCCTGCTTGCATCACTACTTCCCAAATCGGACCAATATCTCTATATTTAACAAATAACGTCGCTAAAATAAAAGCGATTCCTGTTGAAAATAAAATCAATTCAACAAATAACGGAATAACTGTAAACCAGCCCATTGATACTGCTACTCCATTAACTAAAGCAAAGATGAAAACAACCAATAAATTAATAGAGTAGTTAATTGCTGCACCAACAACTGAAGAAATAACAATGATCTCTTTTGAAAAGTTAAGTTTTCGAAGCAAATCACCACGAGCAACAATAGACATCATCCCCATATTTGTAGCTTCTGAAAAGAAATTCCAAGTTACCATACCAACTAAAAGACCGATAGCATAGTGTGGTGTTCCATCATCAAATCTCAAAAATCGAACAAATACTAAATACATAATCGTAAACAAAAGTAAAGGTTTCAAAATGGACCATAAATGCCCAATCAAACTTCCTTGATACCGTAATTTAAAATCTGTTTTAATCATCTCGCGTAAGAGAATCATATTTTTTCGACTAAATAAGTCCATCATTACTCCTTATAAGCAAATTTTGTAAGAATTAGGGTTGTAAAGACAAAAGTGTGGAAGGCGCGATTCTTTCGATAGCCATATTTTTGAAGACGACGCAAGCGTTCCATAAACGGGACTTCCATGATTGTCACAAAATTTTCAATCAGTTCTTTATTTTGAGTAGCCAAAGGCAAAGCTAATAAATTCCTTGCTTGTTCTTGGCTATCTTGAATCAATTTCCAATATTTTGCGAAGAGAATATGCGGGCGAATCCAATTCTGCATTCTTTTTCTGAGGGTTCTTGCACCTAAAACATTATTGGAATGTTGCCGATATAATTCACTTGGTTGGTCTATATAGACTAAATGACCAAAAGCTGCTGCCAACAAAGCCAAATACCAGTCATGCATGAGAAGATCATGAGCTTCTTGGCCTGTCCATAAGTCAGCCAGAGCTTGGTTAATCATCGAAACGCCACCTGTAACAGTATTTTCTGTTAATTCTTGGAGCAGTTCCGTGTTTGCATGGTCAGACTGTGTACGAATCATACTTTCATGTACGACATTTAACTCTTGATCTACAACTTTTAAATCCGTGTAAACCAGCAAAGGCTGACTGGTATCGTGTTTAATCGCTTCTTCTAGCTGCATTTCTACTTTCTCAGGTAGCCAGACATCATCTTGATCGCTAAAAAAGTAAATATCTGACTCTTGATATTTCAAAAGATAAAAGAAACTTTTGATAACACCAAGATTTTCAACGCTATCAGGATTCACAAAATGAATGCGATTATCTTTTTGACAAAAATCTTGAATAATCTCACGCGTTCTGTCTTTAGAACCATCATCTCGGATTAACAGCTGCCAGTCTGTATGGGTCTGCTGCCGAATACTTTCAATTTGTTCTGCTAAAAACCGTTCACCATTGTAGGTGGACATGAGAATAGTCACTTTCATGATAAAAATAATTCCTCGTATTCACCCACAATTTTTTCCCAAGTGTAGTGTTCTTTCATGTTTTCTTTCGCAGCTTGACCTAGATCTGAAAAGTCGGACTGTTTATCTACCTGATGAATGCAATCAACTAGGCTGTTTTCTTTCTTATCCCAGTAAAGAGCTGTTTCTTTTGCCACTTGTCGGTTAAAGTCCACACCCAAGACCAAATTCAAATCTGTCTGAGTTAAGGCTTCTAAGAGACCAGGATTGGTGCCGCCGACCTCATGACCATGAATATAAGCAAACGCTTGATTGCGAATATACTTCAATAAATCTTGATCATAAACAGTACCGACAAACTTAATCCGCTCATCTCGGTCAAAATTTGTTTTTTGTTGTAGTTCTTCAAAATAAGCACTGCCTTGATGATTGCAGACAATCAGCAAGTCTCGCTGCGTCTGTGACTTCATAAACTCGTGAATGATGATTTCATAGTTATTTTCTGGAACAAAACGCCCAACAATCAAATAATAATGTTTTTCTTTACTTGCACACGTGTCAAAAAAGTGTCGGACTTTCTCATCCTGAGCAGTTAAAGATGACAAGCGTAAATCGGTTCCATAGGCAATAAAAGTGGTTTTAGCCCACGGATAAGCTTTCTGGATATAGCTTTCAATTCCTTGATTGTCCGAAATCACCAAATCTGCATGCTTGGTCATCACTTTTTCAGAATATTTGAGGTACTTTTGAACGGGCTTAGACCACTTAGCACGTTTCCACTCAAGTCCATCAGGATTGATATAAAAGATACCATCAGCATGGTGAATTTTTCGAGCAAAAGGTGCGATAAAAGCTCCGATTGTATTTCCTAGGATATAGAAAATAGGACGCTCAATCTGTTGTTGCTTGACTAATGTAAGTGCGTAGTTGATTGCCATCATATCATAAGCAATAACACGAGCTGGACCAAGTTTTGGTGCTTTAATCGTAAAACAGTCTACGCCTTTGTAATCAAAATGATGATAAGCTTCATCATCTGATAAACAAGCTACATGGTATTGGATTTGAGGAGATATGCGGTTCTCCACTAATTTCTCAACAAAGGTTTCAAATCCACCATATTTAGCAGGAAGGCCACGACTTCCTATGATGAATACATGTTGCATGATTTTCCTCATTTCAAGATTTTGCAATCTAATCTATTATATCACTTTATAAATCGTTTGTGTAACATAAAATAGAAAAGAAAAGCAACCTTTCGGCTGCTTCTACCTTATTTCTTTCCTTGTTTATAAAATTCCTTGAGGGCATCTTGCCAAGTTGGGATGACAAAGCCAGTCGCTTTGGCTTTAGCTAGGCTCATGGTAGAATTGAGTGGTCGCTTCGCTTTCGCTGGAAACTTACTAGAGTCTACTGGCAAAACTTCGACATCTGTATCTTTTAATATTTCTACTGCAAAGTCATACCAAGTCGTATCTTCTGTGGCATCATTCGACAAGTGATAATAGCCAAATTCTTTTTGGTTTTCTGCTAAGTACGTCATAAATTCAGCCAACGTACGCGTCCAAGTTGGACGACCATGTTGGTCATTAACAACCGTCAGGGTTTTATGTGTTTTCGCTAAATTTTGCATAGTGAAAACAAAGTTCTTTCCATAATTTCCAAAGACCCAAGCTGTGCGGATAATGTAGAAACGGCTAGAATATCTCTCAACCAATTCCTCTCCCATGCGCTTCGTGCGACCATATTCTGTCTGAGGGTCTGGTTGATCATCTACTTCCCATTCCTGCCCAACTGGCTTATCTCCAGCAAAGACATAGTCTGTAGAGATGTAAACAAGTGTTGCTCCATGGGCTTCTGCCGCTCTTGCGACATTCTCTGTCCCGGTCACATTGATGACATAGTCCAGTTCTTTACCTTCGTCTTCTGCTGCGTCTACAGCTGTATAGGCAGCGCAGTGATAAACCAAACTTGGCTTCACTTCTGCAAAAACCTTCTCTACCATTTCGGCATTGGTAATATCCATTTCTGTCACGTCAACTGCCACATACTCTTCATTGCGTTCATCTAAAAGATAACGAAGTTCTGTCCCAAGTTGTCCGTTAGCTCCTGTAATTAAAATCATCTGAAATTCCTTTCTGAATAATAAACATTCAATGAATTTATTATATCAAAAAAAGCATAAAAAATCTGGTTTTTCTACTCGCTCTTTTCTTTAATAACATAAATTGGCCTTTTTTTAGTTTCCATGAAAATTTTTCCAATGTATTTACCAAGAATGCCAATTGTCAACAACTGAAAACCACCTAGAAAAAGAATAATCGAAACCATAGAAGGCCAGCCAGCTGTAGGATCCCCAAAAATCAAGGTACGAATAATGACAATAATGATAAGGAAAAATGCCAATAAGCAGGCAACAATACCTCCCCAAAAAGCTATTGTCAAAGGAGCATCTGAAAAGTTTATAATCCCTTCTAGAGAATAATTCAATAATTGCCAGAAATTCCAACTGGTTTTTCCTGCAACTCGCTCCACGTTCTTATATTCCAAATATTTTGTTTTAAATCCAACCCAAGCAAAAATCCCTTTGGAAAAACGATTATACTCAGAAACCTCTAAAACAGCATCTACCATCTGTCGACGCATGAGACGGAAATCACGCGCTCCATCTACCATCTCAACTTGGCTAATTTTATTAATCAATTTATAAAACATCTTCGCAAAAAAACTACGAATCAGAGGTTCTCCCTCGCGTGTTGTACGACGCGTTCCTACGCAATCCAATTCAGCATTTTCATCTAGCATATTTTTCATTTGAATCAATAATGCAGGTGGGTCTTGCAAATCCGCATCCATGACAGTCACTAAATCACCAGTTGCACGTTTGAGACCCGCATACAGAGCTGCTTCTTTCCCAAAATTTCTCGAAAAAGAAAGATAACGAACACTATTATTTTTCTGACTGAGCTCTCGTAAAATAGATAAAGTTCTATCTTTTGAGCCGTCATTGACAAAGATATATTCAAAATGATCATTTATCTGAGATTTAATTTTTTCCATTTCCGCATAAAACAACGGAAGCGACTCTTCCTCGTTAAAACAAGGAACGATGATTGAAATTGTCATTTTAGCCTCCTTATGTCGTTAAATATATTCTAACATAAAAATAAAAAGTTAGGAATAAAGCCTAACTTTAAAAGGACTATTTAAAAATAAATGATTTGCTAACTATTCACAAGCAACCCCATCTCCGTCTCTATCCAATTTACTACTATAACCAGGCTGTCCACGATAAATAGGAGTTACACCAGCTCTTCGGGCAGCTTCACAATTTGGATATATTTCCGGATTCGCTATATTTCCTGAATTAGAAGACGATTGATGAGAAATTGGAGCCCCTAACCCAACAGCATACCAACTAATGCCTTCATAACGCCAACCAACATGAGTTAAATGCACTTTTTCTGCTTCAGATAATGTGTAATGATGACTACCCGCTCTAGCATTTGGATTATAAAGTCTATACAATGGATACTGACCAGAAGATTTCCAAGCTACTCCCTCATATTTCCATCCTGACTTAATAAGGAAATCTCTTTCATTAGCATTCAAAGTATAATGATGATCGCCAGCATTAGGGTTGTACATTCTATATACATCCTGTCCTTTCAAGGAAGCAATCCAGCCTCTCCCCTCATAACGCCAGCCAACTCTTGAAAGCATTTCTTTTTCATTCCAATTCGCTGTATAAAAATGTTCGCCACTATTTGGATTATACAGACGGTACATTTCTAAACCTTCATTATCAGCCTTTGCCTTTTCAATTCCCAACAACATTATTAATGTTAAGAAAACAAAACCGCTTAGTGCTTTTTTCATTTAAAATCACTCCTATCTTTAGCTATTAAATTTTAAAACCATAATATTGAAGTACTGTTAATACGACAGACATCATTATAAAGACCAATGCAATAAATAAAACAAAGGTATCTCTTTTCTCCTCTTCTTCTAAAGAGAGTGTCGGATATACTGGCACAAATAGTTTAATATTATTAAACGTTAAACCTAAAAGTAAAATAACCCCAGTAAAATATCTCCCTTGAACACCTTGAATAGCAATTTCATTAACTTTTCCCCACATTAAATAAGCTGTCATTAAAATGCCAAACGTAACTCCAATCCCGACTAAAAAAGTTCCATATTTACTAATTTTAGGTAAAGGATTATATTGAGGTATCATAAATATGACACAACTGATAAATATTAAATAGAACCATAGTAAATTTCCTAAACCATAGGTTAACCAACCAAATGTAAATAGGGAGGGGATTTTATTTGGAATTAAATTCACCCACTCTTGCACAATCATTCTTGTAAATTCACTCATATGCTCTAATGTGTATTTAATCTTTTCAACTGGATTTACATTAGAAGTTACCTGATTCATATTAATATTACTAGATAAACGTAACCAAAAGAAACTTAAAATTCCTACTAACAAGATTAATCCAATAATAAATATATAAGCATACTTATCTGGTAATTTCTTTCTTGGTATAAATAATAACAGTCCTACCAATAATACATAAGGCAATTTCATGGTAGTCATTATTAAACACAGTATTGCAAATAAAAGGATATTTGATAAGGAAACCTTATCTTTTTGAACATACTCACAAAACAAAGCAATAATCAAAAAGAGAAACCCGTTCACCATACCGTCTGTACTGAAAGAAGATGCTAAATATACACTCATTGGTAGCATCCCTAGACTTGCGAACAATAATTCTTTCCCCTTAGCTTTTTTTATAGCTAACCTAATTAACAACGCATAAGCCAAAAGATTACATAAACGCCCTAAAATGATTGAAGATAGAACACTTGATCCTAAAATCTTAGCGATTGTCAAGCCAAATACTTGGGGTAAATAAGGAATAAACGATGAAGCATTCGTTGCTAAAAATTTAGGATAACGTGCAGTTTGTGAAGAGGTCTTAACTTTATCTAACCCAGAATGTATCAACGGTTTTTTAAATACTTTTTCAGCTTCTACAGCATCCTTAGAAACTCTAAACTCTGAAGACTTTTTGGGAAGATAGAGGTGCGCTTCTGATATGTACAAAGCTCTTGAATAATGAGCAGTCTCATCAGGAACATCTAAAACAGGAGTTAAAATAACAAAAAGCCCCCCCGAAAAAAGAATACTCCAAAATACCTTATTATGCAATTTTCCAGGTAAACAAATAGTTATGCTAAATACCAAACCTGTTATAAACAATAAAGTCCTTGGAATGGTAGCCGTTGAACCACCTAAATAAAAATAAGTAAGGAATAACAGACCCCATAATCCAAATAAATATTTCCAGCGTTTTGTTATATTCAATACAAAAGAATAAAACCAGTCTTTTATATTGAACATAAACGACCAATTAATAGACTTCTTTATCACAATTACCCATTCTCCAATCTTTTTTAATAGAATATTAGCGTTTTTTTGCCAACAATAATAACCCAAACCACTCATTCTTCAATACTTTTAAAAACAATGGTACAACATAAGCTAGTTTAGAGTGAATATTTACTTTTTGTACACCTCGTTTGATATATTTATTCTTTTCCCAGTTTTTTCCAAAGTACCTATCCATAAAGAGGATAATATCTTTAAAATCTTGTTTCTTCACTTCTGGATATTTCAACAATCTATAGGTATGACCAACACATAGATGTTCCAAGGCCAAATATTGTAATTCTTCTTTATATTTATCAAAATCATCACCAAATAAAGCAAACAGATACTCTAAAGCATCATAGATATCAAAAATATTTGACTTGCTTGAATTCATGATTGAACCAGAAGTATCAACTGTATATCGGTATAAATATTTTTTTATATAAGAAATACTAGTGCATTTTGAAGTCATATAGGGCATTAAGGCAACATCTTCATAAATTTTCCCTTTTGGAAAATAATTGAAATCAAAAAAATGTGACTTATAAATTCTAGTCCAAGAAGCGTGTTTTGTTAGCATGAATAAACGAATATTATTATCTGAATCTTTACTATCATTAAAGAAAGGATTGACATTTAAATGTTTTATCAATTTCTCATCACTATCAATTAAATCAAAATCAAAATAAATAACATCATTTCCTTTTGCTAACAAAAACTCCGTTAAATAATTAGGATATATACAATCATCTGGATCAATAAAAGTGGTATATTCACTATCACAAACTTGATTTAATCCATAGTTTCTTGCATCTGACACTCCTCCATTTTCTTTTGAAAACAGTTCAATAAATGGATATTTTTCAACATATTCCTTAATAATCTCTTCCGAATGGTCTGTACTCCCGTCATTAACACAAATAACGCGGATCGCGCATTTCTCTAAATTGTCTTGATTGACAATACTATCTAAGCATCTTCTTAAATATTTTTCTGTATTATAAACGGGAATAATGACAGTTAAATCATATTTCATTCTTATTTCCTTTTTCTCCCAGCTACCATATAAATGCCAAAAATACCGACTAAATAAGCGGTCATAACAATCAGAAAGCTGAGTGCTGCACCTAACATACGATAATGATAAATAAATGGTTCTGTTACCAACTTAGTGATAACTAATAAAACGATATATAAACCTACTAATAAGTGTTGCTTTCGAACAATGGTTAGAATATTTTCAAAAACAATGGCTAAAGCATATAAAACTCCTGCAAAGATTAGAATTGCAAAAGGAAGAGTGTATTGTGATAACGCCACTCCAAATACCAAACTAAGAATTGGGGTGCCTATGAAGTAAGCCACTATCGTAACGGCTATCCCACCTATAAATAAATAGAGCAAGAGTTTTTTCACAATTAGAGAAAATTCTACATACTTTTCTCGATTCCACAAAATAGCCATTTGGGTTATTAGGGGTCTAACCATTAAAATGATGAGACTCATAAAAAAAACAGGCATAAAAAGAATGTTAAAATCACGTTGCATGCCAGTCTGCAAAACTCCTTGATTTAGGCCTTTTTCAATAATAATTTTAGGTTCATTTAAAATATACAATAAAATAAATCCATTTACAAATAATGGCCAACAAGCCAGAAAAATATCTTTTATATCTTTTTTGTAATTGCTAGAAAAGAGTTCTTTCCAATAAATCGTTTCAAAATACTTAAGAAAACTGGTTTCATAAAAAATGATCACCAAGCCATTCCAAATGACTAAAGAAAATAGACCTACAATCACAGACTTGGAAAGCAAGATACTAAGAAATAAAACAACTGCACTAGTGGAATAACGGTAAAACATTGTTTTCCCAGCTATATCCATACGTTCTCTTTGTTGAAATAAGCCTTGAAATAAATCAGATACCGCATCCCACATACGATACAAAATCATTAAAAATGTCAGTAAAATCGTTTCAAAAGAATAACGGCCTTCTCCGACAATATATAAATAGGGATACAATGTGACCAACATCGCTAAAATTGTTATCAACCTAGTTTGAAAATATCCTATGAAAGAATGCTTTTGATTCACATCCGTTCCTTGATAATTTCTGACTTGGAAAAGTCCGATAACAATCCAAAGAGTCCCAATGGAATTCGCCAAGCTAAATTGGTCTGCTACTTTGGCAGAAGTTAATCTTGTTACAATCAGTAGATAAAGGACAGAAACTCCTGAAGCTGCTAAATTCCCCAGTAAATTCCAAAAATAAATCTCTTTAGCAGAAGGATTAGTTTTTATTTTCATCTTTCTCCCTCAGTGCGATTGTTTGAACTAAATTTTTAAATTTCGTATCTAATTTAGATAATCTAAGAGTGAGTTGGAATTGATTGATGAGCAATAAGAAAATGACAAATAAAAAGATAAAATTGACTGCTGATACAATTCCTAATGCACTTGCGATAGCTTCTGCTAGACCTGGGAAAATGCTAAATACTAATAAAATTAAAGAGAAAAATACCCAAAATATAGCATCGTTGATTTGAACTTGTGATTTTCGAATGCTACGTAAAATAAAGGCACAAGTCATAATAGAGACAAAAATCAATACAATTTGAAACCAAATAGTCATTTAATGTCTACCCTCTCTTTCTGAAATTCTGAATAATCAAGATAGATACAAACATGTGCGTCATATATTGAATAGAGCGAGAAAGTGTCAGATAACTCTCACCAGCTTGTCTCTCTTCCATTCGCACTTGGGCTTCTGCTACTTTCACACCATGACGAATTAGATATGAGACGGTATCTGGCTCAGGTCCATAATTGATATTGAGAGCAAATTCTTTGATAAGTCCTTCAGAAAACATCCGCATACCAGAGGTTGGATCGTTGATTGTCTTTCCTGTGGTTAATTTAATGGCTGCACTAATGAGAATATTCCCCATCATCCGCAAAGACGTTTCGCGCTTTTCCGTCACAAAACGAGATCCAATAACCATTTCATAGCCTTCGTTCATTTTTGCTTCTAAAACTGAGATATACTCAGGCAAATGTTGACCATCTGCGTCAAACTGCACTGCTTTTTTATAGCCTTGCTCATAAGCATATCTAAGTCCTGTTTGAAATGCGCCTGCCAATCCTAAATTGACCGGCAAATCCACAATATTATAACTGTTTGCATGGCAAATGGCTGATGTTCTATCTTTTGAACCGTCATTGATAATCACATAATCATACTGTGAATAATTCCTGATGATATTGTTGACAACATTCTCAATAGAGCCTTCTTCATTGTAGGCAGGTATAATAATCAATAAATCCGAAGATTTCACTTAATCTCATTCTCCTTCAAAATCATATAACCACATTATACTATATCCACGCGCCATTTTCTACTATTTCCATAAAAGAATCAAGAAATTTACTATAAAGACAAACCAAAATCACTCGTCATGCAAACGAGTGATTTTGTGCTAATGTCAAGAAAAGCTCGGCATAATTGTCTAAAAAGAGTTTCTCTGCACTATAAATTATTTGAGATTTGACAGGTAGAAAACCATTCTGAGATAAGTTTTCTTCCAATTCATCAAGATGAAAGCCATGATGATTTACGTCTGTTTTAACAAAATCTGCAATAAAAAGCTGTCCGTCCTCTACAAGATGATTTCTAAACATTGCTAGAGTCTTCTCAACATTTGGCATATGATGAAGAACACGACTAACCACGATGATGTCAAATAATTGATTTAATGGGTTTGTCAACAAATCCTGCTGCAACAAATAAACATTATCAATGGCTTGCTTTTCCACTTTTAGGCGAGCTTGATCAAGCATTTTATCTGAAATATCAACAAGCGTGACTGACTTGGATTGAGCTGCCAATGGCAGAGTCACCAAGCCTGTACCACCGCCAAAATCCAAAATGCGCTTGTCAGAAAAATCTACTATTTGTTTTTCCACTTCCTGGCGAATGAGATCGGCAATAAATCTATTTTTGAGAGAATCGAATGATTCTGCCTTATGATTAAAATGATGTTCCATATTTTTAGTTTAACAGAAAGTAAATCATTCTTCCAGAAAAATGCTTAACTGGTTTTCTACTTTTTTAGTAAGCTTACTTTCAAGTCATTACGCAAAAACCTCAGAACAGTGAATTCTGGTCAACTTCCACAAGGCTGATTAGGTACTTCTTACGAGTTTGACTAGGAAACAAAATTAACCTTACCTCGCAAGCATTATTCGCAACTTCAACGCAATGTTTTGAACAATCAACTACTGTGCATCAAGCTTATTTCTATTTAAAAAGCGAGGCTGAGAAACTACTATCCCAGCCTCGTCTACTATTTGACATATTTTTTATTTAGTCATCAAATCCATTTGGGTGTTTGCTTTGCCAATGCCAAGCGTCTTGGCACATGCGTGTAATATCAAATTGTGCTTCCCAGCCTAATTCCTCTTTTGCTTTTGTAGAGTCGGCATAGCAAGTTGCAATGTCACCAGGGCGGCGGTCAACAATCTTGTAAGGAATTGGTTTTCCGACTGCTTTTTCCATATTTTGGATAATTTCTAAAACAGAGTATCCTTTACCGGTACCAAGGTTATAGATATTTAGACCAGCAGTTCCTTCAATTTTTTGCAGAGCAGCCACATGTCCTTTTGCTAAATCTACCACGTGAATATAGTCACGAACACCGGTACCGTCAACTGTTGGATAGTCATTGCCAAATACTTGCACTTCTTTTAATTTTCCAACAGCAACCTGCGTCACATATGGCAAGAGATTATTTGGAATGCCATTTGGATTTTCACCCAAATCACCACTTTCATGAGCACCAATTGGATTAAAATACCGAAGCAAGACAACATTCCAGTTTGCATCAGCTTTGTAAATATCCGTCAGCATTTCTTCAATCATCAGTTTTGTACGTCCGTAAGGATTGGTGACTGACAGAGGAAAATCTTCTAAAATTGGAACGGTATGAGGATCGCCATAGACAGTTGCAGAAGAGCTGAAAATGATATTTTTGCAATTGACTTCTTCCATGACGCGTAGCAATGTCAACGTTCCTGTAATGTTGTTTTCGTAATAAGTCAGCGGAATTTGTGTTGATTCACCGACTGCTTTCAACGCCGCAAAATGAATCACGCCTGTTGGTTGTTCTGCTTTAAAGATTTCAAGTAAGACCTTCTTATCACGAATGTCCACTTGATAAAATGGAATTTTTTGACCAACAATTCGTTCTACAACTTCTACACTTTTTTTACTGCTGTTCACTAAATTATCGACAATAACAACTTCGTGTCCAGCATTGACTAACTCAATAACGGTATGCGTTCCGATAAATCCGGCTCCACCTGTTACTAAAATTTTATGTTTCATGATTCTCCTTTTAAGACAAAACTTCAATAGTTACTTTTTATTTTAATACTTTTTGAGTCTTGGCATAGTTGGCTTCGACAGCTTCCTTTTCAGCTTTCCACCAATCTTGGTGATCTGTGTACCACTTGATTGTTTCTTTCAATCCAGCCTCAAAGTTGGTAAATTCTGGTTTCCAGCCTAGTTCATTACGCAACTTGCTAGCGTCAATAGCATAGCGCAGGTCGTGACCCGCACGGTCTGTTACATGGTCGTAAGCGTCAGCTGGTTGTCCCATTTCTTTAAGAATGAGTTCTAGCACTTCTTTGTTATTCTTCTCACCATCTGCACCAATTAGGTAGGTTTCACCGATTTTCCCTTTTGTGAGAATGGTCCAAACCCCTGATGAATGGTCATTGGTATGAATCCAGTCACGAACATTCTTTCCTTCACCATAAAGTTTTGGACGAATGCCTGAAAGGATATTGGTAATTTGGCGCGGAATAAATTTTTCGATGTGTTGATATGGTCCATAGTTATTTGAACAATTAGAAATAGTTGCCTTGACACCGAAAGAGCGTACCCAAGCTTTGACAATCAAGTCAGAAGCTGCCTTGGTTGACGAATAAGGTGAACTTGGATTGTACTTCGTTTCTGGTGTGAATTTTTCACCCAGTCCTTCACCGTGACCTGGAAGATCTTCACGAAGAGGAAGGTCTCCGTAAACTTCGTCAGTCGACACATGGTGGAAACGAATGTCGTATTTACGAGCTGCTTCAAGAAGCGTATAAGTTCCAACAAAGTTCGTATCGATAAATGGACGAGGATCATTTAGCGAATTGTCATTATGGCTTTCTGCCGCATAGTGAACAATTGCATCCGCATTCTTAGCTACTTGATCAACAATTGCTGCATCTGCAATATCTCCAACGACTAACTCCACGCGATCACCTAGAATTTCTTCAATGTTAGCTCGGTTACCAGCATAAGTTAGCTTATCCAGAACCGTGATATGCACATCTGGAAAGTTATTGTACACATAATGGACAAAGTTAGAACCGATGAATCCTGCTCCACCTGTCACTACAATATTTTTATATTCAGTCATGAAAAGATTTTCTCCTATTTTTCTGAGGGTATTATAACATATCTTTGGTCAAAGGCTTAACATCCTTAAGCATTGGATGATTCTTATCTGCTTCAGAAACTTCTGCTTGGTCAAGATTTTCCCATTCAATCTCAAGAGCGGGGTCAGCATAGTTGACAAAGGCATACTTAGGTTTCAATTCTAATGCCCAGTAATCATTGACCAAATAGCTATAAGAAACTGTATCTGACAATACTTGGAAGCCATTTGCTACACCGCGAGGAACGAAAATTCCCTTGCTGGCATCAATGACCGTTTGGTAGGTATTTCCGAACGTTTCTCCTTCACGCAAATCAACCCAAGAACCGAGAACTTTTCCGCCATCTGCGACAGAAATGTACTTATCCCAAGGTTCTGCATGAAGTCCACGGAGCACATTTTTGCGAGAAAAACTGACATTGTTTTGAAGCTTACCTTCTGCAAAAAAGCTTTCCGGAAAACCAAGGGGCACCATTTTTTCTTTTTGAAAGTTTTCCTTGAACCAGCCACGATTGTCTCCATGAACTGGAATATCAAATTCCAGCATGCCAGGAATGGCTTCAATCTTACGGGCTGCTAATTTTTTTTCAAAAAATTGTTCAGACATGTCTTATTCTTCTCCAATCAAACGTAATAAGTAGTGACCGTATTCGTTCTTTTTAAGTGATTGTGCCAAATCATGCACTTGTTCTTTGGTAATATAACCCATACGGTAAGCAATTTCTTCTAAGTTTGCTACTTGCACATTTTGCATACGTTGAACGGTTTCAATGTATTGAGCAGCTTCTAACAAGCTCTCATGTGTACCAGTGTCCAACCAAGCAAAACCACGTCCCATAAGCTCAACAGACAAATCGCCGCGGTCTAAGTAAGCCTTATTGACATCAGTGATTTCCAGCTCTCCACGTGGACTAGGCTTGATATTTTTAGCAATTTCTACTACGTCATTGTCATAGAAATAAAGTCCTGTAACTGCATAGTTAGAACGTGGTTGTTCTGGTTTTTCTTCAATAGAGATTGCATTCATATTGTCATCAAATTCAACCACACCAAAACGTTCTGGATCTTTCACTTGGTAACCAAAAACAGTCGCTCCTTTTTCCTTCGAAGCAGCCTTTTGAAGCATTTTGCTAAGGCCTGGTCCATGATAAATATTATCACCTAAAATCAAAGCCACATGGTCATCACCGATAAAGTCGGCACCAATAATAAAGGCTTGAGCCAAACCATCTGGACTTGGTTGCTCAGCGTAAGAAAGTTTGATGCCAAACTCCGAGCCATCACCCAACAAATCCTCAAAGCGAGGAAGATCTGTTGGTGTTGAGATAATCAAGATATCCTTGATACCAGCCAGCATGAGGGTTGACAATGGATAATAAATCATGGGTTTGTCATAAACCGGCATGAGTTGTTTAGATGCAGCTCTAGTCAAAGGATATAAACGTGTACCAGAACCACCTGCAAGGATAATACCTTTCATAATGAGTTTCCTCTCTTAAATGTATTCTCCTTATTTTACCATTTTTTAAAGCGGATGTCATCCTTCAAGAAAGAGAGCGCTTTCATTTAAAGTCTCTCATACTTAATGAAAATCCAAAACGAAACAAAAAATCAGTCAAAGTAGAACTGCTGTTATCTAAATAGGCTGATAAAATATACGATTGGTCTCAAAAAAGTATCTGCTATCCTAAAGCCACATCCAATACCATCATCAACACAAAGCCTACCATGAGACCTAAAGTCACAACATCTGTATTGCCATTAGTTTGAGAGTCTGGTATCAGCTCCTCCACGACGACGAAAATCATAGCTCCCGCCGCAAAAGACAGGGCATAGGGTAGAATAGCCGTCATTGTCATAACCGCATAAGCACCAAGGACAGCTCCGATAGGCTCAACAATAGCCGACATTGAACCCCAGTAAAAAGCTTTAAGACGCGATTCCCCGTCTGTCCGTATAGGAATGGACAGGGCTGCCCCTTCCGGCACATTTTGGAGACCGATTCCCAGAGCCAGACCTACAGCTCCGATAAAGACTTCTGGACTGGAATTGCTGGATAAGGCACCGAAGGCCACTCCTACTGCCAAGCCTTCTGGAAAATTGTGTATGGTAATAGCCAGAAAAAGCAGAGCCGTTTTGGACAGTTTATTCCGGCTGTGCTCCGGCAGACTTTCTGCCTCAGATACATCCTTCTTGCTAAGGTGTAAATGGGGTACTACCGCATCAATAAAGCGCAAGAAGAAACCACCCAACAGAAAACCAAGGGCGGCTGGCATCCAAGACCACACTCCATAGTTACCTTTTGCATACTCAATTGAAGGCTGCAAGAGCGACCAAAATGAAGCTGCAATCATGACACCAGCTGCAAATCCCATCATAATATCCAGCAGCTTACGACTGACTTGTTTTAAAGAAAAAGACAACCGCAGAGCCTACAATGGTACAGCCCCATGTAAAGAGTCCCGCCAAAAAAGCCTGCAGCACCACAGGCTGCTCCTGCAACCAATTCATAACAACTTCATCTCCTCATTATCTTTCATCATACAATATCGTCTTGGTTTCTTTGATGCAATGGTTCTCTTCATCCCAATAGTGAATCCGCTCAAAGGAGCCTTTTCGCCAGTACAAAGGAAGCCTATCTCTGATGTTGTCCTGCATGTCGAGCTGGTCCAGTTCATCAATCGACCACCATTTGGGCTGACCTTCCCGTGATTCCGTTAGTAGTTCCCCTTCAAAATCCTCGCAGAGAAAATCATAAAAGACATAACGCTCTGCTTTTGTTGGATTGGTAAAACCGGAAATGCCTTTAAGCTGTAAATTCAAAGCTATCAGTCCTGTTTCTTCTTTCAACTCACGAGCCGCTGCTTCAAAAAAAGATTCTGGGAACTCAACTTTTCCACCTGGCTGAATCCAACCTTTAAAATCATCATGCTGTCGATTGAGCAAGAGAACTTGATTCCCTTTTTTCACACAAACATTGACCCAATTTAAAATATTCTCTGTCATCTATTTCTCTTTCTTAATATATCTTTCAATGGGATAATCCGCTGGATTTAAACTACCACTTTTTCCCTGAACCATCTGAGCTAAATGATATCCGATGAGAGGACCTGTCGTCAAACCAGAAGAGCCTAAACCACTGGCTGCAAATACTTGCGAAAGATCTGGCACCTGACCAAAAAAGGGAGAAAAGTCACTGGTATAAGCTCGAATTCCGACCCGTTCGCTCATTCTGTTTGCTTGAGACAAGCTAGGAAAATAGTAAAAAGCTTCCTGTTCCATTTTATCCAGCAAGTCTTGATCCACTCTTAAATCATAGCCCATTTCATTTTCGTGAGTAGCTCCCATACTGATTTTGCCATTTTGAAAAGGAATAATATCTAGCTCTCCCTCTGGCATGACAACTGGATAATCATCTGTCACCAGAGCAGTCTGATAATCTCGCAGCTGACCTTTTTGTGGACGAACATCCACCTGATAACCTAATGGTTTCAGAAGCTCAGGCAACCAAGCTCCTATTGCCAATATAACTTGGTCAAAACAAGAACGATTAACCCAGAAAGCCCCATCTCGAATGTCCAAACTTACTTTCTTTTGGATTACTTCTGCACCGCTAGCCGCAAGCAAAGCCTGAGTCAATAATGAGCCTTCCACGCGTGCTCCTCCAGAAGCATAGAGTAGCCGGTCAAACCCTTGAAGCCTCGGAAAATACTCTGCCGCTGCTGCCCGTGAAAGCAGCCGCAAGTCTCCAATGAGCGGTGACTCTTTTCGCCGTTGGTCTGCCAAGTCATAGAGTGCCTCCAAGCTCTCCTCTTTTTTCTTCAGCAAAAAGACGCCGGTCTGTTGGTAAAACTCCGTTGCAAAACCGTCCTTCTGTAAATCAACTATCAAATCCAGATAAAAATCTGCTCCCAGTCGCGCCATGCGATACCATTCTTTATTGCGCCGCTTAGAAAACCACGGACTAATAATACCAGCCGCTGCCTTGGTTGCCTGACCTTGACCATAGTCAAAAACTGTCACCTGATAAGCAGGATTTTTCGATAGATAATAGGCAGCAGTTGATCCGACAATCCCTGCTCCAATAATCGCTACTTTTTTCATACAATTTCCTACTTAGATATGTTTAAAAGGATTTGTAGAAACCTGACTGGCTAAAAATTCAACTTCCCAACTCTCTTCTACTTTCCAGTCTTGAAATTTTTCAACTAATTTTTCTACAAAGAGCACTTCTATATGGTGACCCGGGTCCAAAGCTAGAAGCCCCTCGCTCAGCATATCCTGTGCTGTATGGTAGTAGATATCACCTGTAATATAAAGCTGAGCGCCCTGTGCTAAAGCCTCCTTGTAAAAGGACTGACCACTGCCACCACAGATTGCCACTTTCTCAATCATTTGCTCCAAATCCACATCCGAATAAGTCACCAAACGCAAACTATCCAGACCAAAAGTTTCCTTAACCTTGCCTGCAAAGTCTCCAAAAGTCTGAGGTGCAATCTTGCCAATACGACCAA
This sequence comes from Streptococcus sp. HF-2466, assembly GCF_015594645.1. NCBI lineage: Bacteria > Bacillati > Bacillota > Bacilli > Lactobacillales > Streptococcaceae > Streptococcus > Streptococcus sp. HF-2466. The sequence goes on from NZ_JADNQU010000001.1 coordinate 390,830, forward strand.
TACCGTGCCCAGGAGCCGTTTCGCTAAGATAATCCGTATCGGTGATTTCTAGTAGATCACAAAACCAGTCATTAAGACCGTCATCCACAATATCAATATTGGTATGGCTGACATAAACTGCAATATCATGCTTAATCAGATCGATGTAAATCTGATTCTGAGATCGCTCCGCCACCAAATCTTTAATAGGACGAAAAATTGGAGCATGCTTAACCAAAATCAAATCCACTCCCTTTTCAATCGCCTCTGCAACCGTCTGTTCGCGGATATCCAAAGCCACCAGCACTCGTTTGACTTCTTTATTCAAAGTTCCAATTTGCAGTCCGCAGACATCTCCCGTCATGGACAGCTCCTTAGGACAGTATGCTTCATAATGGTTAATAAAATCACTTGCCAGCATGCAGTACCTCCTTGATTTGCTTGATTTTTTTGGACATAGCAGAGCGTTCCGTTAGATTTTTCTCTGGGATTTTAGCCAGAGCTTTTTCCAGTTTGTCTACTTCCCGCTGCCATCTATCTTGAAAAACAGCTGATTGCTCCCTCATTAGATAAGATCCGAAGCGTTCTTGTTCAGCATTCAACACTTGATGCCCCTGTTCAGCTATCATTATCTCGTAAAATTTCCCATTTTCTTCCACAATAGCTTCTTCTATAATTTGAAAATTATGACTACACAACCACCTGCGAAGTTCATCTTCCCGATTGTTAGGCTGAAGAATCAGGCGCTTAACAGATGCCAATTTTGCACTGCCATTGTCTAAAATATCTGCTATCAATCCTCCTCCCATTCCTGCAATAACGATAACATCAATCTGATCTTCTACTTCAAAAGCTGCTAAACCATTTGCCAAACGAACAGAAATTTTATCGGACATCTGATTATCTGCTACATTTGTCACCGCAGACTGATAAGGTCCCTCAACAACTTCACCAGCAATGGCTGAGGAAATTCTCCCCTGCTGAATTAGATAAATCGGTAAATAAGCGTGGTCACTTCCTACATCCAAGATTTTGGCATCCTGTGGTACAAAACCAGCCACTTTTCTCAAACGTTTTGAGATATTCTTTACTTGCATGATAACTCATTTCTAAAATAATCGTTTCACTTAGTATATCATTTTTAAGGAACTAAAAAAAGAGTCTATTCCAAGAGAATAAACTCCGATTTCTTAATCTCGCCACAAATCCATAGCCTTCAAAAAATCATCCGAGACAGTGATATTTTGTGGATTTGTCGCCTCACGCTCTTCTCGCTTCGCTTCTACCTGTGCTACTGTTGTAATGCCTTCACGGCGCCAATTCCGTAAAATAGCTTGGATGTATTTCCAGTTTGCCTTTCCATTAAAAACAGCTTCACGAAGAGCAGCAGTAACAAGTTCAGGACTGGTCTTGTCATCTTGAATCGTCTTTGTCAAATCCTCGATTTCAAACGGTGTCAAGAGACGACCTAATTCTTGCTGAAAAGTCTCAACCAAGTCTTTTAAAACATTCTGAGAAATAGCTTGCGCAACGCTTGAGTGATTCTCTACAATTTCATCCAATCGTTCAAGCGCTGGCAGTGCATCAAAAACTGCCTCAATTTCACCATTGAGGGCAATTGTTTTATATTGCAACAATCCTTTTTCTGTCAAATTTGACATAGAGCGATTGACCTCTGCAACGGATTTCCCAATACTTTCCGCAATCTGAACAGGAGAAATCTCTTCTAGCGACGTTGTATTTTGCAAATAGAAAAATTGCCAGACCAAAAAGTCATCACTATTATCAAATATCTCATGAAAATGAAAAAGAAGCTCAGTTGGCAATACTAAATTGCCCGTCTTATACGCTGATAAATAAGTCATAGCACCTCTTATAAATAAGCAAACAAGGAAGCGTCATTTGCTGCATTTTCCCAATCAAATGGCGTTTCTTGATAAACAGCATAATTAATCCAATTGTTGAAAAACAGCGCCGCAGCCAGATTCCATCGTAAACAGGGGACTGAAGTAACGTCATCATTTTTGAAATAATTTTCTGGAATATGCGGATTCAGCCCTTCGTCTACATCACGCAAATATTCTTTTGCCAAGGTCTCGCGGTCATATTCCAAATGACCAAAGCTATACACTTCGCGAAGATCACGACTTGCCACAACGGAGGCACCGACTTCTTCTCCACAAGCTAAAATTTCCAAATTACTCTTATTTAAAATATCCTCTTTGCGAACTTCTGTATACCGCGAATGAGGAGCTGCGTATTCATCATCAAAACCACGAAACAGCAAATTTGGTTTTTCTGGTGTGGATTGACTATAAATACCGGACAACTTGCGCTTCATCTGGTGTTTGGCAATGCCATAACGAGCATAAAGAGCCGCTTGCGCTCCCCAACAAATATGCAACGTTGAGTAAACATGCGATTTGGACCAGTCAATAACTTGTCGGAATTCTTCCCAATAATCTACTGCTTCAAAAGGCAAATGCTCGACTGGCGCTCCGGTGACAATCAAACCGTCAAAATAACGATTTTTGATCTCATCAAAAGTCTTATAAAACGTCTCCATATAGTCCGCATGTGTCGTTTTGAAGGTATGAGAAGTCATATAAAGAAATTCAATCCGAAGTTGCAATGGCGTATTTGCTAAATGGCGCAACAACTGCGTTTCCGTCACTGTTTTTTGCGGCATTAAATTCAAAATCAAGATATTCAGAGGACGAATATCTTGGTGTTCTGCACGCTCATCATCCATGACAAAGATATTCTCAGATCTTAAAATGTCAACAGCTGGTAATTTCTTATCAATTTTAATAGGCACGAAAATATCTCCTTTTGCTTTCTGCTTTTATTATACTGAAAGGAGATATAGTTTTCAATTATACTTTTTCTACAACAAGATATAGCTTTTAGTTATACCTTAATAATGCATGAGAACTTTGTAATCGTAGTTACCAATAGCTTCGCGTCCCTTCAATTCATCCAATTCAATAAGGAAAGCGCAACCTGCAACGATACCACCTAAACGTTCAACCATTTCAATTGTTGCTTTAACCGTTCCTCCCGTTGCAAGAAGGTCATCAACAATCAGTACACGCTGTCCAGGCTTGATAGAGTCTGCGTGCATTGTTAAGGTATCTACTCCATACTCTTTTTCATAACTAGCTGAGATAACCTCACGAGGCAATTTCCCAGGCTTACGTACTGGAGCAAAACCAACCCCAAGCTCATAAGCTACCGGACATCCAACAATAAATCCACGCGCTTCTGGACCGACAATCATATCAATTTTCTTGTCCGTAGCATATTGGACAATTTCACGAATGGCATAGCTGTAGGCATTCCCATCTGCCATTAATGGGCTAATGTCACGAAATAAAATCCCTTCTTGTGGGTAATTTTCAATGGTTGCAATATAATCTTTTAAATCCATAACTGTCTTTCTATCAAAAAGTTTTTACTCTCTATTATATCATGTTTTTTAGGAAATGGGGCAGAAAACATACTTGCTTTCAAAAAATAGTCACAGCACAGTCATTCTCGTCTTTTGCTATTTTAAAATAATACTTGCAACAATTGGACTGACAATCACATACATAATCCCTGTCACCCCAATAGCTAGACCAGCCATAGCTCCTGCAACTTGTCCGTATTTAAAGGCTGTCCCTGTCCCAACAGCATGTCCCGTTCCTCCAAGAGCTAAGCCTACTGCAACAGGATCTTTGATTTTTAAGATTTTTAAAACAGTCGGACCGATCACACTTGTCAAGATTCCCGTTGCAACTACAACTACCAACGTCACTGTCGTCAGCCCTTGCATTTTATCTGTAATTCCAACCGCCATAGCTGTTGTTACTGATTTGGGAAAGAGTGAAATTGCTAAGAAAAAATCCATTCCAAAAGCCTTGGCGACCAAGGCCGTAAAACTAGTATTCACTACTACCGCTATAAAAGTACCAATCAAAATGCTTCTGGCATGGTGTTTCATAAGATGAAATGTTTTATACAAAGGAATTCCCAGTGCAACCGTTGACGGCACAATGAGATTATTCAAATACGCCCCGCCTACGTAGTAATTCTTGTAAGAAATTCCTGTCAATTTTAAAAATACAATGACAAATATGGTGGCTAGAAGTAAAGGGGTTGTCAAAGGATGCGGAAATCTGCGAAAAATCAACATTCCTACCAGATAAGCAAAGATTGATAAAGCCAAACCAAATAAAGGATTGCCCCACAAATTAGACATTTCTTGTTTCTCCTTCTCCGTAGTCTCCTTCAAAGCGATTTTTGATAAAATGAACAACCACGGCAATGACAACTACATTGATCACAATCGCTCCAACAATAATCAAAACAATCGGCAGCAAATAAGGCGCAATGACATGAAATTTATCCATAATTCCGACTGCTGGCGGCAAAAATAAAATGGTCATATTGGCTAATAAAAAATTTCCCACCATACTCACATGCCGCAATCTGAAAATTTTAAATTGCAAAGCCAAAAAAAGAAGAAGAAGCCCAATAATACTCCCCGGAATAGGCAAATGAAAAAGATAGGAAATCCCTTCTCCTATCAAAGAAATTGAAAAAATAATCATCAATTGTACGTATAATTTCACAAGAAACCTCCAAACTTTCTAGTAACAGTCTACTACTTTTCAGAAAAATTTCAATATTTTTCAAAAAAATAAATGAGTGAATCCGTTCTCTTCACTCATTTTATCTTCTAGTAAGAAAAAAACGCCACTAACGAGCGTTTTGTAACAAAACGGAAGACATGGGATTCGAACCCACGCACGCTTTCACACGCCTACTGCGTTTCCAACACAGCCTCTTAAGCCTCTTGAGTAATCTTCCATATTTAACAATGGAGCCGGTGGGAATTGAACCCACGTCCAAACACCTGCCAACACATTTGTCTACAACCATAGGTTATGTATTGGATTTAACTTCGCTTTGACACATAACTCAAGCCCAAGCCAAGCGAGTCTATCAGTCTCTTATCAAGCCCCTAGACAAGGCTTAATCGTATCTCGCTATTATTAAGACCGGTCATCGAACACGAGCGATCCGAATCTGGTCACGCTGGCTGTTTTTTAGGCAGCTAAAGCGTAAGAATTATTATTTTTTGCAGTTATATTTAACTGGCGCTTTACATCCGCTCGATGAGTCGCAAAATGTGCCTCATAATGCCTGTCGAATCCGTAACGACCCCAAGACATAAAAGTATTATACCATATTTTTTAATAATATTTCAATTTTTAAGTCTATTCTTTTTGAATCTATTATTTTTTACAGGAACTTTTATGCTATACTAAAAAGGAATCTGTTTGAAAGGATTGTTATCACATTATGGTATTGCATCTTATTTGGCTTCTTCCTGCTCTTCTTTTTCTTGTCTTGTTTTATATAGAGCCAAGGCGACTTTTCAATGCTTATCTGCTTAGTATCGTTTTAATTTTATTTGCCGCTATCGTTTCTGGTTTGTTTGTGATTCATATGGAACAACTTGTCAATAGAAATCTGGCAATGCTTTCTTTGCTCATCTTAGCACTTTTCATTCCTTTGAGTGTTATAATTTCAACCATTTATCTCATTTTTAATGGCAGACAGATGATGACCTTTGAAGGCAGGCGTTTAGCAAACCTTCTCTCCCTCTTTTATGGACTCGCTATTGCTCTTTCCCTAGCGCTTACTTTTTTCTTTCCCCATTTTATTGTTCTTCGTAAAATGCTTTCCCTCACAAACGGACTTTTAATTTACGGTAGTTATCTCTATGTGACCTATATAATTTATGGTTTTGTTTATAATACTTTTCCCGTCATAAAACATCCAGACTACATCATCATCTTAGGGTCTGGTTTGATAGGAGACAAGGTTCCGCCTCTTCTCGCTCAACGGCTCGAAAAAGGGAAGACGATGTATGAAAAATTTCATAACCATCCCAAAATTGTCGTTTCTGGAGGACAAGGTGTCGATGAACCAATAACTGAAGCAGAAGCAATGGCGCAATATTTAAGGCAAGTAGGTATTCCACAAGAAGATATTATAATTGAACAGCAGTCAACCAATACCTTAGAAAATTTGCAGTTTAGCAAAACTATTTTAGACCAAAAAAGTAAGGAAAATTACTATTGCTTGATCGTCACCAACTCTTTCCACTCTTTGCGAGCAGGTATTTACATGCGAAAGCTCGGCATAAAGGGGCGAAGTATCGGCTCTAGAACAGCACTTTATTTTCTCCCATCGGCTTGGATACGTGAAACAATCGGACTGATTGTACTCTATTGGAAATGGCACGCTATTTTTCTTGGATTGTATTTCATTGTTTGGCTTACTAACCTCTTTCGATAAGGCGTAATTTTACTTAACGGAATGAACAATTCGGAGAAAACGATTGAAGCTGTCGACTGGGGCGACAAAGTAAACTGAAACTCATTCGCCTCGTCCGCTCGGCTGACAATATAAACCAAAACTCATTCGCCTCGTCCGCTCGGCTGACACTATAAACCAAAACTCATTCACTTCGTCCGCCCAGCTGACACTATAAACCAAAACTAGTTCACTTCGTCCGCTGGGCGGACGGAAGAAATGTCATGCAGTTTTGAAGATTTAGCAAAAAATAGTTGTGAGACAGAGCAATTGCATTTTAGCTTTATGTCACCAAAGATAAAAAAACACGAACTCGTCCAGATTAGCTAACTGCTAGTCAAGACAGGGTTCGTGTTTTTATTGTTTAATTGGAGTTTTCTTTTGCTCCTTTATTCGTTAGGCCTCTTTCTTAGCAAACTGACTTGTATATAAGTCGTAATAGAAACCTTTATCAGCTAAAAGCGATTCGTGAGTTCCTTGCTCAATGATTTGCCCGTCTTTGAGAACCAAAATCTTGTCTGCCTCTTGAATCGTCGATAAGCGGTGAGCAATGACAAAGCTTGTTCGTCCTTGCATGAGGTTCTTCATCGCTTTTTGAATCAAGAGCTCTAGGCGTGTATCAACGGACGAGGTTGCTTCATCCAAAATCAAGATTTTGGGATCGGCTAATAATGCTCGCGCAATGGTCAGCAATTGTTTTTGTCCTAGTGAGATATTGCTAGACTCTTGATTCATTTCCATATTATAGCCACCTGGAAGTGTCCGAATGAAATGATCGACATTAGCCGCTTTGGCAGCTTCCACAATCTCTTCATCTGTCGCATTCAGATTTCCAAAGCGCAAGTTTTCCTTGACTGTTCCTTCATAAAGCCAAGCGTCTTGCAAGACCATACCAAATTGTTTGCGGTATTCTTGGCGCGATAAGTTGCGAATATCGTGACCATCAACAGAAATTGAACCTGCTGTTACATCGTAAAAGCGCATGAGTAGATTGATGAGGGTGGTCTTTCCAGCACCAGTCGGACCGACAATTGCTACCATTTCACCCGGCCTTACCTCCAAATTGAAGTCTCGAATGAGCGGTTTGTTTTCCACGTATTGAAAGTCAACATGCTTGAAGCTGACCTGACCTGTCAAATCATGCTCCAGCCACTCTTTCGCATCTGTTACTTCGTCTGGTTCATCCAAAACTTGGAAGACACGATCCAGCGAAGACTTAGCACTCTGCAATTGCCCAGCCAGTTGCGTTAAGTTTTGGATTGGTTGGTTTACTTGCCACACGTATTGTACGAATGCTTGCATGTTCCCAATCGTTAATTGTCCAGAAATGACTTGCAGACCACCAACAACCGCTACAATCAAATAGGTCAAATCTGAAACGGCATTCAAAATTGGCATCATCAAGCCCGAAATAAAGCTAGCTTTGAAGCCAACTTCTTGGAGATTTTGCGTGATTTCGCGAAAATCTTCTGAAGATGTTTCTTCACGACCATAAAGTTTCAGCACATTAAAACCGCTCAGATTTTCCTGCACAAATCCGTTCATAGCACCCAGCGCATCTGCTTGCTTTTTAAAATAAGGCTGCGATTTCTTTAAGATAAAATTCGCCCCAAAATAGGTCAATGGAATGCTAGCAATCACTATCAAAGCCAGTTGAAAATTAAGATACAAGACCATTCCGATAACTAAGGTAATGGTCAAAACCGCATTTACAACTTGTAAGAATGATTGTTGAAGCGCATTTGAAACAGTCTCTACATCACTGGTAAAGCGCCCTAGCAAATCTCCAAATTGATGCTTATCAAAGTAAGAAACTGGAATTTGATTAATTTTAGAACTCAACTCATTGCGCATATCGCGTACCGTATTTTGCACCGCATTGGTCATAAAATAATTAGAATAGTAAGCCCCAATTTCATAGAACAAACCACGCAAAAGGTAAAGTGCCATTACCCAAAAGACATATGTTGTGTTTATACTGGCGCCTTCGACTCCTTTTGCTATGTCCAGCACATTTCGTGTCAATTCTGTAATAGCAAGACCAAGTACAAAAGGCTCTAGCACGCTCATCACAATACTCACCACCTTCAAAAAGATAGCAAGGATTACTGAGAGTTTATAAACTTTTAAATAACTCCACAAGCGCATAAAACTATGTTGTTTCATCTTTCCCTCCTATTCTTCTGTTAGTGATTGACTATTAAGCTGAGAATTAGCAATTTCGCGATAGATATCGTTTTGTTGCAACAATTCTTCATGTGTTCCGCGCCCGACAATTTCTCCCTTATCCAGAACAATAATCTGATCTGCATCCATAATGGTTCCCACACGTTGTGCTACAATCAATACAGTAGCATTTTGCGTAACTTCTTTGAGTCGACTTCGAAGAATGGCATCGGTCTTATAGTCCAACGCAGAAAATGAATCATCAAAAATATAAATATCTGGTTCTTTCACGACCGCCCGCGCAATGGAGAGACGTTGCTTTTGACCACCAGAGAGATTGCTCCCTCCTTCTGCCAAATGCGTTTCAAAACGCTCTTCCTTGCTTTCGATAAAGTCTCTCGCTTGTGCTACATCTGCTGCTTGCACCAATTCCTCACGACTAGCATGTTCTTTCCCATACCGCAGATTTTCTGCGATTGTTCCCGTAAACAGCAAAGCCTTTTGTGGAATGAAACCTATCTTCTGCCGCAACGCTTTTAGGTTATAAGAACGCACGTCCACTCCGTCTACTAAAATCTTTCCAAGTGTCACGTCATAGAAACGCGGAATCAATTGCACCAATGAAGACTTTCCTGAGCCGGTCGAGCCGATAAAAGCAATCGTTTCACCAGGTTTCGCTTTGAACGAAATATCATGTAGCACTGGGCTTTCAGTCTCACCAGGATAAGCAAAAGTAACATTGTCAAACTCTAAATAACCGTGACTGTCTGTCTCCGTAACACCGTCTTCGTTTGGATTGATCGAAATCGGCATTTCCATTACTTCTTTCAAGCGTTCACTTGAAACAGCTGTACGAGGATACATCGTAAACAAACTAGATAGCAACAAGAAAGACAGCAAAGCATGGAAACTGTATTCGATAAAAGCAACCAAATCCCCAACTTGCAAGTCTCCTGTACCAAGTGGTTTTAAAGCAAACCAGACAATGGCAACAATCATGGCAATGATGATTTGAACAAAGAGCGGTTCTGTCAAACCAGTTAATTTAAATAAGCGATTGGAATTATCCGCATAAATTTCATTTTGTGAAGCAAAGCGCTCTTCTTGAAATTCTTCTCGTGCAAAAGCCCGAATGACGCGCAGACCCGTTAAATTTTCACGCGCGTATTGATTGATTTTGTCTAACGTTTTTTGTTGCTTTTCTGATAGAGGACGTGTTTTTGTCGCCACATACCAAACGACAATGCCAAGAAAAGGAACGGAAATTGCGACAATCCAAGCTAAGGAAGGACTAGTGAAAAAAATCATCATCACACTAGACATCATCATCATAGGCGTAATGACACCCAATTTTAAGGATTGCTCTGCAAATTGCATCAAAACAAAAGCATCACTGGTAATCCGTGTCACTAAGGATGAAACACCAATCTGCTCGTATTCATGATGGGAATACTCTTGCAATTTATCATACACATCATTGCGCATGTCCCGTACCATGCTCGTCGTTAATTTCCCAGCAGCATAGGCAAGGACAATCCGTCCAAAGACTCCTAGCAAAATGACAATGAGCATCACAATCGCCCAATAATACAAACGATTGCTGTCTCCTCGATTAATCCCTTCGTCAATCATTCGTGCCAAAACAGTCGGCAAACCGAGATTCACCACGACAAAGAAGACAGCACCAAAGAAATCCAGCATCAACCATTTAGGATATTTTTTCAAATAAGACCAAATATACTTCATGTTTCTCCTTTCTCCTCATAAAACAAATCCACAATAAAAAAGCACCAACGTACTTTTTAGACAAAATGGGGGAGTGGGACAGAACTTATCTTGAAAAATTTAAGTTCGTAGTCCCACCCCCGCAAAGGTGATTAGGTGCTCTTTCGAGCTTGAAAAGCGAATAAAGAGTCCAATCACCTACTGCGTCATTCGCTTATCACTAAATTAGATAGAGGCTGAGATACTTTTTGTCCGACCTCATGTAAAAATAGTATAACAAAAAGATGATATAAATGCAACACTAGCAATAATCTAGTTGGTAACAGTCACTTCTCCTGTTTGATAATTTAGCCGAAGTCCTGTCTGTACGTTGGGAACAAAGACATTTATTTCCAGACTGCCGTCATTAGATTTGCCTTCAATATGCGAACCAACCGGCACCAAATCCTGTTCATTGGCATAAATCAAAGTCACCCGATACCGAACTCGTTTATTTTTGTCTAGTGCCTTGCGGACCTTTGTTTCATAAAAATTTTGACCCGTAGAATGACCAGTATTGGCTTGATTAGCCCAAGCTGTTTGCACAGCGATGTTTTTCGGGTTGCTGGTCGAAGCATCAAACCCTTTCAAGTTACCAATCAAAGCATAGCCCAACAGATGCCCACGGTCAACCGCATGATTATATTCACCTGATAAATGCTTCACCTGATGCCAACCAGCAGGTGTCCAAGCCGTAGAGCCATTTCCTGTCTCCTCACGATTCTTATACTGACGAGTGGCTTTGGATAAAAGAGCATTGGCTACAGTCGGAACAGTCTGACCTCGAACAAGCTTGGTCTTATTATCCGCGTAAGGAACGCTTGCAACTTTGGCATCCAATGTTGTTTTATTTTCGTTGATTATAAAGGCTCCCGATCCATTCCATTCGATCTTTCCTTTGAGCTGTCGTTTAACGGATTCTGTCAAAACACTCTGTGCTAATTCTTGACTGGGTGCTGCATGATTCATCCGAATACTTCGATTAATAGCAGAGCTATCAGAATGACTCGTACTAGTGCGATGATTGCTAAAAGAATAACCTCCCAGCGCAAGAACGAGTGCAAGAAATACGCCTACTACACTTTGCGCTACTTTCTGGTTGGACTTCTTTCTCGCCATTTCTCCCCCCTTTTTAAATAAATAGGAGGGGGTGGGACTACAAAGTCTATTGCTACGAAATCATGACTTTTGTCTCACTCCCTTTTTCCTATCAATATTATTATCTATTGTCCTGTGAATTTGCTGATGATTTCCTGCCACTTACCTGGCGATAAAATAGCCCATGGATTTTTTCCACCGTAGCCAACAACTAAGCCAAGTGCAAACAAAATCAAACCAAGCAACAAGACTGCTAGAACAATTCCAACTTGTTTTCCAACGTATTTCAAATCATTATTCATCGTCTTCTTCCTTCACTCGCTTAATAGAAGCACCTAAGTTAGACAACTTTTTATGGAACTGGTAATAGCCTCTGTCCAAGTGAGTTAGTTGTCCTACTTTTGTTTCACCTTCTGCAACCAAGCCCGTCAAAATCAGTGCTGCACTCGCACGCAAGTCTGTTGACATCACCTCTGCTCCCTGCAAGGCTTGACCACCAACGATACGAGCTGTGTCCCGCATAATTTCTGAGTGCAAGCCCATCCGACGCATTTCTTCCAGATGTTGGAAACGATTCTCAAAAACAGTCTCAATCATGGTAGATTCACCCTTGGCAACCGTCATCAAGGCTGTAAATTGCGCCTGCATATCTGTCGGAAAACCGGGATGAGGAAGAGTTTTTACATTGACAGCTTTTAGTTTAGACAAATCGGAACAAATCCGAATCCCTTCGTCCTCTTCGGTAACAGACACACCCATTTCCATCAATTTCGCGATGAGCGGACGATTATGCTCCCAGATAGCATCTCGCACAAGAACATTGCCACCCGTCATAGCAGCTGCTACCATAAAAGTTCCAGCTTCAATACGATCTTGCACCACGCTGTGGCTTGTCCCAGACAATTCCTTAACCCCAGTAATAGTTAATGTTTCCGTACCTGCACCACGGACTTTAGCACCCATTTTGTTTAACAAAACAGCTAAATCCACAATTTCAGGCTCCCGAGCTGCATTTTCAATAACAGTCACACCGTCTGCTAACGTTGCTGCCATCATAATATTTTGCGTCGCACCCACACTTGGAAAATCCATGTAAATATGAGCTCCATGCAATCGGTTAGCTTTGGCCTCAATAAATCCAGCCGTCTGCTTAATTTCTGCTCCCATTGCCTCTAACCCTTTCAAATGAAGGTCAATAGGACGGCTTCCAATCGTACAGCCACCTGGCATGGAAACTTTTGCGTGACCATTACGCGCCAAAATAGGTCCTAATACAACAATTGAAGCACGCATTTTACTGACATATTTATAAGGTGCTTCTTCACTCAATGGCTGTGTAGCATCCACCGTAATCTTGTTTTCTTCTTGCTCAAAGGTCACTTTTGTATTCAACCCACGGACTACATTGTTCATTGTAAATACATCGGATAGCACAGGGACATTGGTTAGAGTTGTTTTCCCTGTCGTCGCTAGAATAGTTGCTGCAAGCAAAGGCAAAACAGCATTTTTGGCACCTTCAATTTTAACCGAACCAACTAATGGATTTGAACCACCTTGTATAATAATTTTATCCATATTTTCTCCAAAACACTTATTTTATTACTTTTCTCATCTTATAAATTGCTATTAAACACATCACGTCCTAATGTATAGAGACTGAGGAAGAAAGAGCTGAGCAAAAAGCCTAACGCAATACTAAGCAATAAAATCAAAAAACGAATTCTAAAAGCATTGTCAGCATTCACTTTCAATAGTTTTTCCCAATTCACAACAGTAGAAAGCAAGTGAAATGAAAGAAAAATAAAGATCATATGGCTACTAAGCGTAAAAATTAACTGAATCATATCCCCATTATACCAAAAAAATAGATGAGAGCAAACTATCGGACACGAATCATCTACCAATAACAAAAAAGCCATTATAAAAAAGGCCAATTGGCCTTTACATATTATAATCTTGTTCCAACGTTAATTCGGTTAATGGCACGTTGAAGAGCGATTCTGGCACGACGTTCTTGGTCAATCAAATGCTTTTCCTGTGCTTCTTCAATAGCACGTTCAGCACGTAATTTTGCTCTTTCAGCACGACTGATGTCAATATCGCGAGCACGTTCGGCAGAGTCTGCAACAATGGTGATTACATTATCAGCCACTTCGACAATTCCACCATTCACAGCAATCCAATTGACATGATCTTCATCATCAATCCGCTTCACTTTGACCTCATCGACAGCCAAAACAGCAATCATATTTTCATGATGCGGTAAAATCCCCATTTCTCCATCAAGAGTTTTAACGGAAACAAACGTTGCATGATGATCAAAAACCAGACCATCAGGTGTAACGATTTGTACTGTCATTTGAGCCATAGGTCACCTCTTAAAATCCCATTTTTTCAGCTTTAGCAACGACATCTTCGATAGAACCAACACCACGGAAGGCATCTTCAGGAAGATGATCATATTTTCCTTCAAGGATTTCCTTAAAGCCACGAACTGTATCAGCAACTGGTACATAAGAACCTGGTTGCCCAGTAAATTGTTCAGCAACATTAAAGTTTTGTGACAAGAAGAATTGAATCCGACGTGCACGCGCAACCAAAGTCTTTTCTTCGTCTGACAATTCATCCATACCAAGGATTGCAATAATATCTTGCAATTCATGGTAACGTTGAAGGACGCGTTTCACTTCTGCTGCTACAGCATAGTGCTCTTCTCCGACAATTTCAGGAGCAAGGGCACGGGAGCTAGAAGCAAGTGGGTCAACTGCTGGGTAAATCCCTAATTGCACCAATTTCCGCTCCAAGTTGGTTGTAGAATCCAAGTGAGCAAACGCTGTAGCTGGCGCAGGGTCAGTGTAGTCGTCGGCTGGCACATAGATAGCTTGGATAGAGGTTACAGAACCTTTCTTGGTTGACGTAATCCGTTCTTGCAATTGTCCCATTTCTGTCGCAAGTGTTGGTTGGTAACCAACGGCTGAAGGCATGCGTCCAAGAAGGGCAGATACTTCAGAACCTGCTTGCGTGAAACGGAAGATATTGTCAATGAATAACAACACATCTTGACCTTCGACATCACGGAAATATTCGGCAATGGTCAAACCAGTCAAAGCCACACGCATACGTGCTCCAGGTGGTTCATTCATTTGACCGAAGACCATGGCTGTTTTTTCAATAACGCCAGATTCTTTCATTTCCCAGTAAAGGTCGTTCCCTTCACGTGTTCGTTCTCCAACACCAGTAAAGACAGAAATTCCACCGTGTTCTTGGGCAATGTTGTGAATCAATTCTTGAATCAAGACTGTCTTTCCAACTCCGGCACCACCGAAAAGCCCGACTTTCCCACCTTTTAGATAAGGTGCAAGGAGGTCAATTACCTTGATTCCTGTTTCTAAGATTTCTGATGAAGTAGACAACTCATCAAAAGTTGGAGCTTTTTTGTGGATTGGTTGACGTTCTGCATCTTCACCAAAAGGAGCTTCCAAGTCAATGGTATCTCCTAAAACGTTAAAGACGCGACCGAGTGTTTCTTTCCCAACGGGGACAGAAATTGGACGACCAGTATCTAGGACTTCCATGCCACGAGTCAACCCGTCAGTTGATTCCATAGCAATGGTCCGAACCACTCCGTCACCAAGCTCAAGAGCTACTTCAAGGACGATTTTCGATTTATTTTCGTCATTTTTATAGACTACAAGTGCATTATTTATCTCAGGTAATTTATCACCAGCTGCAAACGCAACGTCAACGACTGGTCCGATAACCTGAGCAATTTTGCCTGAGCTCATTCTTTTCTCCTCTTTATATTTATTTTCTGTGACACTATTCTAGTGCACTTGCACCCGCCACAATTTCAGTAATTTCTTGCGTGATAGCTGCTTGTCTAGCACGATTATACTGAATGGTCAAATCATTGATAACTTTTTTCGCGTTATCTGTTGCTGTCTGCATCGCGGTCATTCCAGCTGCATTTTCTGCTGTTTTCGCATCAATAATTGCCCCGTAGATCATACTTTCAGCAAACTGAGGCAACAATTGATCCAAAATGACATCGCGACTAGATTCCAATTCCAAATTCAAAACGTAGTCTTCGTCTGCTTCATTTGGATCCAAATCCACGATTGGAAGCATTTGTTCAACACGCATTTGGCTGGTCAAACTATTGACGTGGTGATTATAACAAACATATAATTCATCAAACAATTCGTTTTGGTACATTTCAACCGTTTTGCCAATGATTTTACGAACCTCATCAAAGCTCGGTTGATCTGCTAAACCACGTAGTTCATAAATAGGCTGAAGCCCGCGTGCCCGAAAGAAGTCCGAGCCCATACCACCGATTGAAATGATGACGAAATCATCTTTATCATGGTATTCTGCAAAAAGTTCCATCATGGATTTGAGAATGGTCGCATTGTAACCGCCAACTAAGCCGCGATCCGATGTAATAACGATATAAGCTGTTTTTTTCACCGGACGACTAATCAACATAGGGTGATATTTGGAATTTTGCACTTCATGACCATGAAGCAAATCTGTCAACAACTTTCTGACTTTAGAAGCATAGATTTGGAAATTCTTGGCCGCTTCTTCTGACTTTCCTAGCTTAGCAGCAGATACCATTTGCATGGCATTTGTGATTTGACTGGTGTTTTTTGTGGATGCAATTTTATTTTTTATATCATTTAATGAAACTGCCATCTGACACCTCTATTCTTACTTGAAGCTAGACTGATTGATAAATTCAGTAATTGCAGCATCTAAGACTGCTTCCTCTGGAAGGTCTTTTGTTGTACGAATGATTTCATAGAGGTCTTCATGATGAGCATCAAAATAATCAAACAGTTCTGCTTGAAAACGAAGAATATCATCAACCGGTACACTATCCAAGAAACCATGTGTCAAGGCGTACAAAATAACGACTTGTTTTTCAACTGGTAATGGTTCATGAACCGGTTGTTTCAAGACTTCTACCGTCCGACGACCACGATTCAATTTCGCTTGCGTTGCCGCATCCAAATCACTACCAAACTTGGTAAATGCTTCCAGTTCACGATAAGAAGCAAGGTCAATACGCAAGGTTCCGGCAACCTTCTTCATCGCTTTTATCTGTGCAGAACCACCTACACGTGATACAGATGAACCCGCATCAATAGCAGGTCGAACACCTGCATTAAAGAGACTGTCGCTTAAGAAGATTTGACCGTCTGTAATTGAAATTACATTGGTTGCGATATAAGCGGAGATGTCTCCTGCTTGCGTTTCGATAAACGGCAGTGCTGTAATAGAACCACCACCTAATTCATCCGAAACTTTGGCAGAACGTTCCAAAAGACGACTATGAAGATAAAATACGTCTCCTGGGAAAGCTTCACGACCTGGTGGACGACGAAGCAAGAGTGACAGTTCACGATAAGCAACCGCTTGTTTTGATAAATCATCATAGACAATCAAAACGTGTTTGCCACTATACATAAATTCCTCTGCCATTGCTACACCTGCATAAGGTGCTAAAAACAGCAATGGTGAAGGTTGAGAAGCTGACGCTGTGACAACGATTGTGTAATCCAACGCTCCATACTGACGAAGCGTTTCTACTTGCGTACGAACCGTGGATTCTTTCTGACCAATGGCAACATAGATACAAATCATATCTTGTCCCTTTTGGTTCAAAATCGCATCAATCGCAATACTTGTTTTACCAGTTTGACGGTCTCCGATAATCAATTCCCGTTGCCCACGACCAATTGGCACCAAAGCATCGATCGCTTTCAAACCTGTTTGAAGCGGTTCTGATACAGATTTCCGTTGCATAACTCCCGGAGCAGGTGTTTCAACTGGACGCGTCTTGTCTGTCTTAATCTCGCCAAGTCCATCAACCGGACGACCAAGCGGATCAACAACCCGACCAATCAAAGCATCTCCGACAGGCACTTCCATGATTTTACCAGTACGACGAATGGTATCCCCTTCGCGAATATCCGTAAAATCACCTAAGATGATAATCCCTACATCTGTTGATTCTAAGTTTTGTGCCATACCGTATGAGCCATTTTCAAAAATCAACAGCTCACCACTCATTGCATTGTCAAGACCATGAGCACGGGCGATTCCATCACCAATATATGTGACGACCCCTGTTTCTGTGACGTCAAAATTTGGCTGGAAATTTTCAATTTGTTGCTTAATTAAAGCGCTGATTTCTTGTGCGTTAATCGCCAAAATTCACACCACTTTCTATTTCAAATTTTCTTTTACTGTTTGTAATTGACGTTTAATACTTGCATCAATTGTCTTATTATTAGCTGTGATGATAAAGCCACCAATGAGGCTTGCATCCAGTTCTTCTTTTAAAGAACGAACCTGCAATCCAAATTTTCGCTCAATAATCGGAATAATTTTAGATTTTTGCTCCTCCGATAAACCTTGAACTGATTTGATTGTCACTTCAAATTCATTACTAATCTTTTCAAGCTGGTGAAGACTTTCTACTAAAATATCATAAAAAAGATCTTCACGATGATTATGAATAATAACTTCAATGAAATTGTCAATCAAGGATGAATCAGATTCTTGAAAATAGCGAAGGCTTCTTTCTTTTTCTGTATCATCAACACCAATATGTGACAAAAAAGCAGCTAAATGGGTATTGTCAAAAATGTCTTTGATTTGTTGAAATTTTTCAAAAACATCTTTTTGCTGACCTTTTTCAATCACGAGTTGGACAAAAGGTGTGGTATATTTTTCAATTACCGCATATCTTTTTTTGTCCATTAAGCATCTCCTAGCTTGTCAATATAGCGGTCAATGAGCTCTTTGTGAGCTTCTTGATCCAATTTTTGACCTAAAATTTTGCTAGCAAGATTTACAGTCAAATCGGCTACATCACCTTTGATACTGTTCATGGCTTCTGCTTTGGTTTGAGCGATTTCTTGATTAGCCTTTTCTTTTAAACGTCCAGCTTCATCAGCTGCATCTGCCAAGATTCCTGCCTTGTTTTTCTCGGCAGTTTCCTTGGCATTTTCAATAATTGTTGTCGCTTCTTGACGACTACCTGCTAATTCTGTTTCTCTCTTTTGAGCCAAATCTTCTGCTTTTTGACGAGCAGATTCTGCGCCATCAATATCATCCGAAATCTTTTTGGCACGTTGCTCAAAAGTACTTGTAATATTATCCCAGGCAAATTTCTTAATTAAAACGATTAACAGAAGAAATGAGCCTGCTACAAGGATAAAATTCCCAATAAGACTACCTAAAGTAATATTCATCTCTTTTCTCCCTTCTATTCCTCACCATTAATTTTCTTACCTAGATACATAGATGTCAACATGGTAAATACATAGGCTTGAATACATGAAATAAAGACTGAAAAAGCTGTCCAAATGAGATTCAAGACAAATGCTATTGGATACCAAGCAGCAGCTTGTTGTGACAAAGTTAATAACAAGCCAGACAGAACTTCACCCGCATAAATATTACCATAGATCCGCAAAGCCAAAGAAGCAAAATTGGTGAATTCTTCCAAAATATTCATCGGTGTCATTCCAGCAGGTGTCGCAAAAGCTTTGAGATAAGCCTTCACTCCACGACGACGAATCCCTTCGACATGGCAAATCAAGGTAATCAAGAATGAAAATCCTAAGTCAAATGCAAGATTGGCCGTTGGAGATGTCCATAGGTTATAACCATTTGTTGTCTGCACTTTCGCCATCAAACCAAGGTTATTGGCTACTGCAACAAAAAGGAATAAGGAAAAGATAAATAGAGAGTAATTCTTCATATACTTATCGCCAATATTGCCCTTTGTAAAGCCAATGACAAAATCATAGAGGTATTCTAAGACGTTTTGCTTACCAGAAGGCTTCAGCGTCATTTTCCGACTAGCCCAATAGACGAAAGCAAATACGATAAGTACGGTTAGAAGAGACATAGCAAGTAGAGTCAAATCAAAGGTCACAGGACCTAAAGTGATGGTTGGATTTACACTTTCTTCCAACGAACTCCACCCCCCTTTTCTAAAGGATAACCTTCTTTTCTTATTTAATGATGAATGACATCGCAAGTGTTACGAAGAAAGTACCTTCGATAAAGGCAATCCCCATGATCATAAGTGTTCTCAACTGACCAATGATTTCTGGCTGACGTGATGCTGATTTAAATAGATTTGCCATTAAAAACCCTTCAGCGAGTGAAACACCCATACAGGCAAGACATAATCCAAAAAATGTTAAATTCATGATGAATTCTCCTTTATGTTTAAAATTTACTTACTTAGTTTAGTCCTAAAAATTCTTTTTGTCAAATGTTTTTGTCTTTTGGAAACGTTTTATACGGATTTCTTTCAATTTCCAAAAAAGTAGGCTATCCTGCAACAATTGTGGTTTTAAAATAGTAGTAAAACGAACTTGATCCCACTATCAGTTTGTTGATGTGGAAATAGCTATTTCCAATTATCGAATTTTGTTTCCCTATATATGTATATTATAGGCAATCTTTATCGATTAAATATAGACAAAAACTACAATTCACTTTTTCAACAAAGAGGCTGGATAAGTCCCAGCCCCTAGCTTATTACTTTTTTAGGTTCCAAATTTCTTTGGCGTATTGTTCAATCGTATCATCTGATGTGAATTTATCAGACGTTGCGATATTAACAAGACTCATGCGCGCCCATTTTTCTTTGTCGCGATAGAGTTGATCAATCTTTTCTTGTGCGGCTACGTATGAAGCAAAGTCTTCTAGAAGGAAGTATTCGTCATTGTGTGTAATCAAAGCTTCATAAATCTCAGAACCTTCATTTCGGACATTTGGAATAGTTCTGTCCACAAAGCTATCCACCACACGGCGAACCACAAGATTGCTTTCATAAACACCGCGTGAGTAGTAATCATGACGGGCATAATGGTCATAGACTTCATCTTTGTCCATACCGAAAATTACAATATTGTCATCTCCGACTTCATCTTTGATTTCAATATTGGCTCCGTCAAGGGTTGCCAGAGTAATGGCGCCTGTCATCATGAATTTCATATTAGATGTGCCGGAAGCCTCCTTGGAAGCGAGCGAGATTTGCTCTGACACATCTGCAGCAGGAATGATGAGTTCAGCCAAGCTGACCCGATAATTTTCAAGGAAAACAACCTTTAGCTTGCCTTGTAGACTCTCATCATTATTGACAAGATTAGCCACTTCGTTGATCAATTTGATAACAGATTTGGCAAAATGATAACCTGGCGCTGCTTTCGCACCAAAAATGAAGACACGTGGCACCATATCTTTATCAGGATTGTCTTTTAAATCCCAATATAATTTAAGGATATGGAGTAAATTGAGCAATTGACGCTTATAAGCGTGAAGCCGCTTCACTTGTACATCAAAGATAGCTCCCGTTGATACTTCTACTCCCGTAGATTCTTTGATGAAAGCCGCTAAACGCGCTTTAGCTTCTTGCTTGACATTATAAAATTCACTCAAAACTTGTCGGTCATCTTTGTAAGCTAAAAGCCTGCGAAGTTCATGAATGTCTGTCCGCCAGCCGTTACCAATCAAGCGATCAATCTCATTTGACAATGGTTCATCTGCAATTTGCAACCAGCGACGTTGAATGATACCATTTGTTTTATTATTGAATTTTTCAGGATAAATGGCATAAAAATCACGGAGCGTATCTTCTTTGAGAAGTTCTGTGTGAAGTTTTGCCACCCCATTGACCGAATGACCTCCAATAATCGCAAGATGCGCCATATGGACTTGATTATCTTTGACAATCCGAGTATTTTCAATCACTTGCGGATCAATACCGCGTGCAGCCATATCAGAAACATAGCGATTGTCAATTTCAAGAATGATTTGGTAAACACGAGGAAGAACATTTTTAAAGAGTTCCGCATCCCATTTTTCTAAGGCTTCTGAAAGAATGGTGTGATTGGTATAACTCATCGTCTTTACTGTTGCATTCCAAGCGTCTGCCCATTCAAGACCGCAGTCATCAAGTAAAAGCCGCATAAACTCTGCTGGTGCAACCGCTGGGTGGGTATCGTTGATATGAACCGATACCTTTTCATGAATTTGCTCTAAAGGCAGCCCTTGCTTCCGATAAGATTTGATAATCGTCTGCAAGCCGGCACTGGTCATGAAATATTCTTGAATCAAGCGCAGTTCTTTTCCTTCATAGCTTGAATCATCTGGATACAAAATAGCTGTGATATCTTGTACTTTGCGGCGTGCTTCAATTGTTGGATATTCTAGCTCATATTCTTCAGGAATTTCGACATCCCAAAGGCGAAGATTGTTGACAACGTCATTTCCAAAACCAATTTGTGGCACGTCGTAAGGTACTGCACGAAGAGTTTGTGAATTTTCATAAACAGGAACGATCCGACCTTCCTTGTTGGCTTGAAGATAAACATTTCCAAAGATTTTAACATCTACAACATCATGATCTTTCCGCGTTTCCCAGACGTTTCCTAGACTACCAAACCAATCATCCGGTAATTCGACTTGATAGCCATTTACAATTTTTTGTTTGAAAAGTCCGTAGCGATAGCGGATTCCATTACCAAATCCAGGATAACCTGTGGTTGCCAATGAATCCATAAAAGCTGCTGCTAAGCGACCCAAACCGCCATTCCCTAGCGCCATATCGTACTCAGCCTGTTTGACAGCTGTAAAATCAATACCTAATTCATCAAATCCTTCTTTGACAACATCGAGGATTCCAAGATTTAGTAAATTGGTTTCCAGCATTCGCCCAGGCAAAAATTCAATTGAAAAGTAATAAGCAATTTTTTGCTTGTCTTCTACTAATTTGTTTCGTCGTTCCAACCACATAGGAGTGATGTATTTGCGAATTGTACGTGCTAAGGTTTGAAACAGCTCTGTCGGAGTGGCATCTTCTACCTTAATTAACTGTTCTTCATGTAAAATATCTTTAAAATCTTGAAGAAACTGTTCTTTTGTTAGTTCCATTTCTTAACGGCAAACTCCTTTCTATCAATAAAGAGATTGGTACAAATGGCTATAGGCCTGACTAGCAGTGTCCCATGAGAAATCACGCTCCATAGCTTGCTTTTGAAGCGACTGCCATGCTTCTTTATCGTTATGATAGAGGCTGACAGCCATATCAAACGTCCATTTCAGCCAGTAGCCTGAGAAATTATTAAAGCTAAATCCAGTTCCTGTTCCTTCATAAGCATTGTAGGGTTGAACGGTGTCACGAAGACCACCAACTTCATGTACAAGTGGCAATGTTCCATAACGCATGGCCATCATTTGGGACAATCCACATGGCTCAAAGCGACTTGGCATTAAGAACATATCACAAGCTGCATAAATTTCTTGCGCTAATTTCACATCAAAAGTGATATTGGCAGATAATTTTTCTGGATAAGCTTGACCAAACCAAGCAAATGATTGCTCAAAAGACGGGTCTCCTGTGCCTAAAAGAACAATTTGCACATCATCTTGCAATAAATTGTGCAACTGATCCACAACCAAATCAAAGCCTTTTTGCCAAGTTAAACGAGATACAATTCCTACCAAAGGCACATCGTCTCGCACAAGCAAACCAACTTTTTCCTGCAAAGCACGCTTATTTGCCAACTTACCAGATAAGTCATCCTTATTAAAATGGTACTCCAGCAAATTGTCCGTTTCTGGATTATAAATATCTGTATCGATTCCATTGACAACACCTGATACTTTACCAGATTCCATTCGTAAAATTTGATCCAAACCACATCCAAATTCTGGGGTCATGATTTCATGCGCATAGCTTGGTGATACGGTTGTCACCCGATCTGCATACAAAATCCCTGCTTTCATCCAATTCAAGCAGTTATTCCAACGCAAGGTACCATCTGCATAACGCTCATAACCCACTCCAAACAAATCCCAGAGCATGCCATCAGAAAATTGCCCTTGAAATTCTAAATTGTGAATGGTTAACACAGTCCGAATACCATGATAAGCCTGAATCCAATGGTATTTTTCTTTCACCAAAAATGGAATCATCGCTGTATGATAATCATGCACATGGAGAACATCTGGAATAAAATCTACTCTTTCCATCAACTCAACAGCTGCCATTTGGAAATAGGCAAAGCGTTCGCCGTCATCAAAATCGCCATAAACATGTCCGCGGAAGAAATAGTATTGATTGTCTATAAAGTAGAAGGTAACACCGTTTAAAACTGTACGTTTCACGCCTACATATTGACCACGCCAACCGACCTTCACTTCAAAATGGAACAAGTCTTCCATTTGGTCGCCAAACTTTTTATCCACCATATCATAGTATGGAAGAATGACACCCACTTCATGACCAGCTTTCACAAGAGATTTAGGGAGAGCGCCAATGACGTCTCCCAATCCTCCTGTTTTAGAAAAAGGTGCACCTTCTGCTGCTACAAATAAAATTTTCATTGAATTCTATCCTCTGTCACTTTTTCGCCTTTTTTAAGAACAACTGGGTTATCAACTGTTCCTCGAACGGTCACATTCTCAGCAATCTCAACACCCTTATCTAAGATTGCATAGTCTACAACAGCATTTTCGCCAATAAGGACACGTGGGAAAAGAATACTGTTTTTTACACGACTTCCTTTTTTAATACGAGTATTACGAGAAATGACAGAACCACTCACTTCTCCTTCAATAATACTGCCAGAAGCAAATTGAGCATTTGAAACCTTAGAACCGACTGCATAATAAGTTGGCTCTTCGTTTTTTACTTTCGTATAAATCTTTTGATTTGGAGAGAAAAGGGAATAGAATTTTTGTGAATCAAGCATATCAATATTGGCATTGAAGTACGAAGTGACAGAATGAATATTTGCTAAATAACCCGTATATTCATAAGCAAACGCTTTTTCCTGAGCTGCTAAATCACGTAAAACATAACGTAATTTTTGAGGAAATTCTTTTTGTGCTTCTATTTCTAACTTTTCAATCAGCCAAGGTGTATCCACAACAAAGATATCCGTTGACATGTTGTACAAATCCTGATCTTTTTTATCATCAAAAAGATGGTGATTTTTCACATGATCTGTTTCATCAATTTCCAAAACAGCATTGACTTCGGAAATTCCTTTTTTTGGTAATTTTTTATAGACAACTGTGATCGGTTGAGCAGTTGTACCATGTAAGTGGAAGACTTGGTTCAAGTCGATGTTCACCAAAACATCACAGTTCAATGCTACCGTTTGATCGCTGCCTGAACGTTTTAAGTAGGTCAATAATTGCTCGTAGTATTCTTTACCAACAGTAGAACTTTCTACGCGCGTATTATAAATACCAAGATAGTAGTGACTCAAAAGAGTAGACAGCCCCCATTCACGTCCAGAACGGATATGGTCAAAGACAGAACTAATATTATCTCGTTGGAAAATGCCAAAGACGCTCCGAATCCCTGCATTGGCCAGGCTAGACAACGGAAAGTCAATTAAACGATATTTCCCACCAAACGGCAAACTGGCAACTGGACGATGATTTGTCAAAGTAGACATATCATGAAATCCAACTGTATTTCCTAAAATTGCTGAATATTTATCAATCTTCATCTGATGGTACCCCCACTTTCTCATTGTATCCGATAACTTGTACTTCGTCTGTCCCATCAATTTCTACACCATCAGAAATGATAGCTCCTTCACCGATAATAGCACGTTTGATTTTTGCACCTTGACCAATGATAGCACCACTCATAATCACAGAATCTTCTACAACTGCATCTTTACGCACTTGAGCTTCCGTAGAAAGAATCGAATGTTTAACTGTTCCGTCTACCAAACAGCCGTCCACAACCAAAGAATCTTCTACATGAGCATTTTCTCCAAGGAAGTTTGGTGGGGAAATCAAGTTACGTGAATAAATTTTCCATTGACGATCTCGGCTATCTAAAGCATTGTTTGGATCAATATATTCCATATTGGCTTCCCAAAGTGATTCAATCGTTCCAACATCTTTCCAATATCCCTTAAATTCATAAGCATAGACACTTTCGCCGGATTCAAGATAATTTGGAATAACATTCTTACCGAAGTCAGACATATCTACATTGCTCTTTTCAGCAGCTACCAGCATATTACGCAGGCGTTTCCAGTCAAAGATATAAATCCCCATAGAAGCCTTAGTAGACTTAGGTTCAGCTGGTTTTTCTTCAAATTCGACAATGCGATTATTAGCATCAGTATTCATGATACCAAAACGACTGGCTTCTTTCAGAGGGACATCTAGAACAGCTACTGTTAAGCTGGCATTGTTATCCTTGTGAGACTGAAGCATATCATCGTAGTCCATTTTGTAAATGTGGTCACCAGACAAAATCAAGACATACTCAGGATTGATAGTATCAATATAATCAATATTTTGATAAATCGCATGACTAGTTCCTTCAAACCAACGATTTCCTTCACTTGCTGAATACGGCTGGAGAATAGAAACTCCTGTGTTAATACCATCCAGTCCCCAACTAGAACCATTCCCAATATGACTATTCAAAGCTAATGGTTGGTATTGAGTAATGACACCAACATTATGAATTCCTGAATTGGCACAATTGGACAAAGCAAAGTCAATGATACGGTAGCGTCCACCAAATTGTACTGCTGGTTTGGCAATACTTTGAGTGAGTTTTCCAAGGCGTGTTCCTTGCCCACCGGCAAGAATCAAAGCTAGCATTTCATTCTTCATCTGTTACTCCTTTTTGGACTTCTTACTTCCATTTGCTGATTTCACACGACGTTTAATTTTCCAAATACTTGCCCCTAATGCTGGCAAAGTAAAGGTCAACGTCTGAGGATAATCCTTCCACAAGCCTTCTTGAGACTGAACTGTTTGATTGTGTTCTTTCCACACACCTCCCCATTCTTCTAATTCCGTATTCCAAATTTCTTCATATATGGCTGCTACCGGAACACCAATGGTAAAGTCTTTGCGTTCTACCGGAGCCATATTAAAGACGCAAACTAACATATCTCCCTTGTCATTTTTCCGAATAAAGGAAAGTACACTTTGATCTGTATTATCCGCATCAATAATCTCTAAACCGTCCCAACTCAAGTCATTTTCCCACAAAACGCGATTTTCTTTATAAAGCTGATTGAGCTGAGAAGTGAAATGCTGCATCTTGGCATTCATATTATCAGCCAAATCACGCCATTCTAAAGATTCTTCGCATTTCCATTCTAAGAATTGTCCCCATTCGCTGCCCATAAATAGTAATTTCTTCCCTGGGTGACATATTTGATAAGTATAAAGATTTCGCAGACCAGCAAATTGATTATAGCGATCTCCCCACATCTTATGCATGAGACTCTTCTTACCATGTACCACTTCGTCATGAGAGAATGGCAGTAAGAAGTTTTCAGAGAAAGCATACATAAAACTAAAGGTTACTAGATTAAAATCATACTTGCGGTAAATTGGGTCTTCTTCGTAGAAGCGCAGAATGTCATTCATCCAGCCCATGTTCCACTTGTAGTCAAATCCAAGACCACCCATTTCTGCCATACCTGTAATCTTTGTATCACTCGTGCTTTCCTCTGCAATCATCATGACATCTGGATGAGCCAGTTTGATAACCGTGTTCAAGCGTTGAAGGAAGTAATAGCCTTCGTAGTTGCGATTGCCCCCGTCAATATTTGGTTGCCATGGACCACTATCATAATCTAGGTAGAGCATGTTGCTAACAGCATCCACACGGATTCCGTCTAAGTGATAAAAGTCAATCCAAAACTTGATACTAGAAATCAAGAAAGACTGCACTTCATTCTTTCCTAAGTCAAAGTTAAGAGCGCCCCAGCCGTAATTATGGGCACGGTCATGATCCTGATATTCAAACGTAGGTGTACCGTCATAATAAGCCAAGGCATCATCATTGATAGTAAAATGACCCGGCACCCAGTCAACGATAACTCCGATATTATTGACATGACATTCTTCAACAAAATCACGAAACTCTTCAGGCGTTCCATACGTGTGCTCAAGTGCAAAATATCCCATTAGCTGATAACCCCAGCTCAATCCAAGTGGATGCGCCATTAGTGGCATGAATTCCACATGAGTATAATTCATTTTAACCAAATAAGGAATCAGTTCATCTTTTAATTGAGCAAATGAATACGGGCTACCATCCTCATTTTTCTTCCAGGAACCTGCATGAGCTTCGTAAATATTCACTGGACGTGAGAAAAATCCCCAACGTTTTCTGCGAGCTAACCATAGACCATCTTTCCATTTCTTTTCTGGAATCGTCCGAATTACTGCACCTGTACCAGGACGTTTTTCAAAATAAACTGCCAGCGGATCAATTTTCAAAATTTCTTGCCCGCTACTTCGTTTGATGTTGTATTTGTAAATGTCTCCTTCCTTAGGTAAATCCGTAAACACTTCCCATACGCCACCTTCATTACGTGCCATAGGGATTTGATTTTCATACCAGTCGGTAAAGTCTCCAATCAGATGCACACTCTGAGCATTCGGTGCCCATACACGAAATGTATAGCCACTTTGCCCATCTACTTCATCTTGATGAGCCCCCAAATAGTGCTGCAAATGGAAATTTTCACCTGTGGTAAAAGTTCTCAATGCTTCTTGTCTATCCATTTTTTCACCTCGTTTTGTAAGCGTTTTCTATGATTCTATTTTACTATTTTTCCTATTGCTTTTCAAGTAAATTTCCATTATTATTACAAAAAATTCTCAAAACCGAACATTTCTTCAAATAATGCCCACTATTAGCAAAAATAACTAGATTTTGTTAAAATTTTAAACTTTTCATTCCATTCCTACTAAATAGTCGATAAAAGAGTAAACTTTTTTAAATGAAAATTTTCATAAAGGTCTAGACAGCTTTACAAAAAAGGCCACACAAAGTCGCCTTTTGATTTAGTTTATAAGATTGAATTGCAACAACAGGATATAATTTCAAATATCATTCCTCCATCGTCTGGTTACATACTAGTTTACCGTATTTTTCTGAAATTTTCAATAACTTTTTCTAAAAAATCAGCTGATTTGTGAACTTTTTTATTTTTTTACAACTCAAATATTCGGAAATAGAGGATTCTATTTTTGTAAAAAAGAATTGGGAGCATTCATCAGCCCAATTCTCTAAAAATCTTATCTAGTCTACTTTTACTACTTGAAGTTGAACTCCGCCCAACAACACTAGATATTTTTCTATTTTTTCAATACCATACGAACGACGAAGAGCTTCAGCGTAAAGTGCTAATTGTGCCTGGTAGCGCTCCACTAATTCACTTGGATTTGTATATTGATCTGTCTTATAATCAAAGAGAACGATACGATCAGCCAGTAGGAGATAACCATCCAAAATTCCACGGACTACAAAATCCTGTCCGCTCGCTTGATCTTGCTTTAACATAGCAAATGGAGCTTCACGATAAACTTTATCTGCCTGCTTTAAGAGTAGTTGACCAAGCTCTGTCTCAAAGAAACTAGCTATCTTTTGCAAATCAATCTTCTTTTTGACAGTTTCTTCTGCCTGAACCTGAGCCAATATTTCCTTTAAAATAGCTATTGTAGGCAATTGATTTAAAGGAATACGCTGCATCAGTTCATGGACAGCACTACCGATTTGCGCTCCTGTAACAGGGGCTTTTTTAGCAAAGTCAGGTAGTTCAAAAGAAGTTTTTCCAATAAAATCTGGAGTTTTTTTCTCCATAAT
The DNA here is from genome assembly GCF_015594645.1 of Streptococcus sp. HF-2466. Taxonomy (NCBI): domain Bacteria; kingdom Bacillati; phylum Bacillota; class Bacilli; order Lactobacillales; family Streptococcaceae; genus Streptococcus; species Streptococcus sp. HF-2466. Next base: position 419,892 of record NZ_JADNQU010000001.1, read on the forward strand.
CTCAACACCGTCTGTATCCATGACCGGTTCATAAAATTTCTTGATTTGGCTCGGTGTCCGAACACTTGGCAAATGGATGGCTGCTCGATACTGAGTATTTAGCCTGTCCACATTTTCCAAAATATCCAAAGCCCTACGAATATCCTCAGACTGGCGATTGTGCGCTAAGTTCTCCTCGACAATCCGTTCCTTCAGCTTTAACTGACCTATTTTCTCACTTGTTAAATCGCTATCCGTCACAAATTGTGTTGAAAAAGCTAAATCGTCTTTCTCAAAGACTGTCTGTAAAGCCCAAATCCAGTCTTGAAAACTTGTCATAGTTTGCCTAATGGAGGCTGCTAAACGACCATTTTCAGGAGCAGGGAAGGTCTTTTTCTCCAGGCTTTCTTGACGACCTTTGCCAACCAGATACAGCTTTCTTTCTGCCCGCGTCATAGCAACATAGAGCAGACGCATTTGCTCAGAAATACTTGCCAAATGAATCTCACGCTCATTTTGCACATAAGGAAGAGTATCAATAGACAAGCGAACATGGTTAGGCGCTAACTCATCAGCAGCGTCTACCACTACGTCCGCGACATACTTGATGCCGACGCCATTTTGACGACTGAGAATCAAAGCAGAACTACTATCCTTACGATTGAAGACTTTATCCATATTAAGCAAAAAGACATATTTAAATTCCAAACCTTTGCTCTTGTGAACTGTCATCAAGCGGACTGCATGTTTCGGAGCCGCAACAACGACACTCGCCAAATCATTTTGAGTTTCTAAGATCTTATCAATCATCCCAATAAAACGCGACAAGCCCTTAAAACTCATCTTTTCGTAGTCATTTGCTCGCAAAGTAAGAGCGTAGAGATTCGCTTGACGCCCTGCTCCATTTGGTAGGGCTCCTACATAGTCATAATAAAAGCGGTCTTGATAAATTTTCCAAAGCAAATCATAGAGCGAATTTATTTTTGCAAACTCTCGCCAATCCAGCAGTATTTTTTGAAACTGCTGGATTTTCTTTAAAAGAGGAGGTGTGATGAGTTCGGGATGTTGACCGTTCCCACTCAGAGCATTTTTCAATTTCTCATAGAGATTTTCCTGATGAGTAACATAAGTAGCTTCTGTCACCTTTTTTTGCAAGGCCAAACGAGCCAATTCATCCTCAGTAAAGGTGAACATTGGTGACTTTAGAAGTGCCACCAAAGCATAATCATTGAGCGGATTGTTAATCGTACGCAGGGTATCCAACATCACCATAACTTCTACAGATTGCAAATAATTATCCTCGCCACCGTCTGAAACGACTGGGATACCGTATTTGGCAAACTCAGATAAAATCACATCGTTGCGCGTCCGCGAAGCCGTTAGCAATGTCATATCTTCAAATGGGACATTTTCCTCATTGTGCAGACGGATAATTTCCTTAATGACCAGCGCTACTTCTCCTGCAGAAACAGAAGAAACATCCTTGTCATTCTCCTCATTATCCGTCTCAAGCGTTCCGTCATAAATGAGAAATTCCGTCTGATATTGTGGATTTGGTGCTTTTTTAGCAGGATTTCCAGCTACCAGATAATGCGTTTCATTATAATCAATTTCTCCCACTTCCTCATCCATGAGGCGTTTGAAAACGTCATTCGTGGCTTCCAAGACTTCCACATGACTGCGGAAATTCTCTTTCAAAACAAGCAATTTCCCTTGCCGGCTATCCTCTTGATAGGTTTTAAATTTCTCATTAAAAATCTGCGGATCAGCCTGACGAAAACGGTAAATAGACTGCTTAATATCCCCCACCATAAAGCGATTATGCCCATTTGATAACAGCTCCAGCATACGCTCCTGCGTGTGGTTGGTATCCTGATACTCGTCCACCATGACTTCATGATATTTTGTCCGATAAAAGTGGCGCACATCAGGAAATTCTTCCAAAATCTGAATGGCAAAATGACTGATATCCGCAAATTCAAACGCATTTTCTTCTTTTTTCCGTTGTAGATAGCTTGTCACAAACGATTTCATAAATTGCTGCAAGACAAGCAAGATTTCCTTGGCTTCCTCATGATAGGTCACTTGAAATTCAAAACGGTAAAATTGATCTGCCAAATCTCGTAAAACTTGAATCTTTTCCTTGCGCTTTTCATTATAGGCGTTGATGATTTCTTTTAATTCTTCTTTTCGTCCGCTGTTTGTCAAGGCTTTGCCATTGCTTGCGCGTGAAATCTCTACAATTCTATCAAGTGCTGTGAGATAAGCTTCCTCAGAGGACTGCTCTTGTAAGCCTACCAGACAATCAAGCACGCTCTGCACATTCTCAAGGTATTTTGCTTTGGGAAATTCCTTGGCTTCATTCGCCAAATGATAATGGAAAAAATCTTCTAGGTCATAAAGAGCTTCTTTTATTTGTGCTAAAAGTCGCGCTTCTTCTTGGAAATCCGCACGCTCATAGCCTTTCAAAAAGTCTTTTTCTAACCATGCTATTGGATTACTGGTGGATTGCAAAAAAGCATAAATCTTATAAACCTGCTCTCGAAAACCAAGCAAATCTTTCCTCTGACCTGTAAAATTTTTGACTAATTTTTTAAACAAAGTTGCCTGATCAGATTGATAGAAGTCTTCAAAAACTTGCTCAAAAACTTCGTTTTGTAGCAATAACTGCTCACTCGCATTTTGCAAAATGCGAAAATTTGGCGCCAATTCTAGGAGATAACCATATTTATTGAGGACCTTTTGGGTAAAAGAGTCCATGGTTCCAATGTCGGCATTCGGAATATCGGCTAATTGCTGCGCCAAGTGCTGTTTGAGCTCCTCATCATCTGTTGCCTTCAAGACCTTGGATAACTCTTTCTCCAAGCGCTCTTTTAATTCACTGGCTGCTTTAACGGTAAAAGTCGAAATGAAGAGCTGGTCAATGCGAACTCCCCGCAGAATTTGGTCAATAATCCGCTGCACCATAACAAAGGTTTTTCCTGAGCCTGCAGAAGCAGATACAAGAATATTTTGACCGGAGGAGTAAATGGCTTCGATTTGCTCTGGTGTACGTTTTTGAGATTTGTCAGACTGTGCTTCTTGATCCTGCAAAGCATAGATTTCTTCCTGACTCAAAAATGGAATCTGTCTCATTTTTCTAACTCCTCCTTCATCTTTTCTATCCATGCTTGACGCTTCTTTTCACCTGTCGGGTGGCTATCTAACTTAACCAAATGGCGGGCGCTAGAGAGGTGAAAGTTAGCTTCAAATCCCGTAATGGACTTGTACTGCTCCACAAAAGGTGCAATACTTCTGCCATTTTCCGTATAAGGATTGATGTAAAAATGCCCTGCCAAGATTTGCTCAGCAGCACGGCGATACAAGAGTGCATTATAAGCCAACAATGTCTCCAACTCCTCTTGACTCAACAGATTCACTTTCTTTTTATCGTACAAAGCATTCAGCTGACGAGCCTGCTCAGACAAGAACAGACCTTTGTATTCTAGGTTCTTCATTGCTTCTTTGACAGCGTCGCCTTGCGACTTCGTCTTGGCTAAAGGCACAAGTGGATTGGTCATCTGCAGATACATAGCACCAAAAGCATGCGCTTCTTCATTCATCCACGACTCTTGTTTCAAAGCTGCTAGATAGGTAGGTAATTGAGAATTTAAGCCATTGAAAAATTTTTGAAAATCAAAATTCGTATCGCTTGATTTATAGTCAACAACGCCTAGACTGCCATCTATCTTCAAACGGTCAATCCGGTCAACTTTCCCTCGAATTTGAAAGTTGCGTCCGTCTGACAAGGTTAGAACATTTGTTTCTTCCTGTCCGAAAACAGCTTCTTCTTGAATGGTTTCTACCAATTTATTTCTCTCTAAAACCTGTCCTGTCGCACGCGCTGTGTCCAGCAAAACTTCGTGAGCAAACAAGGCTTCTGCATTTTCTGTATAAAGAGTTTTAAATTCTGCCTCCTGACTGGTTTCTTGAATGGCTTTTTCTAGGCGATTATCAAATGGCTCACTAGACTGCTCTTGCATGACTTTTTCAAACACACGATGCAGAAAATTTCCATGGCTGCGCGCATCTGGGTGAATCGTCATTTCTTCCTGCAAAGCCAAGACATACTTCAAAAAATAAGCATATTGATTGCGGTAGAATTCTGTCAAAGCTGAAGTAGATAGCTGAAATGCTTGATGAGGCGGATAAAGAGCTTGCAATGTCTGCGTTGACAAGGTTTCTGTTTCAAGGCTTGACGTTACATTAGGAATCGAAATACCTTCGCTTTCCAATTTTTTGCGCAGAACCCGCACAGCTACTGACCAAAAAGTCTGTTCTTTCTCCGTCAAAGAGCGCTCTTTATCAATATCACCTTGATTCAACTCAATAACCCTCGCCAGCAGAGCTCGATAAGTACCAATATCATCACTCGTTGCCTGCGAACGCTTCACTTCAATCGGCAGCCCAATTGGTTGTTCATGCAATTCTAACAAATATGGAGAAATGTTGTTCTCTATTTCATTGACAATCTGAGGAGTGGAGAGCACCAACCTCTCCGTTGCAGCATTCAGAAGTGACAAAGCGACAAAACGATTTTTCTGGAGATTTTCCTGAGCAGCAATCAGCAATTCCGAGCGCTCATCAGTCGCTTCATTTAATCGTAATCGGTCTTCATCTGACAAAAGGCTCTTATTTTGGGAAATTTTTGGAAAATAGTCTTGGGTCAAACCAACAGCATAGACAAAAGGACTTGACAAAGGCTCGATTAAGTCATAAGACTGAATGGTCACGACATCTACTGTTGCTGGAATAGTTCGATAGTTGGATAACAGCATTCCTGACTGCACCAGAGTCAGAAAATCATCTAGCTTGACCTTGCTGGCTGAAAAGACACTGGCAAATTGTTCCAAAACATGACAAAAAGCTTTCCAAACTTCTTCTTGCCGTTCTTGATCTTGCGGATTCGTAGAATCTACCAAACCAGAAAAATTCTGAGAAAAAGCAATCACTGTCAAAAATTGATGAAATTTCTGGAGCAGACCTGTCGCTGTTTGACGGCGAGATTTAAAAAATTCCAAAAGCGGAGTGACTATTTTTTTTCTTAATTGATTGATGTGAATCAGGTCAAATTTTTGATGCTGATTATGAGTAAAATCTTTAGAAAATTTACTAATCCCTTTTACATCTGCAAAGCGAATATATTGCTCAAATAAGTCTAGTTCTTCTTGCTTTAAATGACCATAAAGACCTGTTTTTACAAGATTGAGCAAATCTTCTGTCCGAAAATTATAGCGTTTTAAACGCACTAACGCTTCAATAAACTGCACCAAAGGGTGATGTGCCATGGACTCGCTTCGCCCCAAATAAAAAGGAATCTGATACTGATCAAAAATCGTCTTTAACTGCAAACGATAGGCTTCCACATCTCCCAAAAGTAAGCGAATATCTTTGTAGCGAGCACCATCATGAACTCGCTGGCGAATGCTTTTCGCCACATATTCCAGTTCTTCTTTTTGATTGACAGTCGACCAAATCTGTACATGCGAACGGTCTTGCTCCGTCAGCTCCAGCTCAACATCTGAGAAATCATAGCGGCTTTCTAGCAGTTTTGAAATGTTTCCAAAAGCATCATCTGGCTGCTTTGCAGGTCTATATTCAGGTTTCACTTCATACTCATTTGCCAAATGGCGCAAGAAATCCACGCTAGCCTGATACAGATTACCCTCTCGAAAAGTCGCACGGTATGCCTTCTCACTGGCATAAACACCAATAATGATTTCCACACCCTTGCTATGCAAAAGCTCGATCAAATAAGCTTCTTCAGCTGAAAAACGTGTAAAACCGTCAATGACCAAAGCCAATCCTTGCAATTCTTTATCTACATCACCTGCTGTAATATGATTGGCAAAGACCATAATATTTGACTCAGAAATAAATTCACTCTGATTTAGCTGATGCGTCACTAGCTGTAAAATCTTGATCAAATCTGCTTTTTTCTCATCCTCATCTAGATAGTCCAAATCCGAAAAGGTCATCTGAGCAGCTTGCAATTCATGATAAAGCTCAACCAATTGCTGAATAAATTGCGCATCCGTCCGAATGCCACCGTACACCCGCAAATCGTGCTCATCCATTTCTGATAAGACTTTGTAAAACAGCATTCCCAAACCAATATCGTCTAATGGTCTGCCTTGCTGCACATTATTGAGGACAAAATAACGCGCCATCTGCGCAAAACGTGTCACTGTAATAGCAAACGAAGCGTGGTTTTCTAAAAGACTCAAAACAGCCCTCTCCTTTTCAAATGAAAGAGAGTTAGGGGCAATATAAAACACGCGCTTGCCTGCCTGTGCCAAGCGCTCTGCTTCTTTTACCAAAATCTTCGTTAAGGGATTGCGAATATCAGTATAAAGTAATTTCATGATCATCCTTTTTGTCAAAATATAGTCCTATTATATCATTTTTAAAGTTTTTCAACAGCGATTGACTACATACCTTTTCAAGAAAAAAATCCCCACAAGAATACTTGTGGAGAACGATTTTTAATGATAAGCTAAAGCTTTTTTGAAGCTCTTCCAAATGCCAATATCATCTGTTTGTAAAATTAAGCTGGAGTAAATCCGACCGATATAAACTGTCATTCCTAAGGTAAAGACAAAGGAAATGGCAAATGAAATCCAAGCTTCTAGCCCATTTGCATAACCGTTAATGGCACGGAAGGGCATAAAGAAAGTCGAAATGAATGGGATAAAAGAACCAACTTTAAGCAAAATTGTGTCACCAGCGTTTCCAAGAGCCGTCACTCCCAAAAATCCAAGGAGAATCAGCATCACAACAGGCTGAACAGCTTTCCCAACATCTTCAATTCTTGTTACCATCGAGCCTAAAAAGGCAGACAGGACAACGAACAAAAAGACACTCAAAGTAATGAAAGCAATGGTATTAAAGGAAATTGCTTCTCCCAAATGCTTCATCAGATTTGGATTGGCATCTAAGAATTCTTTTACAAAAGAAATCTGGTCTGAAAAAGCAAGCAACAGCACAGCGCCGATTACATAAATGCTGACATGGGTCAAGATAACTGCAAAAATTCCTGCCATTCGACCATAGAAATATTCAGAAGCCTTGATACTGGAGAAAATAACCTCCATAATCTTCGTCCCTTTTTCGCTTGCAATTTCTTGAGCAGTTGAGCTTGTGTAAACAATGAGAATCATATAAAGTACAAGACCAATTGCTGTTGCGACAATCGTTTGAGTGGCCTTCTTCGCTTCTTTCTTCTCATCAATCTTTTCTTTGAAATCAATAGCTCTTGAAAGTAGCTTCACTTGATTAGCTGATAAATTAGCTTGGCTAATATTTGCAACCTGTTGCAACTGCATCAGTTTCTGTGTAATTTCAATTTTTGTAGCACTACTCATGCTCGTATCTGCAAAATAAGTTGCCTTGATTTGCCCGTCTGCTTCTGATACTAGCAAATATCCGCCAACATCGCCATCTTTTACAGCTTTCTTAGCTGCTGCTTTATTTTTATAATCGAAATCCAGATTCTTAGTATCTTTCAGAGCTTCCTTCACTTGAGCATTGTCTGATACAACTGCGACACGGTTAGAATTACTATTTGACATGGAGGAAAGATAACCAACTCCCATACTCAGACCGATAAAAATGAAAGGCGAAATAACCATGAAGACAAAACTCCATGACTTGACATGACGAAGATAGGTTTCTTTGATAACAATTAAAGTCTGTTTCATACTTCCACCCCTGATTCTAACTTAAAGATTTCATCAATTGTTGGAGCTTGTTGGTCAAAAGTTTCAATATATTGTCCTTTAGTCAACAAGTCAAACAATTCCTTACCAGCTGCTTCGTCATCTAATATCAATCGCCATGTTCCCTGGTTGGTTAGATTGACTTTACTTACGTGAGGAAGTGCTTCTAATTCCGTTTGAGACAGCGAGCTAGACACAAAGAGACGTGTTTTGCCGTATTGATTACGAACTTCCTGCACGCTGCCATCCAAAATGACTTTCCCATCACGAATCATAACAACATCATCACACAATTCTTCCACATTGGTCATCACATGGTCAGAGAAAATAATCGTTGCTCCACGCTCTTTTTCCTCAATAATGACCTGTTTCAAAATCTCGGTATTCACAGGATCCAAACCACTAAATGGCTCGTCTAGGATAATCAAATTTGGTTCATGCAAGAGTGTGATAATCAGCTGAACCTTTTGTTGATTCCCTTTAGACAAGCTCTTGATTTTATCGGTCACTTTGCCTTTGACTTGCAAGCGCTCCATCCACTGAGGTAATTTTTCTTTCACAACTGCATTTGGTACTCCCTTTAAATTTGCCAAATACCGCACTTGCTCATAAACAGTCATCTTAGGCATCAGACTCCGCTCTTCTGGCAAATAACCAATTTTCCGATAGGTCTCCTGAGAAATCGGTTGCTTATCAAATGTAATGTTTCCGCTGTATTCTAAAAAATGCAGAATACTGTGGAAAATCGTTGTTTTCCCAGCACCGTTCTTTCCAATCAAACCGAGGATTTGTCCTGATTCAGCTTTGAAATCAACACCAAATAGCACTTGTTTTTGCCCAAAACTTTTTTCTAAATTTTGAATTTCAAGCATCCTAAACCTCCTAAAATTCTAATCTCTATATTTAATAGCATAACATTTTGAAAGCGTATTTTCAAGTTTTTGTGTAAAATTTCCTTATTTTCTACAGTAAAAAGAGAGCCATCAACAGTTGGCCACAGTTCAACTATCTCTCACTCTCTTGCCTTGATTCTATTTGTAATTTTCTAAGCCTTAAAGGCATCTACCAGTACTTGAAATTCTTCATTGGAGAGCGTAATCCCTTTCCCCATTTTTGTATGGTCAGGACTCCAACTACGGATATCGTATTTGGCTGGCGCACCATTGAAGCTCACACGATTCAGCTCTTTCGTCCAGCCTTTATCATTTTCTGACAACACCAATAACTTTTCTTCTATCTCAAATTTGAATTCTGACATTTTTGTCTCCTTTTTCTTCTTTCTTGATTTATTCGTAAAAAATTTACTTTTTTAGCGAGTTTGTTATATAATATATTGTAACAAGTTATGGAGAATTTAGCTATGAAAAAATTTCTCGAAATGATTTTAGAGCGCGCAAGTGAATTTATCAATTACAAAAAGGATACACAAGAGGTAGAGGAAGACAACACCAATATTTTGCAGACGATTGAAACAGCTTTGCAAAATAAGTCTGGCGTACATGTCATTTTTTCAGATAAAAGTTTTACTGGTGATATTGTCAAATATGACAAAGAGCGTCAGCAATTGATTGTTAAAAACTTCCAGAAAAGTATGTCAACGATTATTCGTATTTCAGATATTAAGCGGATTCGTCTGGTTCCAAATACTATCAGAGAAGCGCAAAAAAGAAATTCCAACCTCAGCTAGGAGATTGGAATTTTTTTTATTCAAATAAGCTGTAATAATCCGCAATCGTCATTTTCGCTTTCTCTTCTTGATGTAAGTCTTGGATAATTTGTCCGTCTTTCATGACAATCAAGCGATTGCCGTATTTAAGAGCATCTTCCATGTGGTGAGTAATCATGAGAGCAGTCAGTTGATCACGATTTACAAATTCATCTGTCAGACTCATCAATGCCACACTGGTTTTGGGGTCAAGCGCTGCTGTATGTTCATCCAAAAGCAACAGCTCAGGGCGTTTGAGAGTCGCCATTAAAAGACTCAACGCCTGTCTTTGTCCGCCCGAGAGAAATTCAATCGGTGTGTCCAAATGTTTTTCTAAGCCATTGCCGATTTTGTCTATTGTCTCCTGAAATTCTTTGCGATAATGGCTCAGACAACGTGGCACCAGACGGCGTTTTTCACCACGAAATTTAGCAATCAATAGATTTTCTGCCACCGTCATGCGCGGAGCTGTTCCCATTTTTGGGTCTTGAAAAACGCGTGACAGATACTTAGCCCGTTTTTCTGGTGAATAACTGGTCACATTTTCACCTAGAATATAAATGCTGCCACTCGTCAATGGTAATGTTCCTGCAATGACATTGAAAAGCGTGGATTTCCCTGCCCCATTTCCGCCTAAAATCGTAATGAAGTCATGCTCAAAAATATCCAGTGAAACATCATTTAAAATAACTTTTTCTTCCTCAATACCTGTGTTGACAATTTTTGTCGCGTTTTTTAATTCTACAATTGCTGTCATTTGCTTAACTTGACTCCTTTAAAGAATTTATTTTTGAAAGTCGGAATCATGAGACAAATTGCCAAGATAACCGCACTATAAAGGCGAAGATAGCTGGTATTAAAGCCAAGCGCAATCACGCCCCAAATCAGGAATTGATAGAGAATAGCTCCGATGACAATCGTCAATAGGCGTTCTGCCAATGTCAGGCTGGTAAAAAGCACCTCTCCAATAATGAGACTGGCAAGTCCCACAACGATGACACCAATCCCGCGCGAGACATCCGCATAACCTTCCTGCTGAGCAATAAGGGCACCAGCTAGGGCAATGACACCATTAGACAGCACCAGACCCATTAACTCCATTCGTCCTGTGTGAATGCCAAAACTCCTTGCCATATCAGGATTATCACCCGTAGCAATATAAGCTTGACCCAATTTTGTATCTAAGAAAAAGAGCAATGCAGTTATTACCAAACTGACAAAAATCAATCCTGTCAGAAGATTGTTTAATTCGCCAGAAAACGGTAGAAAGTCCTGAATTTGCTTCGTTCCAAGAAGTCCAAGATTAGCCCGCCCCATTAACATAAGCATAATAGAATGGCAGGAAGTCATGACTAAAATTCCCGAAAGGAGAGTAGGAATTTTCCCCTTAGTATAGAGAAGTCCCGTTACCATGCCTGCCAGACAGCCAGCCAGAATGGCAACAGCAGTTGCCAGAAAAGGATTGATTCCCTTACTAATCAGCGTAACTGCTACTGCTCCGCCCAATGGAAAAGAGCCCTCTGTTGTCATATCAGGGAAGTTTAAAATGCGGAAAGTCATAAAAATCCCCAAGCCTAAAATAGCCCAAACAAGTCCTTGTGAGACAATTGAAAGTATCATACTGTTGTCCTAACTTTTAAAATATCGTTTCTTATAATCGGATTACTCAATGACTTGTCCTGCTTTTTTCAGAACATCATCTGGAATTGTTATTCCTAACTGAGCAGCCACTTTTTTGTTCACAACTGATTTGCCAGTAGCAAAGATTTCAACAGCTGTGTCTGCTGGTTTAGCGCCCTTCAAAATTTTCGCCGTCATTTTTCCAGTCGCCACTCCAAGATCTTTTTGATCGACAACCACTGAACCCAGACCACCTTCTTCTACCATAGCGGTCGCACTTGGATAGATTGGTTTTTTAGCCGTTTGATTGCTGGAAACGACTGTTGAAAAAGCTGAAGCAATGGTGTTGTCAATTGGAATCCAAATGGCATCTACCTTTCCTGTCATCACATTCATGGTTGAAGCAATCTCATTGGTAGAAGGTACAGAATAAGGAAGCACTTTATAGCCTGCTTTTTCAGCCAAAGCTGTAAATTCTTCTACCTGCGTTTTTGAATTGTCTTCACTGCTTGAATAAAGGACGCCGATTGTTTTCACATTCGGTGTTAATTGTTTGATGAGCTCCAATTGCTGTTGAGCTGGGTTGTGGTCAGACACACCTGTAATGTTGCCTCCCGGCTTTTTCAAATCCTTTACTAAATTCGCCCCAACTGGATCGGTCACTGCTCCCATGACGATTGGCTTGTCTTTCGTTGCACTAGCCAAACCTTGAGCAGCAGGCGTTGCGATTCCAATCAGCACGTCATTGCCATTGGCAACTAATTGCTTGCTCATCGTTGCCACTTTACTTTGGTCACCTTCTGCATTCATAAAGTCAATTTTGATCTTCTTGCCTTTATAACCTTCTTGCGCCAATCCTTCTTGAATCCCTTTATAAATCAAATCAAGTGACGGATGACTGACATATTGCAGCACACCAACTTTTACTGTTTTGGTTGTATTGTTTGTCTTCGGTGCTTTCTCGCCATTTACACTAGAATAAATAATGCCTCCGACAACTAATACCACTAAAAGAGCAATCATTCCCATTAACCGTTTGTTTTTCATATCTGTTCTCCATTTCATATTTTTCTATTTTTTATTCGAGTAAAAGCCAGAGTCGCCATCGTTTAAACATATTTTTCCTCCATTTTAAGGGAAATGAAACAATAAAAGAAAAACCCACACACAGTTCATCCTGTGTGAGGGCGTAAATCGCGGTGCCACCTCAATTATGGGAAAAATAATAGACTTCTCCCACATCTCTATCTTGTCTAACAACAAGTTGCACTGTAAGGTGTGCTCACCGAATTTTTATCGTTTCAAATTCAACTTCTATCCATTAGCCCAATTTCATAAAACGCTGCTACTTGTTTTCACCAACCACAAGCTCTCTGCCAACAACTATTTTATTACTTTTCTAATTTGATATTATTTTAGATGTTTCTGAAACAAATGTCAAGTGTTTTGTCAAACTTTTCTGACAATAATTTTCCAACCTTTTCTTGCTATTTTTTGTTATAATTTTCTTTAGTATCATTCAAGGAGAGAAAAACATGTCCTTTGACGGATTTTTTTTACACCATATGACAGAGGAATTGCGGCAAGAGTTGCTATATGGTCGTATTCAAAAAATCAACCAACCTTTTGAGCAGGAATTAGTGCTGCAAATCCGCAGCAAGCGGCAAAATCACAAATTACTCTTATCCGCTCACCCTGTTTTTGGTCGCATTCAACTAACCCATACCGCCTTTGAAAATCCAGCAGTGCCTACCACATTTATCATGGTTATGCGGAAATACCTGCAAGGTGCTACGATTGAAAGCATTGAACAGATTGACAATGACCGAATTTTGGAAATCTCTGTCTCCAACAAAAATGAAATCGGAGATAGCGTGGCAGTAACACTGGTCATCGAAATCATGGGCAAGCACAGCAATATCATCCTAATGGATAAGGCAAGCGGCAATATTATTGAAGCTATTAAACATGTCGGCTTTTCTCAAAATAGTTACCGTACGATTCTGCCGGGCTCAAGCTATGTCGCTCCACCTCAGACAGGCAACCGCAATCCGTTTACGATTTCTGATGAAAAATTATTTGAAATTTTGCATACAGAGGATTTGTCGGCCCGTTCTTTACAAAACTTATTTCAAGGCTTGGGGCGCGATACAGCGACCGAGCTCAGTCAGTGCTTAACGAGTGACAAACTAAAAACCTTCCGTGCTTTCTTTGCCAGTCCCACGCAAGCTCATCTGACAACTAAATCCTTTGCGCCCATTCTTTTTGCGGATAGTCAGAAAGAATTTCCGAGCTTATCGCAGCTGCTAGACGACTTCTATCAAGACAAGGCGGAACGCGACCGTGTTAATCAGCAAGCCAGTGAACTGATTCATCGAGTGGAGAATGAATTAGAAAAAAACCGCAAGAAATTAAAAAAACAAGAGCAGGAATTAGTCGCGACTGAAAATGCTGAAGAATTTCGCCAAAAAGGAGAACTCCTCACTACTTTTTTGCACCAAGTTCCCAACAATCAAGACCAAGTAGAACTGGACAATTACTACACAAGCGAGAAAATTACTATTGTGCTGGATAAAGCTTTGACCCCTAACCAAAATGCTCAGCGCTATTTTAAGAAATATCAAAAACTGAAAGAAGCAGTCAAGCATTTAACGGGACTGATTGAAGAAACTAAAGAAACCATTCAATATTTGGAGAGTGTGGAAACCGCCCTGTCACAGGCTAGCTTGACAGAAATCGCAGAGATTCGTGAGGAATTGATCCAGACGGGCTTTATTCGCCGACGCCAGCGTGAGAAAATTCAAAAACGAAAGAAACCAGAAAAATACTTGGCAACTGACGGTAAGACGATTATTTTGGTTGGTCGAAACAACTTGCAAAATGACGAGTTGACTTTTAAAATGGCTAAAAAAGAGGAGCTTTGGTTTCATGCCAAGGATATTCCCGGCAGTCACGTGGTCATCACAGGCAATCTGCAACCAAGTGATGAGGTCAAGACAGATGCTGCGGAATTGGCAGCATACTTTTCTAAGGCGAGATTGTCCAATCTCGTTCAGGTGGATATGATTGAAGTCAAAAAGCTCAATAAGCCAACCGGTGGCAAGCCCGGTTTTGTGACCTATACTGGACAAAAGACCCTGCGGGTCACTCCCGATGAAGCCAAAATCAAATCTATGAAAATGTAAAGGTGTCCGCTAATCGGCACCTTTTTCTGACGACTCTTCGTACGGCCGACCCTCAGACGAAGTGAACCACTTTTCTGGCAAGCTGTCCGACCCTCGGACGAAGCAAACCAGTTTTCAGGCAGGCTGTCCGACCCTCGGATGAAGTGAATCAGTTCTCAGGCAAACTATCTGACCCTCGGACGGAGTGAAGCAGTTCTTAGGCAAACTATCTGACCCTCGGACGGAGTGAAGCACTTTTCTGACAAGCTATCCGACCCTCAGACGGAGTGAACCAGTTCTTAGATAGGTCGTCGACGTGGGCGGCAGTTTAAACTAATTCCCATTCTCTCCATCGACTGGGGCGACAGGCTAAACCAAGTCTCATTCTCTCCGTCGACCGAGGCGACAGGCTAAACCAAGTCTCATTCTCTCCATCGACCGAGGCGACAGTTTAAACCAAGTCTTATTCTCTCTGTCGACCGGGGCGACAGTTTAAACCAAGTCTTATTCTCTCCGTCGACTGGGGCGACAGGCTAACCCAAGTCTTATTCTCTCCATCGACCAGAGAGACAGACCTAAAAAAGGTTGGAAACTGAATTCCAACCTTTGTATTCTATTTCAGACTATTTAAGGTGTATGTAAGTCTCTTAAACCTACCCCGCCGCCTTTTATTCCGATTTCTCAATATCTTCTTTTAGCTCCGCCACATTCAATTTGGCAGCGAGAAAATCTTGGTCTTGAACCGGAAAACGCTGCTCCAAAGCCGCAATCGTTCCGATTTCAACCTCTCCATTTTTCATGACAAAATCCATGACATGTCCACCGAATTGGTGGTCATCAGATAGAAAATGAAGATGATAACCAGCTACGCTGACGCCGTGAAACAGCTCCGGCGTCCAAAAGCCAACAATCGTTCCTGAAATGTGTTCTGCATGATACTCCGGCTGATGAGCTGCGATTTCTGCAAACCTCTTTCCCGGAGAGGATTTTGGAGCTATTCGCACGTGCATGCTGCTAAATTCACCATGAATCTTAATTGAGCGAAAAAGATTTTCCCCGACATAGCTAGCTTCTATGCGCTTCTTCAACGCTTCATCAGTCAGCTCAACGTCCTGACGAAAACACGCTTCTGCTCGGTGAAAAGCCACTGCAGCATAAGGAACCGTCCTATCTGTTGAAACTTCTATCACTTCAGGACTTGCTCCTATCCCCTTGGCTTGATAGGCCTTGCCGTCAAGCACAATCAGCTCTCCGTCAATAGAGTCTAAAGTACCAATCCCTAAATCGCCATGTTGAAGCAATTCTTCAATCGTCATCGTCCCCTTGTAAAGCCCCGCCATCAAAGCCCCCAAAGTATTGTAGTGAAATAATGTTACAAGCTTTTCCATTTCTCCTCCTAGGCAATTTTTACTATCTTTCCTTGAAAAAAGTAGGTCTCACATCCAGCCTTTTACTTTCTAATACTGAACTACACATCAACCGTACAAGAAAATAAGAAATTGAACTCTCTTTAAATAGTCTTGAACCCTTCCCAGTTTCAATTTAATAAAACTCATCTGGTAAAATCGTTTCTCCTAGTGTACTGCTGTCCTTGTAATCCACTGGCACATCAATGATAACCGGTCCACTTTCCTCTAAAGCTTTTTGAAGCAGCTGTGTCAATTCTGCTGGAGAGGTTGCTCGGAAGCCTTTCGCACCAAAACTCTCTGCATATTTAACAAAATCAACAGGTCCAAAGTCCACTCCAGATGAACGACCATATTTCATTTCTTCTTGAAATTCCACCATATTATAATGACCATCGTTCCAAATGAGATGAACTATTGGCAATTGCAGTCGAACCGCTGTCTCTAGCTCCTGAGCCGAAAAGAGGAAACCACCATCGCCAGACACAGAAATGATCTTTGTGTTGGGACGAACCAAGGCTGCCGAAATCGCCCAAGGCAATGCCACTCCTAACGTTTGCATCCCATTTGAAAAAAGCAAATGCCTTGGTTCATAGCTCTTGAAATAACGTGCCATCCAAATATAATGCGTACCCACATCTACTGTAACTGTCATATCATCTGTCGTATTTTCCTGCAAGACTTCGACAATATCCAGCGGGTGTAGGCGACCTTTTTCAGTTTGGCTGCGATCAAATTTCACATCACCGTCCATTTTATCTCGCAGCACTTGCAGATATTCCCGCGAGCCTTCTGGTAATTGATAGCCGTTAATCGCTGGCAGCAATAAATCCAAAGTATTTGCAATATCTCCAATCAGCTCCCGCTCCGGTTGGAAGTAAGTATCAATCTCTGCTGGCTCTACGTCAATCACAATGACGCGGGCAGAAATTTCAGCATTCCAGTTGCGTGCTTCATACTCAATCGGATCATAGCCGATAGCGATGACTAGGTCAGATTTTTTCAGAAGCATGTCACCCGGCTGATTGCGAAACAGTCCGACACGTCCAAAGAACGTAGCTTCTTCCAATTCACGAGACACAATCCCAGCCCCTTGGAATGTTTCCACAACAGGCAACTGTACTTGCTCCAATAACTGACGAATAGAAGCCGTCACTTTGGCACTTGAAGCGCCATTTCCCAAGAGAAGAACCGGTAACACAGCATTTTTAATCGCTTGCGCTAGATAGTTAATGTCTGCCACAGAACTAGAACCCAGCTGCGGATCCGTCAGCGGTTTAATTGCTTTCACATGAACCTGACTATCCACCACATCCTGTGGAATGGAGATAAAACTTGCCCCCGGCATTCCTGATTTGGCATGACGATACGCATTGGCGATAATTTCTGAAAGAGTATTGCCGTCTTGCACTTCGACTGAATACTTAGTAATCGGCTTAAACAGCGCAGCATTATCCATGGACTGATGTGCACGTTTGAGAAGATCAGAGCGTTTGACCTGACCAGCCAAAGCCAGCACTGGGTCGCCCTCTGCGGTCGCCGTAACCAAGCCCGTTGCTAAGTTTGAAGCACCTGGTCCACTCGTTGCAATCACGACACCCGGCTCTCCTGTAATCCGCCCAATTCCTTGCGCCATAAAAGCAGCATTTTGTTCATGACGAGCAACGATAAGTTGTGGGCCTTTGTCCTCTAAGGTATCAAATACACGGTCAATCTTTGCACCGGGAATTCCAAATACATAATCCACCTTGTGATTGATTAAACTATCCACAATCAAATCCGCACCAAATTTTTCAGTCATTTTCTTCGTCCTTCCTGAATATCACGCTCATCATTATATCATAATTCCCATGCGTCTTATAGGATTGTGCTTGTTACTCTTTTTACAAACTATCGTACAATTCCTGCATCTCCACATCATCTGGAACCAAGTGAAGATAATGCTCTGCTTGGTGTTTTGCTTCTTCAAAATCCCCCATTTCACGAAGTAGATAAATATATTGCTCTAAAAATTCTGGATTTTCCTTTAAATCTGAGAGCAACAGTCGATATCGCTCCAAAGCTGCTGTTGTCTGTTCCAAAGCCTGATAGGCACGCGCAATATTCCACTTAGTCAGTACATTGTCTATATCTTGCTCCTCAAATTTCAAAACTTCATCAAAACGCTCTTGCTCTAAGTAAAGATTAGACAAACGCAATGCAATTTCTTCCAAGTCTTCCGCATTATCTTTTGCTTTCAAAAGGTAATCTTCTGCCTTTTGCTCATCATGAAGTTCATAAGAAAGCTGCGAAGCTAGCAACAAAAGACGCGTATCAAATGGATTTTTCGACAAACCCTGCTGCGTAAGGCGTAATGCTTCTTCTGTCTGATGTTCTGCATGAAGCGACAAAGCATAACCATACTCATAACCTTCAAATTCCGGTGAAATCGTATCAATTTGCTTAAAGTATAGATTAGCTTTTTGATATTCTTTCTGGTCATATAAAATAGTCGCTAATTCAAAGGCTACAGCATCATCGTATTCAATCTCTAAAGCTTTTTCCAAAAATTCAATCGCTACTTCAAATTTCCCCAAACTTGCATAGGAAACGCCAATCCGCTGATAAGTAGAAACACCCGTCTGCTCATAAATCAGGCGATTGTCTAAGCTAGCATACTCTTTAATAGCTTGATTGAAATGTCCCAATTCAAAATCTATTTCAGCCAAGCCAAAAGTCACTAACGGCTCGTCAGACAATTGCTTTGCCTCGGCTAATTTTTCCCTTGCAACATCTGGCAAGCCTTCCATTTGATAGAGATCAGCTTTGACTAAGAGTGCTGTCACATACCAGTCATTATCAGAAGTAATTTCTTCCAGATAAGCAAACGATTCTTCCACTTGTCCATCTTCACTAGCAATCTGTGCCAAACTAATATAAGCTTCTGGATAATGAGGAGCTAATTTTTCATAAATTCGCTTCGCTTGAGGGAAAAAGCCGATACTTTCTAAGTAGTCGGCTAATTCAAGTAATTCTTCCTCTGTATCATTTGTTAGAGCTCTTTCAAAATATTTATTGGCATGCGCCAAATCCTGCTTTTGCAAAGAAGCGACCATTTTCTCACTGTTGTTCAATTTCTTCTCCTGTTTCATCTACCAATTCTTCTTCATACAAGCCGCTGACTTTCTTATACCATTTAAAAATAGCAGCAATCACAACTTTTGCAGACGCATAAACGGGAATTCCCAGTAAAACGCCCCAGATACCAAACATAGATCCCGCTGTCAAAAGGACAAAAAGAACATTGATTGGATGAATGTTCAATTGGCTACCGAGAATTAATGGCGACACAAACCGCCCTTCAATCGTTTGCTCTACAATAAAGACCACAATGACTTTCAAGAGCATAATTGGTCCAGCAATTAAACCCAGAACAAGAGCCGGCAGCATAGCTAGAAAACTTCCCAAATAAGGAATCAAATTTAAAATCCCTGCCGTCACCCCAAGTGTCACTGCATAGCGAAGCCCGATTACTTTAAAGAAAATGATGAACATTATCGCTACGATAATAGCTACAGTTACTTGCCCACGAACGTAATTGGCAAGCTGCGTATTGACATCTGTCAAAATTTGTCCGACTGGTTCACGAAACTTAGTTGGCATGAATTTTGTCAAATAAGATTTTAAGTTTTTTCCATCTCGCAAAAGATAAAAAAGGATAAAAGGCATGATGATAATGGCTACAATCACTTGCGAAGCCGTACTAATCAATGTGCTTACCCAATTCACTGCTTTCGATGAAAAATTACTTGCCCAAGTCGTCACTTGAACTGAAAAATTATTCACAATCTCTTCTAATTGAGGCTTGACATCATCAGAAATTCGATTTTCCAAAAAATCCTGAATTATTTTATTCGACTTTTGCAAATTAGCTGGTGAATTCTTTGCAAAGCTAACTATCTGATGCTGCAAACTTGGAATTGCCACAGCCAATCCCCAAATCAAGAGCAAAGCAATTAAGATAAAGACAATCGTAATCGCGACCAAACGATTGATCTTATGTTTCTCCATAAAATCTACAATTGGATTTAAGAGATAATACAAAAGCCCTGCTAAAATCACCGGCAGCATGATAACTCCGATAAATTCTAGAACAGGAATAAAAATAAAACTAATCTTGCTTAATACAAAAATATTCAACCCCAACAATAAGGTCACCAAAAAAACAGTGATTGCCTTATTGTCTAAAAACCACCGAAAAAACCATGATAGGCTGAAATCCTTCTTTTTGTGTTCCATACAGACATCCTTTTATTTATTTATCTCATTGTAGCATTTTTCACTAAAAAATTCTTGAAGAAAGGGTAGTCCTTTATGAATTTCCTTCTTGCGCCCGAGTCAAACACAAAAAGCGGTCATCCATTCAATTCATGAACGGATTCCCACTTTTAGCTTTCTTTATCTGAGAAAAAAATTGTAAATCGCATTCGTTTGTCATCAACAGCTTCAAAGCGATAGCGCAAATGATGATTTTCCAAAATCTGTTGCACGATAAAGAGTCCCAGACCTGTTCCACCATCTTTGCGGTTACGACTGTAATCCGGACGATAAAATGGCTGAAATATTTGCTGGATTTGCTGTTCATCCAACACATGTTCCGCATCATTTTCAATGATTAACTGATTGTCTTTAATCATTAAAAGAATCTCTCCGCCGGCTACTGTATAATGGAAAGCATTATCTAGTAAATTTTTAATAGCTTTCAGCAAATAAGTCTTGTTGCCATGCACTTGAAGCTCTTCTAACTGTACAGTAAATTGATAGCCTTTCACATCAGCTAGCATCTTATAGCTGCTCAAGTTTTCCTCCAAGAGCTGATTAAGTGAAAATTCTTCCTCTTCCGCTTCTATCCGCATTTCAATTTTAGAAATTGCCAAGATAGACTGTACAAGTTTTGATTGCTCTTCCAAAATTTCACGACATTTATGTAGGTATTTATCTTTATCTTTGAAGTCACCAACACCGTAAATCATACCATCCACAATTCCCATCATGCTGGTAATCGGCGTTTTCAGCTCATGAGAAGTCATCCGTAGAAATTCTGCTTTCTCACGTTCACTTTCAGCAACTTTCTCATTTTCCAATCGCAGCGCTTCAATACTTGTCAAAAGATTGTTATACAGACTGTTAATATCTTGAGCGAGAGTGGAAATTTCATCTCGCCCTTTGACAGGACAAGCCACATCTGGAGAAAGAGTTGCCATCTTACGCGTACTTTCTGAAATTTCTTTAATGCGTTTGGTTGCAAATCGACTATAAAGAAAAGCCACTATACCCCCTAACGTTAACGAAAAGAATAAGATATAAGGATAAAGACTTAACAACACGTAAGTAGCATCCGATATTGGTTGGAGCGAATATTCCCCACGTAAGGTCAATGTGGTCCCTTCTGCCGTTCTTATCTTCTTGCTCATACTTTTAGTTTGATTATTCAAACTCATGTCAGAAGGTAAAATTGTTAATTGGAATTCTCCCTTTTCATTAGCTAAATCAATATGTGGATAAATAAGTTTTCCTTTCGCATCTAATATACTAAACCAGACGCGTGTATTCTTTCGATTGTAGTCACTTAAAAGCTTTCCTATATCATCTGACGGTTTTCCTTGAACTTGCTGAGCAATCTGAAAGAACTCACTTTTAGCTTCTCGATGCTTGACTTGCTCATAATAAACAGGCATCACAAAATAGAGTGTTGTTAAAACCGTTGTCACGACAATAAAAATTATTGTTCCTGTCAAAAGAAAATGCTTTTTAGCAATTCTCACTCTTCTTCTCCTCCAAGTTGATAGCCCATACCAGTAATCGTTTTAAGAGGAATTCCTGGAATTTTTTTGCGAATATTCTTCACATGATTGTCCAATACACGACTATCCAGTTCGCTATAACCCCAAATTGTATTCATCAATTGATCCCGAGTCACCAAATGATTTTTTCTTTTAGCTAAAGCTTGGATAATTTCATATTCTTTTTTAGTAGGAGACATTTTCTCTTCTTGCCAATAAACTGTACAATCGTCAATTGAAACACGTAAGTCTCCAACGACAATCTCTGATTCTGTCACAGTACTCCGGAAAATATTTTCAATGCGTTTCATCAAAATAAGTGGCGAAAATGGTTTGGTAACATAATCACTGATAAGGTGATTAAAGCTGACCAGCTGAGTATATTCATCATCTAGTGCAGTTAACATCATAACTGGTACCTGCGACGTCTTCCGGATTTCCTTCAACACATCCAGACCGCTCATAGAGGGCAACATAACGTCCAAAATGATGAGGTCAAACGATTTTTCCTCAAATTCACGTAGGGCTTCTGCCCCGTCAAAAACTGGTGTCACCTCATAATGATTTTCTTTCAAAAATTCACAAATCACTTGATTAATCGTAGTGTCATCTTCTACTACTAAAATCTTATGCATTTCTTACTCCTTAAAATATAGATATAAAATTAAATGACTGCTAATCAATGTAAAGATTACTTTTATTATACAACAAAATAGTGAACTTACAAAGATTGAACCGTGATGCAGGATAAAAACTTTCTTCCCAAAAAACTAAACATTTTTCAGAAGTCAAACAGACAACCATGATTGTTAGCGCCACCACCCG
This sequence comes from Streptococcus sp. HF-2466, assembly GCF_015594645.1. Classification (NCBI taxonomy): domain Bacteria; kingdom Bacillati; phylum Bacillota; class Bacilli; order Lactobacillales; family Streptococcaceae; genus Streptococcus; species Streptococcus sp. HF-2466. Next base: position 442,170 of record NZ_JADNQU010000001.1, read on the forward strand.
CAAATCTATTTTTATTGTATCAAAGTCATCTGTTCCCATCCTATCTCGAATCTATTTTTTATCTATTTTTTCATCATAAAACTGACAGCGCCTTTCATTTGTGAAAACCATTTCATCTATTTTTGTGTTATAATAAAAGTATCAAATATTTCGAGGTGAATGATGACACAAACAGTTTATTTTGGAACTTATACACGTCGTAGCTCAGAAGGAATTTACAAAGCTGATTTTGATACTAGCACAGGAGAACTGGCAAATTTAACACTTATTGCAAAAGAGCCAAATCCTACTTATTTAGCTTTTGACAAGCAACAGAGCCTATATTCTGTCGGAACTGAGCACGGTGAGGGAGGCATTGCAGCCTTTAATAAAGCGGGACAGTTACTCAATCACGTTGTGGCCGAAGGTGCTCCTCTATGCTATGTGAGTGTAGATGAAGCAAGAAGCCTTGTCTACGGGGCAAACTACCATAAAGGACAAGTATTAGTTTATAGACGACAAGAAAATGGTAGCCTTAAATTAGTTGATTCTGATGTTCATATCGGCTACGGTCCTCATGAAAACCAAGCTGCTGCTCATGTGCATTTTGCAGATTTAACACCCGATAAGTATCTGGTTACGTGTGATTTAGGAACTGATGAAGTTGTGACATATGAAATTAGTGATTATGGACGCCTAAATCGATTAGAAACTTATCATGCGACACCTGGCGCTGGCCCACGTCATATTGTGTTCCACCCTCACTACAAAATTGCTTATCTTATTTGTGAATTAAACTCTACTATTGAAGTTTTAATTTACGATGGTGACGGTCAGTTTGAACGCCTGCAAACCATCTCAACTTTACCAGAAGACTTTTCAGAATTTAATGGAACAGCTGCTATTCGCTTATCTGCTGACGGTCGCTTCCTTTACGGGTCCAATCGCGGGCATAATTCAATCGCTATTTACAAAGTAGCAGGAGACGGAACACTTGAACTTGTAGAATTCGTACCAACTAATGGAAAAAATCCACGTGATTTTAATATTACACCAGATCAACAGTATATTATCGCAGCTCATCAAGACTCAGACAATGCGACTGTCTTCAAACGTGACCCAGAAACAGGAAAATTAACAGAATTATCACACGATTTCTTTGTTCCAGAAGGTGTTTGTGTTGCTTTTACTCATTAATCTCTTCTTAAGAGACTAATCCCAATCGCCTATGGTTGGGATTTTTTGTTGTCTTATATGTCATCTTCCCAGATTCTATTCGTTTGCAAGTAATTGTATTAGGGAGCACGACCGTCTGCTTTAGTCTCCAATTTTATACCGAACATCACGATACTGACGAAAAGAACCTAATAAAAAGAGGCAAGGGAATGAAACCTTGTCTCTGTATTGTTTTAATTTAAAATCGGATATTTTCTCGTGTTTTTTCATATGATGTAACAAAACGATTAGTTACACCGGGTTCTACTACATCCAATGCTTGCGAGATCTCCTCAAACGATGCTTGATAATCAAAGTCATTTTCAAAAATCTCTAGTGCACGGTTGAAAGCAGTTTGAACTCCCTCATCAAATGAACGATAGCGATTTGAATATTGTAACAATTGCTCTGTCAAAGTAGCATTTTCAACAATCCGATAAGTCTCATTTTCCAGTTCATTCATATCATTTGTCAAAATCTCTAGCATACGGTTTACTGATTCGATATTGACACGATATTGTTCCAATTCTGCTATTAAAGCTTCTGTGTTATCACTTGCAGTAAAGAAAGTGGTCAAGAAGCTCCGTGGAATACCCGGCAAATTACGTTTTTCCATATAACGCTTAATTGTATGCAATTTGTTAATATAAATATTAACTTTTTGTCGAGCATTGGCATCATCTTTTTCAATTTTAGCCAATTTTTCACTCAACACTAACTGCTCATCTTCAATTTCTTTCACTCGTTTTTGAATAGTTTCAAGATTTTCTTGAAGAACAGAATAAGCTTGTTTTCTTTCTGAAGAATCTTCAATCGCTTCTAAAACAACATCATCTAAACTAGAAAGTTCACTTTGAAGTCGGCGAACATGATTTGTATCGCTTTCTGTCAAGAGATACAATTTTGAAAGGCGGGCAATCTCTGTCAAAAGATTTTGATTGTTTTCTTTTGTATGACCTAAATAACCTGGTAAACTATTGACTAATTTGACAACTACTTTATGTGACTTGATTTCACGGTTAAACATGTCATATAAAGCATCCATTTCTTCTTGGATTTGCGTATTTTCATATTGTGCATTGTCTAATTCCAAACTAGCAATGTTTTCACTGTTACGTTTCAAACTAGTATGCAGCTGTTGGAAGCGAGATTCAATATCAGTTTCAATAAAGTGATAACCGGATTCCAGTAATTTGCGATGACCAGACTCCAAATCTTCCAACTGTTCTGGTAACTTTTGATCTAATTCTGATACAAGCTCTGGGATTTTTTCCACAATATGCGTTAAAGCAAGGATATGATCTTCTGTTTTATCTAAAATTTCTGCTGCTTCAACAGGGTCTCCCGATGAATTCAAGGTTACAAATTGAGAGAATTCAGATTGAATTTTCTCTAATTGTTTTTCAATCTCAGGAAGTGCTGAGCCATAACTTTCTGTATCATTTGCCACAGACACTTGCAACTTTTCAAATAAATTCAAAGCATGCAAGACACGACCACTATTTTTAGATTCTTGCTTTTCTAATTCAGCAAGTGCATTGCGAATAGCAGTAATATCTTCTTCAATCAAGTCAATTTGACTCTCGATTTTATCAATACCATGCTTTGCTTTTAGAAACCGAAACGAATTATTGTAACCTTCCGTTTCAAAGAGGTTGTTTTCGATGTCTGCAAAAGAATTTAAAGAAAGGTCAACCCATTTTTGATTCCATTCACGAAAAGCAACTTGACTTTGTCCAATCAAATGCATGTTTTTAACCGCTTCTACTTCATCATTTACAGGAAGATTATAAAGTTCTTCTTTGCGATCTTCTAACTTAGCAAGCAAGGCATCATTTCTTTTTCTTAATAAGACAGCAGTTATGTAAGCAACAATCAAGAGAACTGCTATCACTATGATTAGTATGATTAGTCCGTTAGACATGTAAAACTCCTTCAAAATATTACTTGAAAATAATCATGATTATTATATCATAATTTTCTTGGTAAATGTGAATTTTTTCAGATTTTTTTAAACGTCCAATGTACTATATACGGCGTTCTCTTCGATAAATTCACGACGAGGTTCTACACGGTCCCCCATTAGCATATCAAAAATCTTGTCCGCTTCTGCTGCATCATCTACTGAGACACGCGCCATTAAGCGATGTTCTGGGTTCATCGTTGTTTCCCAAAGTTGGTGGTCGTCCATTTCTCCCAAGCCTTTGTAACGTTGAATACTTGGTTTAGAACGCCCTTCAGAATAACGCTCCAATGCCAACTGTAGCTCTTCTTCTTGATTGGCTCCGGGCTGGATGTATTCTTTCACTTCACTGCCGACTTTCACACCATAAATAGGCGGTTGAGCAATATAGACATACCCCGCTTCTAAAACAGGCTTCATATAACGATAAATCAATGTCAAAAGAAGGGTTCGGATATGCGCACCATCAACATCGGCATCGGTCATAATGACTAATTTTTGATAGCGAGCCTTGCTCACATCAAAATCCGCTCCAAAGCCTGTTCCCATTGCGGTAAAGAGACTACGAATTTCTTCATTGGCTAAAATTTTATCCATGCTGGCTTTTTCAACATTTAAAATCTTACCACGAATTGGCAAAATAGCCTGAAACTCCCGATTTCGACCAGACTTGGCTGAACCACCTGCCGAATCTCCTTCCACGATGAACAATTCTGTTTCGTGTGGATCATTAGAAGAGCAGTCTGCCAATTTACCAGGTAGATTTGAAATTTCAAGACCTGATTTCTTGCGGGTCACTTCGCGTGCACGTTTAGCTGCAATCCGAGCCTTGGACGCCAAAATTCCCTTTTCAACGATTTTCTTAGCAACCGCAGGATTTTCCAAAAGGAAATCCGAAAAGGCTTCGCTAAAGAGACGATTGGTAATTTTAACAACTTCACTATTTCCAAGCTTCGTCTTTGTTTGTCCTTCAAACTGTGGGTTAGGATGTTTTACAGAGATAACAGCTGTTAATCCTTCACGGACATCTTCACCAGTCAGGTTGTCTTCATTTTCTTTCAAAAGTTTATTTTTCTTGGCATAGTCATTGATGACACGTGTGAGCGCTGTACGAAAACCTTGTTCATGCGTCCCGCCTTCATGAGTATGGATGTTGTTAGCAAAACTCATGACAGTTTCGTGATAGCCTGTTGTATACTGCATAGCTACTTCAACAGTAATATCATCCATTTCTCCGTCTGTATAAATCGGATTTTCAAAGATAACATCTTTATTTTCATTGATATACTGGACGTAGCTGGCAATCCCACCTTCATAATGGTAATCTTTTGTTTGCTCCAAACCTTCCCGTTTATCGGTAATAGAAATTCTCAGACCACGATTCAAGAATGCTAGTTCTTGCACCCGTTTGTTTAATTTTTCAAAATCAAATTCAACCGTTTCTGTGAAGATTTCTGGGTCTGGTGTAAAATGAACAGTTGTTCCTGTGCGATCAGTCTCGCCGATAATCTCCAGATCCGCTACGACGTGCCCGCGACGGTATTCTTGAAAATGAATCTGACCGTTCTTGTAAACCCGAACATCAAGTTGAGTAGAAAGAGCATTAACCACAGAAGATCCAACACCATGCAATCCTCCAGATACCTTGTACCCGCCACCGCCGAATTTTCCTCCAGCATGAAGAATGGTAAAGACAGTTTCTACCGCAGGACGACCTGTTTTTTCTTGAATATCTACAGGGATTCCACGACCGTCATCAACAACGGTAATCGAATTGTCTTTCTCAATAAACACTTGAATATGTGTTGCAAAACCAGCTAATGCCTCATCAATTGAGTTATCTACAATTTCCCAAACAAGATGATGTAGTCCTTCTTTTGAAGTTGAGCCGATATACATCCCTGGACGCATCCGGACAGCTTCCAAACCTTCTAAAACCTGAATTTGACTGGCATCATAATCCTGTGCTTGCAGTTCTTTATTTTCTTCTGACATACGATTCCTTTTCTATATTTTTATAAATTTCTTGAGATTTTTCATATCATCAAAGAGATAAGTTGCAAAGCCAGCTGATTGACCCGCTTCTGTGTCAATTGAGCGATCTCCGATGACTAACCCATTCTCAATCTGATACTTATCTTTTAAATACAGCATTGACTCAGGATTTGGCTTTCTCTTAAAACCACGATTAGAAGTCACCACTTCTGTAAAGTAGCCTGAAATCCCTGTTTTATCAAGAATCTCTAAAACCTGATCATTCCGATGAGAAATCAGAAAATTACGCCCTCCTTGTACAACGATATTTCTGAGCAAGTCTACAGCACCTTCAAACAATACTGGATGAGCTAACTCTCTCGCTTCATTTTCTTTATAAGTTTGTAAAAAATGAGGGATGTTGGGCGCAAATTGAGCAATTGCATAAGGAGTTGAAATCTTTAGCGCCTTGTAAACATCATCATGGGCAGCTTGAATTCCAAAACTAGCTAACGTTTCTACAAATGCAGCCGTTGACGTCTCGTAATTATTGAGGAGAGTTCCCCCTAAATCCCAAATATAATCTTGATAATCCATACCTTTTATTATAACATATTTTTGTAAAAAATGGCTGTTAAAACAGATAGGAAAGCCTATTTTAGACATGAATTTTCATAAAAAAACTTACTTGGATCATTCCAAATAAGTTTTAGTATCATAGAACATCAATCACTATAGACATCATTGTAAAGCATCGCCGTTGCAAGCTGCTCACTGTCTCCACCTAACTGATGAACCAGCTCATAAGCAAAAGTTAGAGCAGTTGCGGGACCTCGGCTGGTAATCACTTTCCCATCAACAACGACAGTTTGTTTGATGTAAGTTCCAGTTTCAATATCTGACTCGATACCATCATAACAGGTAAATTGTTTGTTCTTTAAGACTCCTGCACGATTTAGTGCAATCGGTGCTGCGCAAATGGCTGCTATCCACTTGCCTTCTTCTTGCATCTTTTGTAGAGCTGACATCAAACGATCATCATCTCGCAAATTTGTCGCACCAGGCATTCCTCCCGGCAGTACCACCAATTCATAATCATCTAACTTTCCAGCCCAAACTTTATCTGCTTGAACTGCGATACCGTGAGAACCTGTTACCGCTTTTTCAAAGCCAATCATGTCACATAGGATTCCTGCACGGCGAAGAACATCCACAACCGTCAATGCTTCAATTTCTTCAAAGCCATTGACTAACATAACAGCTACTTTTGTCATACTTCTTCTCCTTTATTTTAATTGTTTTAATACTACTTTTTTACGCCTTGTAGAATAATGTGAGCGTTTTTCATCTGATAGATTATTTTGATAACTCATCGAAAGCAAGAGCCCAACCCCGATTAAATTACTGATGATAGAGGATCCCCCTTGCGAAATAAATGGAAGTGGAATCCCTGTCAAAGGCAAAATTCCCGTCACTGCTCCGATATTTTCAAAAATATGAAAGAGCAACATCATGATGAAACCAGTTGAAATATATGTATAAAATTGATTATTTGATTTCAGCGTAATTTTTAGCATACGATAGATCAAGAGCAAATACAAGGCAATCACAACTGTTGCGCCGACAAAGCCAAAATCTTCTGCAATAACCGTAAAAATCATATCGCTTTCACGCACAGGAACCAATAGATTGGATACATTAAACCCTTGTCCCCAGAGACCACCACTACCAATTGCTATTTGACCTTGTGCCTGTTGATAAGTAGTGGTTTGAGCGTAGTCAAACGGATTCAGCCAAGCCAAAATACGGTTGATCTGATAGGTTGGCATCCCAATTTGGTGCAAAAAAGCTCGCCCGTCTTTTGAAATGAAGATAAGTAAAAAGCCACCGCCTACAACCAGAATGGTCAAAACAACTGGTACAATGATTTTCCAAGACACACCTGATAAGAGGACAATTCCTGAAAAGATTGCGATAAAGACTAATGCAGTCCCTAGGTCGCTCTGCAATGCCAATAAAATCAGAACGGGTAAGGTATAAAGGGCTAACTCAAAAATCAGGAAGAAGTCCAATTTAACCGTTCGCTCTCTATCTTTATAACGCTGTAAAAAATTAACAACAACTCGTGACAACATCAGAATATAAGAAATTTTCATAAATTCAGATGGTTGAAACAAGGTCACATGTCCTATAGTCACCCAGTTTTTTGCTCCTGTTGAAGCGACTAATTCTGAACTATAAAAAATAAGTGGTAGCACCATCAATGCCAATCCGAACACATATAAGTATGGCGTGATTTGCCAAAGAAATTTTGTATTAAATAGCATGATAACCAGACTGATAACTGTCCCTAGAGCAATCCAGGCAATCTGCTGCCCTACAATTGGCCAAACATTTTTTGGATAATCATGACTAACAGCGATATAAATGGCTACAACACCAATAAAAAGCAAACAAAATACCGGTAATATTAAACTATAGTCCACTCGTGAATCAATCGAGCGTTTTTGATAAGGCATATCTCCTCCAACATACGTAATAAATGTCAGTCACTTTTAAAGCACTTTTACGAGAAAAAGTATTGAATAATTAAGCTAGATACAGCAACTGCAAACCAAGCAAATGCTCCTGTCAACAACGGCGCTGCGCCTGCTTTTCTAAATTGCCCAAAGGATACTCTTGCACCAATTCCAGCAAGAGCCATTGCCATGAGCCACTGTGACAAGAACTTCGTTGCAGGAACGAGCGAACTTGGAAAAATCCCAACACTAGTAACAATAGACGCCACGACAAACCACAAAATAAACCATGGAAAAATCTTCTTTAAATCGACTTTTTGATGACTGTTTTGTGAGCGTACATATCGGACTCCTGCAAAGATGAGACAAGCTGGTACAATCATTAAAGCACGACTGAGCTTCACAATCGTTGCTAAATCTCCTGCTGACTGACTGTAAGTGTAGCCCGCTGCTACAACAGATGACGTATCATTGATAGCTGTTCCTGCCCAAGTTCCAAAAGTTGCATTATTCATATGCATCAGATGCCCTAAAAATGGGAAAATAAAAACTGCTAAAATGTTAAAGAAAAAAATTGTTGAAATAGATAAAGCGATGTCTTCATCTTTTGCTTCTAAAATCGGCGAAGCTGCTGCAATGGCAGAACCACCACAAATAGCCGTTCCAAATCCAATTAAAGTGGTTAGAACTTTGCCCATTCCCAACAGACGTCCTACCACATAAGCTGAAATAAAAGCAATCAGTATAGTTAAAATGCTAATTTTTAAAGAGGAGATGCCTGTAGCAGAAACCCGACCAATGGACATACTAAACCCCAGTAAAATAATGGAATACTGTAGTAATTTCTTACCCGAATAGGCCAATCCAGCATGATACGTCTTCTTTATCTGAAAAAGATTATTAGCTAAAATTCCCAAAAGAATGGCAAAAACACTAGAGCCAATCAAGGGAAAGAAATTTCCCAAGACAGTTGCTACTGCTGCTAGTACAAAAGCAAAACCAACTCCTGGAAGATATTTTTGATACATATCGAACCTTCTTTCTTTGTGTTTCTATTATAACAAAATTTAAAACTAGCAGCGGAGGAAATTCGTATTTTTATCAAAAAACTCAGTTTGCATTTTAACTGAGTCTTCTACTCTGCTGACGTTAAAGAGATTTCTTCCTCAAAAACTGCTCAATTTCTTTTGGAATTTTTTTCATACTTGTGACAGATATTGGAGCAATTTTTTCCAAGGCTGTCTGAATTTGCCGTCCGTAACGTTTGGTTAACATGCGATTGTCTAAAATGACGACTGCTGACTGCTGCTCTTGGTGTCGAATTGTACGTCCCAAAGCCTGTTTTAGGCGTAAAATCGCAACAGGCAAGCTATAATCATAAAAAGGATTCTTACCTTCTTGCCGCAATTTGCGATTGAGTTTCTGCGTAAAGAAATCACTCGGATTGTCAAATGGAATGCGTGTAATGACTTCAATCATTTGCTCCTGACTGGAGAAATCTGTTCCTTCCCAAAAACTACCCGACCCCAATAAAATACTCGTTTCCCCTCTGTCAAAACGACGTTTAATATTAGCCGCTTCACCATTCTTATACTGGGCTAAATGAGGTAGGCACAAGCGTTCTGAAACAGCTAACAATAACGCTTTCGATGTAAATAAAACGAAAAGTGGAACTTCCTGAGTAGCTAATTTATGAACCCATTTGACAATCAATTCTGCATAAGTGTCCACATCCAAGTCTACAACATTTGGAAAATTCTTATCCAACCATATTTTCTGCTGATGTTTCTGCTTTTGTGGTAACTGATAAAATGGTGCATTTTCAAAACCAAGTAAATGCGCTAAATGCACTTTTTTACTGATTTCAAGCGTGGCTGAAACGAATAAGACTTGAACTTCTTCAGGCAGCAAAGCTCGAAAATCTAGCACTTCTAGGCAAGCGGCTTCTAACATCGTCACTCGATAATCATCAAACTGCTCTTCTTTTAACCAGAACTGGTCGTATTTTGTGACAAAAATAGTGCGTAAGTCAGAAAGAGATCTTTGATCTAACTCTGATAAATCTTGTCGGAGTTTGGAACAGGTTTCTTTCGTTAACTCATTTTTCTTGTAGTGTTGGAATTGTTCCACCGCATGAGCCAGCTCAAATTGAATATCTTCTAATAAACGACGTTTCAAAATGGTATCTGCTATTTCAAGTTCTGATTGAATTTGCTGCAAGCATTTTGTCATATTGAGAGATTTTCGAGAAAGATTTTCCAAAGCTAAAAACAACTTCTGAGCTTCATCTACAATCAAAAGTCGATTCTCCACTATAGATTTATCATCTTCTAGCCGCGTCAAAAAGTAAGCATGATTGGTCACTAATACACGACTGCGTTTGGACTTTTCTTGACCTTTTTGCCAAAAATCTGCACCATAAAAGAGGGATTTTTTGCTCAATTTTCCATCATGAAGCACCTGTTGAAAATAGGTCTGATAGCGATGCCGTTGACCAATTTCATCCAAATCACCAGATTCTGTTTCTGTGAGCCAAACTAAAAGTAACATTTTGCAACGATTGACCAGACGATTATCATCTACTTGTTGCAAACTATCATAAAAGAAGTCAAGTTTCAAATAATTGGCAGGACTTTTTAAGCTATGAACAGAAAGATGAAAGATTTCTTCTAACTTTTGTCCTTCATTTGCTACAATCTGATCCTGCAACACTTTCGTAGGAACCGTTACCAAAATTTGCTTGCTCGTTTGAACCAAAGCCGGAAGCAAGTAACCATAGGTCTTGCCTAAACCTGTCTGAGCTTGTAAAAAACTTGGCTGCTGACTTTTTAAAGCTCGTTCTACATCATGCGCAAACTCATCTTGTTCTTTTCGCTCCTCTAAATCCAGTAAATTGATGTTGTGTTGGAAATTTTTGGATAGTTTTCTCGCTTTTTTAATTTTTTTACTTTTTCTAAGAAAAATCCCCTGCCACTTCATCAAATCGTGGCAGGTTATGTCCGACATTTGGTTAAAAGCATCTTCTATTGCTAAGCGTGATTCGTAAATCAAACTATCCGAAAATTTCAACAAATATTCCACTAATTCTTTCGGAAGTTTTCGGATTTTTTCTTGTATTTTTAAAAATAATGTAGCCGTTGCTGAGGCATCTGCAAGCGCTGTATGCGCATGTTTCAAAGGAATGTCTAACTGTTCACATAATATTCCTAGATTGTATTTTTCAAACGTTGGGAAAAAGACTTGCGCAAGCTCTACTGTATCTACCCTCGGAGTCACTAATTCAAATCCTTCCCAAAAGAGGGCTTCTGCTAATAAATTAGCATCAAATTTCACATTATGAGCCACAAAAATGGCATCCTCAATCAACTCATAAATCTCACGAGCTACTTGAGAAAAGTCTGGCGCCCTTCTCAATCGCTTGTCTGTCAATCCTGTTAATTGGCAAATATGAGAATCCAGCTTCTCATGAGGATTCACATCGGTTTCATAAGTTTTAACAATCTGACCATTTTCAATCAGCACAATCCCGACTTGAATAATCTTTGCGTTGCTGCTGGCACTCGTTGCCTCTAAATCCACCACAGCATATTTTCTTTTTTCTTGTGTCATATTAGAAAAATTATACCATAAATCCAACTATTTCGTATCACGTTTTACGCCTTATTTTCCCTTGATAAATAGCTTGATATTTCTTTTATGTCATTTTTCATATTTTTTGCTAAACTATGAAGTGAAAGGAGTTCTCATGATAACGATTCATAAAACTTTAAACGCTCAAGCATACGAAAATACTTATTATTTAGAAAATGAGCATCACCTCATCGTAGTTGATCCAGGTAGTGACTGGGATAAAATTGCAGCAAAAATCCAAGAAATCAATAAGCCAATTACAGCTATTTTGCTGACCCATACTCATTACGATCATATTATGAGTGTTGATTTAGTTCGTCAACATTTTGGACATCCACCTGTCTATGTCGCTGAAAGTGAAGCAACTTGGCTTTACACTCCGGAGTATAATCTATCTGGACTAGCTCGCCACCAAGATATTGATAACATCATTCTCCAGCCTGCCAATGTCTTTTTTGACTATCATAGTCCTTACAGTCTAGATGATTTTTATTTTTACGCCGTACCAACACCAGGACATTCAATCGGTGGTGTCTCAATCATCTTTCCTAACGAGCACTTTGTTTTAACTGGCGATGCTTTATTCTGCGAATCAATTGGTCGAACGGACCTCTATACTGGAAATATAGAACAACTCATTTCTAGCATCAAAAACGAGTTGCTGGCCTTGCCTGATTATGATGTTTACCCTGGTCATGGTCCTCAAACCACCATTGTTCATGAAAAAATGTTTAATCCATTTTTGCATTAAAAAAGCCCTAAATGAACTGCATCTCGAAAGTTAGATTTTTCTGTCTAACTTTCGGGTCAGGGTTCAATAGGGTTTTTATTATCACTTCTTTTTTAAATTTTCAAGAATCGTCTCATTGAGAGAACCGAGCCAAATGCTCCGATGATAATTCCTACGACAAAAAGGAAGGAAATCATCAATGGAATAAAGGTTTTGGGTACAATCATTGAAAGATTTTGACTAGCAAGAGATGGATTAAATGACTTATAGGCCATTTCGTAAATAAAATAGACCAAGCCAGCTGGAACAACTGCCCCAAGCAAGCCAATCCAAGCTCCTTCTAACAAGAACGGACCTCGAATGTAACTGTTTTTTGCTCCCACCAGACGCATGATTTGAATTTCACGACTGCGTGAAATAATCGTAATCCGAATAGTATTTGAAATCAAGAAAACAGCAATAAAGACTAAGAGAAGCGCTCCTACAATTCCCCATGTACGGATAAAATTAGCTAACGCAAAAATACGTTTTGTATTGGCTCCACCGTATTCTACTTCAGAAACCCCTTCTACTTTCTTCGCATTGTTTGCGACAGAGGTAACGTATTTGGGGTCAGTTGTATCGACAATATAAGCGTCATGTAGGGGATTGGCATCTCCTTCAAAGAGTTTCCAATCTTTACCCATGACTTCTGTTAGTTTCTTTAATTGTTCTTGCTTGCTAGAAAATGTTACTGATTTCACATTTGACATTTTGTTGAGGGCATCATATACCTTATGGTAGTCCTCATTTTTAACTGTTTGACCTTCTTTTGTAATGGTCTCTTCATTGTCCGCTGTATCTGGTCGCATATAGACCATAACCCGCACATTATTTTCAATATCTGTTGCTAGCTTCGCTGTGTTTAAAATGACTGACACAAAGATTGCGACTAACCCTAGTGTAATCATCACGGAGCTGACTGCAGCAACTGTCATCCAACCATTTCGCTTCAAACTTTTGAGCGATTCAAGCAGGTGACTTAAAAATCTACTATTCATCGTATCCGTACTCTCCTTTTGCTTCATCACGCACCACACGACCATTTTCGATGGCAATAACGCGGTGACGCAAAGTATTTACAATTTGGCTATTGTGGGTCGCCATTAGAACAGTCGTCCCTTGCAGGTTAATTCGCTCCAGTAGATTCATGATTTCCCACGAATTATCTGGATCCAAATTCCCCGTCGGTTCATCGGCAATCAAAACTTTAGGATTGTTCACAATCGCACGAGCAATGGCAATCCGCTGCTGCTCCCCACCTGAGAGTTCATTTGGAAATGAACGGACTTTGTGTTTTAAACCAACCAAATCCAACACTTCCATAACGCGCTTTTTGATATTCCGACGGCGTTCTCCAATAACTTCCATAGCGTAGGCGATATTTTCATAAACTGTCTTTTTGGGTAGCAACTTATAGTCTTGGAAAACGACACCAACATTCCGACGTAGCATTGGAATATCGCGTTTTTTAATCTTAGCAAGATTAAAGCCAGCAACTTGCAGACTTCCCTTATCAACTTTCACTTCACGATACAATAATCGAATAAAAGTTGATTTCCCTGCTCCAGAAGGACCTACAATATAGGTGAATTCTCCTGGCTCTACTTCAATGGACACACCACGCAGGGCTGTTGTCCCGTTGTCATACTTTTTGACAACATCTCTCATTTCAATAATTGACATTTATTGTTAAGAGTTCCTTTCGTAAGATAGTTTAGGGAGTGGGAGAGGAAACTATGATTGCATTGCAATTACGGTTGTCTGCACCACTCTCGTAAATTTAATATTTAGTTTAACCGCCATTTCAAGTAGGCATCGATGAAGCCATCAATATCTCCGTCCATGACTTTATCAACTTGGGCTACTTCATAACCAGTTCGATGATCCTTCACCATGGTATAGGGCGTAAAGACATAAGAGCGGATTTGACTTCCCCAAGAAATTTCTTTTTTGTCTCCCTTTAAGGAATCCACTTCAGCTGCTTTTTTTTCTTGCTCCATTTGGTAGAGTTTCGCTTGAAGCAATTTCATTGCCCGATCACGGTTTCCATATTGTGTGCGGTCAACAGTGGATTGTGTCACAATTCCTGTCGGTATGTGCGTCAAACGCACCCCTGTCGAAACTTTATTAACATTTTGCCCGCCGGCACCACCGGAACGGAAAGTATCCATCTTGATGTCTTCGTCTCGCACCTCAATTTCAATCGTGTCATCCAACTCCGGCATGACTTCCACTGAAGTAAAAGAAGTGTGACGACGCTTAGCTGAGTCAAATGGCGAAATGCGCACCAAGCGATGAACTCCCATTTCAGACTTCAACAAACCATAGGCATGAGGACCCTCAAAAGACAAGGTAACAGACTTAATTCCCGCTTCATCTCCCGCTTGATAGTCCAATACTTCAACCTTGAAACCATGAGCATTGCCAAAGCGTGTATACATCCGCAGCAACATATCCCCCCAGTCTTGAGCTTCTGTTCCACCAGAGCCTGGATGAATTTCAAGGATAGCATTGTTATTATCATAAGGTTCCGACAAGAGGAGTGTCATTTCATAGCTGGTCATTTTTGTTTCCAACTCTGCTAATTTTTCTTCCAACTCTTCCTGTACAGAATCATCCTCCGCTAGAAAATCAAGCAAAATCTCTGATTCGTCAAATAAATCAGTCATTTGCTGGAAGTTATCATAGGTTTGCTTAAGTTCATTTAATTCTTGAGATGTTTTTTGTGCTGCAATATTATCATCCCAAAAATCAGGTTCTGTCATCTTATTTTCTAAGATTGCAATTTCTTCTTCCAGACCTTCTAAGTCAAAGAGACCCCCTGAAAGAAGCTAATTTTTCACGATTTGCGTCAATTTTTTGACGAATTTCTGAAATATCCATACTTACCTCTTTTCACATATCGTTTTATTATATCACAAGTCAGTATTTTTTTCTAATTTCTGACAGAGTCCAATAATAGTTATTGTATAAAATTTCTAATTCTGAATCAAGAAATTTCGTTCTTTGTTACATGATTGTTAGATAGATTGCCATCTGGCTAAAAATATTAAGAGGTTAGATACGTCAAAATGATATTCATGATAGTCCCTTCTTTACAACCTTTCGCTCGAGAATTTCTAAAACGCCTGATTCTTGATTGCTTGGTGCTTGATACTTTGCTGTTTTCTTGACCTTTTCAGAAGCATTTGCCATCGCATAGCTGTGACCCACATAAGCTAGCATTTCTAGGTCATTTCCACCGTCCCCAAAAGCCATCATCTCCTGTGGTGCAATACCAAAATGCTGACTAAGTAATTCAAGAGCAGAGCCTTTATGAACACCTCTTTGGATGATATCAATCGAACCATGTCCACTTGAAACTGCCTGAACGAGTTGACCAGTAACTTGATTTAGCTTTTCAAGGAGTTGATCTGTTTTTTCTTCTGGCACCAATAAAGCTAACTTGACAAAATCATCTTCTGGTAAATCCTGAAAATTAGGGATTTCTTTCAATGCATGGTAATAAATTGCAATTTCTTCTTTGTACTGTTTGGGTGCTGACTTGATCAAATAAGCAGAATGAAGCCCACAAAGAGTTGTCGCATTTTCTAATCCTTCTAACATAAGCACGTCTAAAACCTTTCCAATCTCTGTTCTAGCGATTTTTTCTTCTCGTAATAGCTTCTCTCCCTCAAAAATTAGTGCTCCATTTTCTGAAACAATAATTAACTCATCCTGATATTTTGGAAAAAATGAAGCCAGTTGGGCATATTGATTGCCTGAAATGACGACCACTTTTATATCTTTTTCTTGCAATGCTCGATAAATTTTCTCAAAGCGCTTCACATCGTAGGTATTGTCTGAGTGCAGAAATGTACCGTCCATGTCAAATGCTACTAATTTTATCATTCGTAGACCTCCTCTTGCTTCTATTTTACACCAAAAGACTTAAACTTTCCTATGATTTTTGACGAAAAATTTATTTCTTTCATTTTACCTCAAATATGCTACACTAGGAGCATGACAAATTTAGCATTTACGAGTGATCTTCATTTGGTTTCAAACCAATTTACTGATTAAGAAATCACTATTTTAATGGAACTATTAGCAGCAAGAAAGGTTGATCATATTCATTTCGCAGGGGATCTGTCTAATGATTTTGAGCACATTAGTTTGCCTTTTTACAAAAGCTCAAAAAGTCCTTCTCCGCTTCTTACAATTTAGGCAATCATGACATGCTAGGAATGACTGAAGATGAGATTCAACAGCACGATTTCAACATACAATCATTTGGGCAGACTCAGTTTATTAGCCTAGCAGGTTGGTATGACTATGGATTTGTTCCTGAAAAAACATTTGAAGAACACAAACGGATCAAGCAATTTTTCTGGTTTGATAGGCGATTGAACCGCGATACAGATGATCCTGCACTTACGCAGCATAGCTTGGAACAACTTGAAAAAATTTTAGCTTCTCTGAATGATCCTATTATCCTAGCTATGCATTTTGTTCCTCACAAAGATTTTCTTTACAATCACCCTTATTTTCAGCGCTTTAATGCTTTTCTGGGTAGTCAATCCTTTCATAATCTCTTTGTCAAATATGGTGTGAAAGATGTTGTCTTTGGTCATCTTCACCACCGCCACTCCGCTCGAATGATTGACGGTGTCTGCTATCATACAAGACCTCTTGGTTACATCCGCGAATGGCAGTTGACTCAGCAATTTTTTGAAGATTATCCTCAATACAAAATCCCTCAAATGTACCGTCTCCACAAACGCTATAATGCAGTAAAAGACTTATCTCTTTTCCAATCATATAAGAAAAAGCACCTCCGAAAAGAACTAGAAGATGCCCTTATCATTTTTGATATTTAGTACGAAAACAACTGAATAGCTTCTCTTAGCTCGTCTGAGAGAGCTTTTTCTTTGTCTAACTGAAGATAAACTTCTAACAAGCACGAACGAGCATTAGAAAATTGTAAGAAGTCTGTTGAGTTTTCTAGTGGAAAGTCAAGTGAAGTTAACCAAGCTGCAACTCTGGTTTGTGAGAGTCTATCATTTAAAACAGCCTGATAGATGACTCGTGCCAAACGCCAGTCCTCATCACTGATAAAGCGCCAATTCACTCTTTTAAAAATCTTTTCTAATACTTGTAGAACTTCATTTACTCGTGTTATAGGAAAATCTGGGTGACAAATAATCTCAACTAAAAGATCTGCACCATGAGCAAAGGCATGCACCCAACCATATTCTTCAGAATAGCCAGTCCTATCATTTTCATACAGCAAATAAGACATTCCTTGTTCAAATAGAGCCATTCTTTGCTGACTAGAAAGTCTTTTAAAATAAAGTGAATTTTTCTTAGCATCCGCATGTAGCAAATTAGCGAATAATAAAGCCGTAAAAGATCGAGTCAGAGTCGCTTGACCAACCTCTTCTTTTTTATACAAGAGTCCCTGTCGTTTTAGAGCCTCAATCACTACAAAATCAAACTGATCCTTTGTAAATAGTTGTTCTTGTATGGCTCTAGCTAGAGAAACAAAAATTAACTCATCTCGTATTTTATAATCAGGATGACCGATATAATCTAACATCCAAAGAATTTCTTCTCTTTCATAATGCACTTGATTATCAAGTAACCTCTGCTGTAACCTATCTTTTATTCTTACCATTTTATTCCTCGGCTAAGATGAAAAACTCACCATCCTGTTTAAGAAACTGTCCACAAATACTATTATTAATATCATCAGGCGCTAAATACTTTTTTGACCATTGACATATCGTTTCAAAAATTGGTATCACAGACTCTGCTTTTTCTATCAACTGATAAGTAACGCGCATAGGGATTTCATTATATTGTCGTCTTTCTACCATATTATTTTGCATCAATTCTTTCAAAGTTCTAGAGAGAACAGTATCTGTAATATCTAGCATTTCTGCTTTTAGCTCATTATAGCGCAATGAGCCTTTGATAAAAAGAATACAAATAATGCGCGAATTCCATTTTCCTCCAAAAATATCTAACCCATATTCTAATGGACAGCGGAGTTCTCTTTCAATTTTTCGTTGATACATATCTGCCTCCTCACAAAATAGTTAGTTACTCACTAATTTGGTAACGTATTGCATTTAAAATAGCACTATTTTATAATAAATTCAAATAAAAGGAAAGGAAAGGAGACTTAATACTATGTCTCAGGTTAAAGCATATTTACAAATCACTCTAGATATTCCGGATGAAAGTCGTCCTGCCGTAGCGAAAGTTTATAATGACTATCGCAAGCCATTTCTAGATACTATCGAAGGGGCTGTGAGCAAGAACTTACTTATTCGCACAGAAGATGTGCAAGTTTTACATGGTTTTGACTCTGTTGAGCACGCTCAAAATTATCTACAAAGTGATATGTTCAAAAATGATGTTTTTGTTGGACTTCAACCACTTTGGAAACAAGATCCAGATGTTCGTATTTATGGCTTGTAATAAGGACTTAAAATTGTCGTATTCACGGCAATTTTTTATTATAGTTTGACAATTAAAAAAGCCACCCAAAGATGACTTTTCTGTCTTAAATGGCATTTTTATCCATTCCTAATTTACGTTGAACAAATTTAACAATTTCCACGATGATAATCATGGAGAAACTTCCAATGAGAACGGCTGCCCATTGTGAGAGGTCTAATTTTGTTACATGGAAAATTCCTTCTAGTGGCTCAACCAAAATGGTAGAAGCCAATAAAATGAATGAAACAAGAATAGACCAGTTGAAAGTTTTAGATTTGAATGGCCCAACTGTTAGAAGTGATTGATAAACAGATTTTACATTAAAGGCATGGAAAAGCTGGATTAGTCCAAGCGTTGCAAAGGACATGGTCAACGCATCCGCATGAATAGCTCTCATGTCACCAACATGAACTGGATTCATCAAAGCATAAGCATAAACACCGAGTACCAAAGCACCTTGCAAAAGCCCTTGATAAATAATCGAACTCATGACACCACCTGAGAAAAAGCTAGACTTACGACCACGCGGTTTATGCGTCATCACACCCGGCTCAGCTGACTCAACCCCTAGTGCAATAGCTGGGAAAGTATCTGTCACAAGGTTAATCCAGAGAAGATGAACCGGCTGCAGCACATCCCAGCCAAAAAGAGTTGCAAGGAAAATCGTCAACACTTCTGCTGTATTGGCTGAAAGCAAATATTGAATGGTCTTTTGAATGTTAGAGAAGACTTTCCGTCCTTCCTCAACAGCCACGATAATCGTTGCAAAATTATCATCAGCCAGAATCATGTCAGAAGCACCTTTCGAAACTTCTGTCCCTGTAATCCCCATTCCGATACCGATGTCGGCTGTCTTCAAGGCTGGTGCATCATTGACACCGTCACCTGTCATAGCAACAACCTTGCCTTGATGTTGCCATGCTTTGACAATTCGCACCTTATGCTCAGGAGATACACGCGCATAGACAGAATATTGACCAACAACTTTTTCAAACTCTTCGTCTGACAATTCGTTAAGCTCAGCACCAGTCATGACATGGTCTTTACTATCATCATTGATAATTCCAAGGCGTTTAGCAATAGCCTCCGCTGTGTCTTGGTGATCCCCCGTAATCATAATCGGACGGATACCCGCTTCTTTAGCCACTCGAACAGCTTCAGCAGCTTCTGGTCGTTCAGGGTCAATCATCCCAATCATACCTGTGAATATTAAATCATTTTCAAGATTTTCAGATGTTAAGTTTTCTGGAATTTCATCAATAATTTTATAGGCACCAGCTAAAACACGCAAGGCCTGATGAGCCATACCTGAATTATTTTCCTTAATTAACTGAGTCGTTGCTTCATCAATCGGCGCAATATCGCCTGCCTTGTCACGAGCCACACAACGTTTTAAAAGTTGATCTGGCGCACCTTTTACAGCCACCAAAAATTTACCATCTGGCAAAGGATGAATGGTTGACATGAGCTTACGTTCAGAATCGAATGGCAATTCTGCGACACGAGGATATTTCTCTAAGAAAGCTTTGACATCATACCCTTTATCAAGTGCATACTGAACAAAAGCTGTTTCCGTTGGATCTCCAATGAGTTTTCCATCTTGATCGATTTTAGTATCATTAGCAAGGACAACCGAGCGTAACAATGGCAAGTCAAGTCCGAGGTCAATATCTTGTTTTGCTTCATGCAAACTGCCGTCATAAAAGACTTTTTCAACCGTCATCTTGTTCATGGTCAAGGTACCCGTCTTATCAGAAGCAATAATTTCAGTAGAGCCAAGCGTTTCAACTGCAGGAAGCTTTCTAACAATAGAATTTCTCTTCGCCAAAACTTGTGTGCCAAGTGCCAAGACAATGGTCACAATAGCAGGAAGTCCTTCTGGAATTGCTGCCACAGCAAGTGCGACTGATGTCATCAATTCGCCCAGCGGGTCTTTTCCTTGAACGAATACACCAACCACAAAAGTGATAGCTGCAATAATTAAAATCGCATAGGTGAGCACTTTTGACAGACCATTTAGATTTTGCTTGAGTGGAGTATCTGTTTCATCAGCGTTTTGGAGCATACCAGCAATATGACCGACTTCTGTAAACATACCTGTATTGACAACGACACCCATTCCCCGTCCATACGTAACGTTTGAATTTTGGAATGCCATATTGATACGGTCGCCAATACCTGCATCAGCAGCTACATCAACAGTCAGATGTTTTTCAACTGGAACGGATTCGCCAGTCAGAGCCGCTTCTTCAATTTTTAAAGAATTTGCTTCTAAAAGACGCATGTCAGCAGGTACCACATCACCTGCTTCCAGCATAACGATGTCTCCAGGGACCAATTCTTTTGAGTCTACTTCTGTCACATGCCCGTCACGCAGCGCACGCGCAGCTGGGCTAGACATAGATTTGAGTGCTTCAATTGCTTCTTCTGCCTTACCTTCTTGGTAAACTCCAAAAATGGCATTAATAATGACCACAGCTAGGATAATAATCGCATCTGCAATATCTTCACCACCTGAAGTCACAACCGAAAGAATAGCCGCAATCAGCAAAATAAGAATCATCAAATCCTTAAATTGCTCAACGAATTTCATCAGAAGGGATTTTTTCTCTCCCTCATCCAGTTCATTGCGTCCGTATTCATCTAAACGCTTAGCGGCTTCATTGCTTGATAAACCTTGCTCAGAAGTTTCTAAATTTTTTAAAACTTCCTCCGAACCTTGCGTATAAAACGCTTGGCGTTTTTGTTCTTTTGACAAAATATTTCCTCCTTTGATCCCTTTTTGACAAACAAAAAGAGACCTGTTTATTGCAACAAGTCTCGCTGTTTCATACAAGGCCGGAAATTGCTTTCGTATTGACGACCTTGTAACGGATATCCCGCTAGCTACTCCCTTGAGTGTTTTTATTATATCAAATTCTTCAATTTTTTCAAGCAAAAAAAGTTCAATTTCTATCTATTTTACCCAACAAAGAATAAGACGCAATAAATAAAATAATCGCTATGACAAGTGTCCCTGTTAGGTCAAAGAACATATTAAGCTTTGTCTTGTTATAAAAAACCAAATAAATCTGCTGAGAATGAAAATAGCCGTCATCACTAAACTAGGAAGGATTCTTTTCATATCTTCTACCTCCACGAAATTTCCATTTGATAATCCGCAAAAGTTCGTTCGCCATCAGGCATTCTCAATTGATAATGAAGTTCAATTATCTGCTTTTTCAAATCAACTTGGTAATGGCTTGTTTTCGTGATAAATTGCTGCATGCCTATTGGTGTGGGAATGCCAACCAAAGCTTCTCCTCCTTTGATAAATCGCATCAAGGATTTAGGGGTGGAGAAGCGTGTCATGACTAGTTCTTCATCATGAAACTTCAGCACAACCTTCTCTCCTTCTTCATTTTTAAACAATAAATAATGATAAGCGCCCTTTTGAGTCCAATCTACATCGTAACTTTGGTCAATTTGTTCCACTTGCTCATCCATTTGAATTCGATTTTGGATTCTAATTTTCACTCTTCAAATTTCCTCGTCTTCCTATTTCTTTTTTCATTTTAGCAGAAAATCAAAAATATTTCTCCCATTTTTTCTTATACTTTTATTTTACCATAGCTCTGAATGGGAGAATTTTTGAATTAAAACAGCAAGTTTGAATCGCTATTTTCAGAGGTTATAGATTACTTTGTTATTTGGACTGCTAGACGAGATGTGGTATAATAGAGCCATGATTGAAAAAGTATTTCGTGATCCCGTCCACAATTACATTCATGTGGATCACCAAGTCATCTATGATTTAATAAACACCAAAGAATTTCAACGACTGCGCCGCATTAAACAGTTAGGAACTTCCGGCTATACTTTTCACGGAGGCGAGCACAGCCGTTTTTCGCATTGCCTCGGAGCATATGAAATTTCAAGACGAATTACAAAAATCTTTGACGAAAAATATCCAGAGGTTTGGGATTGTCATGAAAGCTTACTTGTCATGGCAACAGCCCTCTTGCACGATGTCGGTCACGGCGCTTATTCACATACTTTCGAGCGTCTCTTTGATACCGACCACGAGGAAATTACACGCCAGATTATCACAAACCCTGAAACAGAGATTAACAAAGTTCTGGTTCAAGTTTCGCCTGATTTTCCGGAAAAAGTAGCCAGCGTTATCAACCACACCTATCCAAACAAACAGGTGGTGCAACTTATTTCCAGTCAGATTGATGTCGATCGCATGGATTATCTCTTGCGAGACTCCTACTATACAGGCGCTTCTTATGGACAATTTGATTTAACACGGATTTTGCGCGTTATTTGTCCTGTTGAAAATGGCATTGCTTTTAAGCGCAACGGCATGCATGCCGTGGAAGACTATGTCGTCAGTCGGTACCAGATGTATATGCAGGTTTATTTTCATCCTGCTAGTCGGGCAATGGAAGTGCTCTTGCAAAACTTGCTCAAGCGAGCTAAATTTCTCTACGAAAAGCAGAAAGACTATTTTGCACTCTCTTCTCCCAACCTCATTCCTTTCTTTGAAAAGCGAGTGACCTTGAAAGATTATTTAGCACTGGATGACGGCGTGATGAATACTTATTTTCAGGTCTGGATGACAAGCCCTGATACGATTTTGTCTGACTTGGCACAGCGTTTCATCAACCGCAAAGTCTTTAAATCCATTATTTTTTCAAAGGAAAATGAAAAAAATCTGAATGTTATGCGGGATTTGGTTGCAGAAGTCGGTTTTGATCCTGACTACTATACCGCTATTCACCGCAATTTTGATCTACCTTATGATTTTTATCGTCCAGATGTCGAAAAACCACGCACTCAGATTGAAATTATCCAAAAGGATGGCAGTCTCGCGGAGTTGTCCACTTTATCCCCTATCGTCGAAACATTAGCAGGCACAAGGCACGGCGACAACCGTTTCTATTTCCCAAAAGAAATGCTGAAAGAAGCTGGACTTTTTAGTGAAAATAGTAAAACTTTCTTGTCGTATATCAAAAACGACCAATTTATATATGGAGAAGCACACGAACATGAGTATTAAACTAGTTGCCGTTGATATTGACGGAACCTTATTGAACAATAAAAGAGAAGTCACACCTGAGGTTTTCAGTGCTGTACAAGATGCGAAAGCTGCTGGAGTAAAGATTGTCATTGCAACCGGACGCCCTATTCCAGGAGTGAGAAATTTACTCGAAGAATTACACCTAAATGAGCCAGGCGACTATGTCATTACCTTCAATGGCGGGCTGGTGCAAGATACAGTAACAGGGGAGGAATATATCAAAGAACCCCTGTCTTATGAGGATTATCTGGACATCGAATGCCTCAGCCGCAAGCTAGGAGTTCATATGCACGCTATCACCAAGGACGGCATTTATACTGCTAACCGTAACATTGGAAAATATACTGTTTACGAAGCTGGGTTAGTTAATATGCCAGTCTACTACCGCACTCCAGAGGAAATGATAGATAAAGAAATCGTTAAAATCATGTATATTGACGAACCAGAAATTTTGGATCAAGCAATCACGAAACTTCCTAAAGAATTGTACGATAAATACACACTCGTAAAATCTGCACCTTTTTACTTAGAAATTGTCAACAAAACTGTCAACAAAGGAGCTGCAGTCGTGCATCTAGCAGAAAAATTAGGATTGACAAAAGAGGAGACTATGGCGATTGGTGACGAAGAAAATGATCGTTCTATGCTAGAAGTCGTGGGAAATCCTGTTGTAATGGAAAATGGGACTGATGAACTGAAAAAAATCGCCAAATACATTACCAAATCAAATGACGAATCAGGCGTTGCATACGCTATTAGAGAGTGGGTTTTAAACTAATGTACACTTATAAAATCGGAATCTCTGCTCAAGAACACGATGATTTTGTTAAGCAAAGTTCTCAAACCAACTTACTTCAAAGCGCTTCTTGGGCAAAGGTTAAAGATAACTGGGACAATGAACGAATTGGTTTTTACAAAAATAATCAATTAGTAGCCTCGGCTAGCATTCTCATCAAGCCACTGCCGCTCAGTATGACCATGCTTTATATTCCGCGTGGCCCTATTATGGACTATCAAGATCAGGAATTGCTACACTTTGTTCTGACTTCTTTAAAAAAATTTGCCAAAACTAAAAAAGCTCTTTTTATCAAGTTTGATCCTAGTCTTTTCTTAGTTCAAAATCAAAGTGGGGAAGAACGACAGGACAATCCAAAAACTCTTGATTTGATTAACAACTTGCAAAAAGCAGGTGCTATCTGGCTTGGACGCACTGAATTATTGGATGAAACCATTCAGCCACGCTTTCAAGCAAATATTTACAAGGATAATTTCAGTGAAGAACTTTTATCGAAAAGCACACGACAAGCTATTCGCACTGCTCGCAACAAAGGTATTCAAGTCCAATTTGGTGGTTCAGAGCTTTTGGACGATTTCTCTGCTTTGATGAAAAAAACAGAAAATCGAAAAAGTATCCATCTGCGTGGTCAAGATTATTATCAAAAACTGCTGGATACTTACCCTGAGCAGTCCTATATCACACTTGCAAGTATTAATTTAAACGAGCGTCTAGAAAATCTCCAAGTACAAAAATCCAAGGCTGAAAAAGAAGCCAGCAAGTTCACTGAAAAAACCAAGCCCGGTAAAATTGAAAACAATAAGCAAGAACAAAAACGACTGCAAGAAGAAATAGATTTCTTGGCAGAAAAAATTGCTCAAGGTGCCACAACCGTGCCTTTATCTGGAACCTTGGTTCTCGAATATGGTGCCACTTCTGAAAATATCTATGCTGGAATGGATGAAGAATACCGCCGCTACCAGCCAGCTCTCCTCACTTGGTATGAAACAGCAAAGCACGCCTTTGACCGTGGGGCGAACTGGCAAAACATGGGTGGTGTTGAAAATGATTTAGACGGCGGACTTTATCACTTTAAGTCCAAGTTCAATCCAACCATTGAAGAGTTTGTCGGTGAATTTAACCTCCCAACTAATCCTCTCTATCATCTCTCGAACTTTGCTTATACTTTGAGAAAGAAATACCGCAGCAAACACTAAGAAAGGAATCGCATGACACTCAAACAACTTCGTCAGGAAGAATTTGTAAAACACAGCGCTTCTTGCGCTCAACGTTCTTTTATGCAGACGGTAGAAATGGAGAAGCTCTTATCAAAACGTGGCTTTACTTGTCAATATGTAGGATACACAAATGAGCATGACGAAGTGACTGTTTCAGCTGTGCTCTACAGTATGCCCATGACAGGTGGACTTCACATGGAAATAAATTGTGGCCCTGTTTCAACAAATCCTCAAGACCTGCAAGCTTTTTACCGTGAACTCAAGACCTACGCCAAAGAAAATGGTGCTTTAGAGCTAATTGTCAAACCTTATGAAACTTATCAAACATTTGACAGCAATGGTCAACCTACTTCGCCCGAAAAAACAGAATTGATAAAAGATTTGACAGACTTAGGTTATGAATTTGATGGTTTACAGACTGGCTATCCCGGTGGAGAACCTGACTGGCACTATGTCAAAGATCTGGCAGGTCTTACCGAAAAAGACCTCATCAAATCCTTCAGCAAAAATGGCAAATCAACCGTCAAAAAGGCGAATACTTTCGGCATTCAATTAAAAAAATTGAAGCGAGATGAATTAAATATTTTCAAGGAAATCACTTCTGCCACTTCCGAGCGCCGTGAATATAGTGACAAACCTTTGGATTATTACCAAGATTTCTACGATGCTTTTGGCAATCAAGCAGACTTTATGATTGCAACGCTTAATTTTCAAGATTATCTGCAACATCTGCAAAATGATCAAAAAAAACTCAGACAAAAAATTCAAAAATTAGAAGCGGATTTAGAAAAAAATCCTCAGTCGGAGAAAAAGCACAATCAACTGCGTGAATTATCTAGCCAATTTGAAAGCTTTGAAACACGTAAGGCCGAAGCACAAGAATTGATAGATAAATATGGAATGGAAGACCAAGTGCTTGCTGGCAGCCTCTTCCTCTATACACCACAAGAAGCGACCTACCTCTTTAGTGGTTCCTATCCTGAATTTAACAAATTTTATGCCCCAGCGCTTCTCCAAGAATATGTCATGAAAGAAGCTATCAAGCGACATATTCCCTTTTACAATTTTCTTGGTATTACAGGAATTTTCGATGGCTCAGACGGTGTGCTCCGTTTCAAGCAAAATTTCAATGGCTACATTGTTCGCAAAATGGGCACCTTCCGCTATTATCCACAACCACTTAAATTTAAAATTCTCAGTTTGATTAAAAAACTGCTACGGCGCGCTTAAAACTCTCAAACAGCTTTTTGAGAGTTTTTAAATATTCGTATTTTAGATAGGACTTATCAAATATGCTGAAACGATTTATTTCAAAAAAACTACTAGCGATTTACTTTCTGTTTATCGTGCTGACATGGATTGAGTCAGTTTTAAACCCAACGCTCGTTCGGATGATTATTGATAGTTTTCAAACGAAAAATTTAAAAATTCTCTGGCAAATCTTGATGTTGGGAATTCTTGGAAATATGCTGATTGTCTTAGGTTTAGCAGGCAAACGCTATTTCTATGCAAAAGTCATTGCAGATTTCAATGCAAATATAAAAGGAAAGATGTTTGCTACTTTTTTGTATGAAAATCAACTGGCAAATGAAGATATTCTTTCTGACTTGGAAAATGATGTAAAGCAAATTGATAGCTTTTACCATTCCTCGTTGAATTTCCCTAAAAATAAAATTATTGTGGACAACATCGTTTAAAAATTTTAAAATTTGCCCTGTTGTAAAATGAAGTGTAATAAAAAGGCCAGTATAAATATCCTGACCTTTTTTAACTTCCACTATTATCCATCTAAAAACTTCCGCCACTGCCCCCGTGACTTCTGTCTGATGAAGATGTATGTGTGCTACTACCCCCAGAATCACTGGAGCTGCTAGGCTCCGGTTTTGCTTTCTTATCTACATTTGAGTAGAGGAAGAATTCTTGAGCATTAGTAATCTGGAGACTATTTTTCTTGATGTAATCAGTGGCTCCGGTTTGATGATAGACAGATTTGAGCTGACCTTTCATTCCTGTTACGATGAGAAAGGCAATACCAAAGCCAATAGCCAATGCTCCAGGAATCCAGTACCAACTTAAAGGCTCCTTAGGGAGATTTTTTACATCATAAGGCTGCCCTTTTCGTGCTTGAGTGAGGAATTCATCACACTGCTCAGCGTAGGTTGTAAAAGCAGCATTGTAGTCACCATCTTTTAAATCAGGCAAGAACTGCTTTGATAGGTAGTCTAAGCCAGCATCGGTAAAAGCAGTGATGCCGTAGCCTGTCGTTGAAATATGCCACTTCCGTTCTGCCATACTGATTAAGAAAAGCACCCCATCATGATTTTTTCCTTGACCGTAGCCATTGTAGTCGAAGTAGTCATCTGCGAAGTCTTGAGCACTTTTTCCTTCCAGACTCTTAACGGTCACGACAACAACATCGCATTTTTGGCGCTGACTAATGTCTTGGAGCTTTGCTAGTAAGACTTTTTCTTGATTCGGCTTCAGCAAGTCCGCTTCATCTACCAGTAATGGATTGGCCGATGCATTGAGCAATTTGGTTACTTTATTGAGATAATACCGAACACCGCTATAAATATTTTTCCCACTCTCAAAAGCTTTCCAAAGTATGTCGTCACTCTTTGCTCCTAGCTTTTCTTTAGCGTTTCCGGCATAATATAGGATCCATTCATTTTTTTCTTTATCAACAGCAAGGAGAATACCTTCAGCTGTGCCTGCAGATTCTTGATAAACCTTTTCAGCATAAGACAAAATACCATCTTCACCTACTGATTTTGCTGCTAAAAAGTAAACTTTCAAATGATATTGTTCTTCAATAGCTTTAGCCGCTTTGTTAATCTCTGTTATTTCCTTGCTTGAAAAGGCTGAGACTTCATCACGAATATAGCTGGTTTCTTCTGCACAGACAGTCCCAATCATGAGAAAGGAGAGAAGAAGAGTTGTCAGTAATGTTATGAATTTCTTCAACATAATCTCATCCTCCCTTCTTACAGTAAGTGAATCATCCATACAGCCGCATAACTAACTAAACTTGCCGCCACGCCCAGTCCAATTAGCCAACGTCTATAAGCTTGCTTGTCTAAGGGCAAATCTCCGACGAATTTACCAGTCTGACCATTCATCGCAAAGACAAACTTTTTGCCCCTCCAAGTCGTATTTAAGAGCCAAACTGGATAGAGAACATACTTAGTTGAACCATTTATCAAGCGAATATTCGAAGATTCTGGGGTAACGGCAGAAAACCCCGTAACTGTATCTTCAAAGGCTTCCTCCGTGCTTTGCTTGACACGGCTGTTAGCATGAGTAATGCTCTCCTCGGCTCCGACATCATATTTATCTGCTAGGTATCCTGCTAGGTAAGCTGTCTGAAAATCAACAGCTTCTGAAAAATCAAAGGGTTCAATGGATTCCATTAATTGATCATCCAATTTACTTGAACCGTCTACTGGGATATGTTCAAACGCTAACTGACCGGAACGAATAACTGAAAAATAGCTTGTTTCGGTATAGTCATACTCACTATCACTCCATGTTCTAATCCTGCTTGCTTTATAATGAACATCCGCATCTGCTTCTGTGTCAAAAAGCCAGAACGGAACATAAACCCCCTTTACTTCATCAATATGATTTTGGTCTTTAAAAACTTTTGGCAAGAGACGTTTCCCCATGAGATGCTTGTTCAGATTCGCCTTTGCTGCCTTTTTATCTAATTTGAATGGAATCACATAATCTGGCTTTAAATCACCAGCAAAGCGTCCCATCATAACAACAGGATTATCGCAGAATGGACACGAAGTGGCTGCTGTTGACTCGTCAGCAACAATTTCACCACCACAAGATTTACAGACATAAACTGATAGCTGATCAATCTCGCCTGTATCCCATTCACCACCAGCCTGCGTACTCCAGGTCATATTTTCATCAGTCTGGGTTTTTAATTGTTCATCCAATTCCTTCAAACTTGACATATCCAATTCGGAATCACAATAAGGACACTTCATTTTCTGGATTGAACTATTAAATTCAAGAGCACCGCCACAATTTGGACATTTATATTCTTGTAAATCAGCCATGATGACCTCCTTTCTACTGTCATCGAACTATGAGATAGTTAGAAAAGCTTTTAAACAAGGTCATTTTCATCAAATACATTGCCACATTCAGGGCAGAATTTAGGTGGATTATAAGCATCTTCTGGTTGCCAGCCACAATTGCTACAACGATATTGACGGCGGGTTTCTGGTTTCGGTTGACCACAGTTTGAACAGTATTTACCATTATTGACAGTCCCACAAGTACAAGTCCAGCTGTCACT
The DNA here is from genome assembly GCF_015594645.1 of Streptococcus sp. HF-2466. Lineage (NCBI taxonomy): Bacteria > Bacillati > Bacillota > Bacilli > Lactobacillales > Streptococcaceae > Streptococcus > Streptococcus sp. HF-2466. The sequence continues at coordinate 472,098 of NZ_JADNQU010000001.1, forward strand.
CACAGGTTTTGGTGAACCGCATTCTGGACAGAACTTGCCGGATGCTTCATGCCCATTTGGACAAGTCCATTTATCTGCAGTAGTTTGAGTTTGAGAGGTTGCACTCGCTGTTTGCGTTTGCTGACTAGCGGCCTGCTCTTGTCCCATAGCAAAAAGATTTTGGGCATTCATACCGCCTGCGCCTGCTGCCATTCCTACTCCCATAAAGCCAGTCATAGCACCTCCTGGATTTTCAGCCGCTGCTTTCATAGCATCTGCCTGTGCACCGACTAAGGTAGCCGCTGCCATGGTTGGGTCCTTCATAATAGCCACACGTTGAGCCTGCTTAATCATTTCAGCATCTTCGTCTGGAAGAGTTACTGAACCAAGAGCTACACTGATGACTTTCAAACCACGAAGCTCGCCCCATTTGCTAGAGAGTGCTTCATTCATAGCATTTTCGAGTTCTGTATTATGGCTAACAATTTGATTTGGTCGCAATTCTAAATCAGACAATGTAGCGAATGCTGGTTGAAGAGCACTGATAAATTCTGTTTTCAGTTGTGATTCTAACTCTTCACGTAAATATTCTTTTTCGACATTGCCACAGACATTGGTATAGAAAAGAAGTGGGTCTGCAATCTTATAAGAATAAACACCAGAGCAACGGACAGAAACATCCACATCTAAGCCGATTTTTGAGTCCACTACACGAAACGGAATCGGATTTGGTGTGCCAAACTTATTATCAATCAGCTCTTTTGTATTGAAATAATAAACACGCTGATCTTTGCCTGTATCACCACCATAAGTGAACCGTTTTCCGATTTGTTTGAAGGTCTCCTTAATGGAATCACCTAAATTACCTGTAAAAATGCTCGGCTCGCTAGAGGTGTCGTAAGTGAATTGACCGGGCTCAGCACAAACTTCGACAATTTTTCCCTGCTCAACAATCATCATACACTGACCGTCTGCAACAGCAATTCCAGAACCATTCGAAATAATGTTGTCGCTGCCCTTCGTATTAGATGAACGTCCAGATACTTGCTTTTGTCCTTTGACCACCATGACGGACTTGTCCATGGCATCACAGTAAAAGAATTCTTTCCATTGGTCAGCCAATACGCCGCCTACGGCACCAATTCCTGCTTTAATGAGTCCCATAAGAATCTCCTTTCTCTCTTTAAAAAGCATGTTTCCGTTACCTTAAACTGTACTACTGAACGACATCATCTCCTTTGTCATAAATTTGTGAGTTTTTACAAAAAATCATACGCTAACTGGCAATATTTGTCTTTTTATCGCAACATAATTAGCTGTATGAAAGCGTTTTATCTTCAAAACTATTGTACCATATTTTTATAAAATTGTAACTATCAAAAATATAAGTGAATCGTAAGGAAATTGGAATAACTATCTTTTTCAGTCAAAAAATCTTTATAAAACACCACAACCTAACAGTACAAATAAAAAAACGAATAATTCCGATGTTCTGACTAACAGAATATCGAAACTGTTCGTTTTTTGTATGATTTTTATGCAACTCTCTTAGATTTCATTTTTTGAAATCTTTGTAGAGACAAGCACAGATCTATCTCGCTTAAAGTAATATGACATTACAATTTTTCAGGAACAGCTGTAAGTAATTCTTGAATAGCTGCTTGGTTGCTTCCTCCAGCCATAGCCATATCTGGTTTACCACCACCACGACCAGCTACGATTGGAGCAAGTTCCTTGATTAGATTGCCAGCGTGAATATCTTTTGTTTTGCTAGCCACAAGAACATTCACTTTCTCACCAATGGCTGCCACAAGTACAAGAACGTCTGAATAGTCTTTTTGTTTCCAAGTGTCTGCAAAAGTGCGTAGAGCACCTGCATCAGATACAGAAACTTTGCTGGCAATAAAGCTGTGTCCATTAGCTTCCTGAACATTCTTGAAGACTTCACCTGAAGCAGCGGCAGCTGCTTTTTCTTTCAGCTCAGCATTTTCTTTTTGCAATTGACGAAGTTGTTCTTGCAAGGCTTCAACCTTACGTGATACTTCTTTCATTTGTGGGACTTTCAATGTCGTTGCAATAGCTTTCAAAGCATCTTCTTCCTGACGATACGCTTCAAATGCTTCTTTGCTGGTTACCGCAAGAATGCGACGAGTTCCTGAGCCAATTCCTTCTTCTTTGACAATCTTAAAAAGACCAATTTCAGAAGTATTCTTCATGTGAGTACCACCACACAGCTCAATAGAATAATCTCCAATTGTCACCACACGAACTTCTTTACCGTATTTTTCACCAAAGAGAGCCATTGCTCCCATTTCTTTAGCCGTATCAATGTCTGTTTCAATCGTTTTGATGTCAATCGCTTCCCAGATTTTTTCATTGACTTCTTGCTCAATACGACGTAGTTCTTCTGCTGTAACTGCTTGGAAATGAGTGAAGTCAAAGCGAAGAAATTCTACTTCATTGAGAGAGCCTGCTTGCGTTGCGTGTTTACCTAAAACATTGTGAAGAGCCGCATGAAGCAAGTGTGTTGCTGTGTGATTCTTCATAACACGGTGACGACGATTGTGGTCAATTTCAAGCTTATACTCTTGGTTTAATGCGAGTGGTGCTACCACTTCTACCGTATGGAGCGGTTGTCCATTCGGCGCTTTTTGAACATCTACGACTTGTGCAACGAGATTGCCTGCAAGGTCCAAGATTTGTCCGTGGTCTGCTACTTGTCCGCCCATTTCAGCATAAAATGGCGTTTCTGCAAAAACGAGGTAAGCCTTACCAGAAGTCACTTCTTCTACTTCTTTATCATCTGCCACAATCGCAACCAACTTCGCAGATAAAGCCTCTTTTTCATAGTTAAAGTGGCTTTCAGCTGTAATGTTTTGCAAGGTTTCATTTTGCATGCCCATAGATCCACCTTTAACAACACTAGCCCGTGCGCGTTCTTGCTGCTCTTTCATAGCAGCTTCAAAGCCTTTGCGGTCTACTGTCATACCAGCTTCTTCGGCAATTTCTTCGGTCAATTCTACTGGGAAACCATAGGTATCATACAGTTTAAAGACATCCGTTCCTGAAATAACAGACTGTCCTTTTTCCTTTAACTCTTCTACAATGCTTTGTGCAAAGTGTTGACCGGAATGAAGCGTGCGAGCAAAGGACTCTTCTTCACTTTTGATGATTTTTTCGATAAAATCTTGCTTTTCAAGCACTTCTGGATAATAGCTTTCCATAATTTTTCCGACAGTTGGAACAAGTTTGTAAAGGAAAGGCTCATTGATTCCTAATTTTTGACCATGCATAGAAGCACGACGGAGCAAGCGACGCAAAACATAACCACGTCCTTCATTTCCTGGAAGCGCACCATCGCCAATAGCAAATGACAGAGAGCGGATATGGTCTGCAATGACCTTGAAGCTCATATTGTCACCGTCTGGATTGTAAGTCTTACCGGATAACTTCTCTACTTCACGAATAATCGGCATAAAGAGGTCTGTTTCAAAATTAGTTTTTGCCCCTTGAATAACAGCTACAAGACGCTCTAGACCTGCACCCGTATCAATATTTTTGTGAGGCAGCTCCTTGTATTCACTTCTTGGAACAGCTGGATCAGCATTGAATTGGGACAAAACAATATTCCAAATTTCAATATAACGATCATTTTCAATATCTTCTGCAAGCAAACGAATTCCTTGATGTTCAGGGTCAAATACTTCCCCACGGTCAAAGAAGATTTCTGTATCTGGTCCAGAAGGTCCTGCACCAATTTCCCAGAAATTGTCTTCAATTGGAATCAAATGACTTGGATCGACACCAACTGAAATCCAACGATTATAAGAATCATGATCATCTGGATAGTAAGTCATGTAGAGCTTGTCTTTTGGAAAATCAAACCACTCAGGACTAGTCAGGAGCTCAAAAGCCCATTCAATCGCTTCATCACGGAAATAATCACCAATAGAAAAATTCCCCAGCATTTCAAACATGGTATGATGACGTGCTGTTTTTCCGACATTTTCAATGTCATTCGTCCGAATCGCTTTCTGCGCATTGGTAATCCGTGGATTTTCTGGAATAATGGTCCCGTCGAAATATTTCTTTAATGTTGCTACGCCAGAGTTAATCCAGAGTAGGGTCGGGTCATTGACTGGTACTAGACTAACAGACGGTTCGACAGCATGACCTTTTGAGGCCCAAAAATCTAGCCACATTTGGCGTACTTGAGCACTTGATAATTGTTTCATTTTCTTCTCCTTAAAACATTTCTCTAACTGATTTTTCTATTGCCCATGTGAGTTTTAAGAACTACTTTCAAGAGCTTCTACATAGTCAATAGCCACACACAATGAAATCACTAAATCCGCATAGGCATCTTCATAAACTACAACTTGATAAGTGGACATCAGGTGCAAGAGTTCTTTTGAAATCTCTGCAATCACTTGTCCCTGCGCATCCAGCAGACGAAATTCCAAATCCCAGATATTCCCCTCGATGCGCAGACCTAAGTTGTCAAATTCATATTTATCTCGTAAAAAAGTGAATTTTTTACGGATATAAAAACTCGAACCATTGCGCAATTGAATTTCAAATTGAGGTAAGACTGTTAGCATAGTCTTTTGAATTTGGCTGACCACTTCACCCTTGTCATCATAAATCGTAAAAGTTTTGGGAATTTTTAAAAAGCTCCCCTCCACTTGATAATCAATGTTCCCACGATCATCTTTGATGTCAAATTTCTCACCACCAAAGCGAAATTTTTGTTTTACAAGATAGGTCTTCATAACGGTTCCTCGCAAAAAGACAAGTCCACTAGACGAAGGGCGAAAAACCGCGGTACCACCTTCATTCAATGAACTTGTCATTCTCATTATGTATGCAATTTTTTCTTTGAGTAGCATGATTTTCGTTCTTACATGGCTTGCAGCACCGCCAATTCTCTGGGCTAAGAGGTCAAAAATCAATTCTCAATAGTCCTATTATACTCACTTATGAGCTTTTCGTCAACTTATTTTGATGAAGATGACGAGCTAGATGTTGATTTGCTATCTGACTTGACATATTGTGAGAACAGATTTTGGAAAGCTTGATCTTTCACCTTAATATTGGCTGCTTGTAATTCTTTGGCAACAATTTTTTGAATAAAGGTGCGATCATTTTGTTTTTGTGTCAAGATAACATTTTTCAGTTGTTTCTTGTAGTCTTTCCAGTTTGCTGATTTTTCAGATTTACTATTTAGTTTCACAATATAATAACTTGAAGAATAAGTTGATGATTTAACGGTGATAACATCAGAAATACCGTTTGCTTCAAGAGCAAAAGCAGCCTTTTTAACAGCATCTGGAACATCTGTTGAAGCTGAGTCAAACTTCACTTCGCCACCCTTATCTTTTGTCTTCTTATCTGTAGAATTTTCCTTGGCAATTTGTCCGAAATCAGCACCTTCGGCTTTTGCTTTTGCCAATACTTCTTTTGCTTTGTCTTGGTTATCTACTTTGATGATTTGAGCAGTCACTTCTGGTGTATAAGATTCGTATGCTTTTTTATAATTTGCATCTGTCAATTCTTTTTCAGCTGCTTTTTTGACAGCATATTCGACCAATTTATTGGTTCTGATTTGTTCACGATAAGTATCTTCCGTCAATCCTGCTCTTACCAATACTTGTTGAAAAGCAGTTCCATAAGTGCTCTTACTCTTATTGAACGTTTCAGTGACTTCTTTTTCTGTAACATGCTTACCATAACTCTTTTCAAAAACTTCTTGAATGGTCATATTGAGAAGTACTTGTTGAGCAGCTGCATTATTTTTTACTTTATTATAAAAATCACTGACAGTAATTGTATTTCCCTTCATCGTGATAATGTCTTTACCACCAGCTTGTGAGCATGCTGCTAATGTTACAACTGACAAAAGCGTAATAGCTCCTGCTAGAATTTTTTTCTTCATTATGAAAACTCCTTTATTTAATTCACTTTCTTATTGTACCATAAAATAGATTTAATATCTTAAATTTTCCTAAAAACTATGAAAATTTAGGAAAATATTAAATCTCTCATTTTTTTCTAATCATCAGAATGCCGTCACCAAGAGGCAACAAAGTTGCAGTCAATTCAGGCTGATTCAGTGTTTTATCAAATAATTGATGCAGCCCTCGATAAATCGTTCGTTGACCTCGGCGAACTTCCTTAATGTCTTTCGCTATATCACCACCCTGGAAAACATCGTCTATGATGATAATCCCTCCTGAAGCAAGACGCTTCAGAACTTCTGGCAGAAAGACAACGTATTTGGACTTAGCAGAGTCCATAAAGACAAAGTCATAGCAATCTTTCAAATGAGGAAGAATATCCATTGCATCTCCTTCCAGCAATGTAATTTGCCTGCGCTTATCAAACTTGGAAAAGTTCGCTTTGGCAAGAGCAATCATTTCTGGATTTCGATCAATCGTTGTGATTTGTGCGTGCGGTGCATGTTCTGCCATTAAAAGAGCTGAAAAACCAATGGCTGTCCCAATTTCCAAAATCTTCTGTGGCTGTAAAGTTTCTAACAGAAAACGAAAATAGGCAACTGTTTCGTGAGGAATAATGGGAATATTTTCTGCATGAGCAAAAGTTTCGAGCTCTTTTAAGGAGCCCGAAACTTGCTTTTGCCGTGTCCGCATAAAATCGACGATTTCTTCTTTGACAACGGGACGACGCATATTGTGATTGGCATTTTTACTATAGGATTCAACCATTTTATGCCAGTCCTAACTTTTCTACGAGTGCTTCAAATTCATCAAGACGACGTTCAAAGACTGCAAAAGCAGCATTGAGGTAGTCTTCTTTTTCCATATCTACACCAGCTTTTTTAATGACATTTAGCGGATAATCAGAATTTCCTGCTTTCAAGTAGTTGAGATACTTCTCTTTATCTTCTTGCGTTCCGTTAACAATCTTATCTGCTAAGGCAGAAGCAGCTGAGAAACCGGTTGAGTATTGAAAAACATAGTAATCATAGTAGAAATGCGGAATCCGTGCCCATTCGTATTGAATTTGTGGGTTGTCTTCTTTCGTCAAACCATAATATTTTTCATTCAAATCTGCGTACAAATCATTCAAAAATTCACTCGTCAAGACTTGACCTTCTTGGTCAGCTTTGTGAATGGCATGTTCAAACTCGGCAAATTGAGTTTGGCGGAAAACAGTTCCACGGAAACCGTCCAAGAAATGATTCAGAATCGCAAAGCGGGTTTGATCGTCATCTACTTCTTCCAATAATTTCTCCGTCAAGATATTTTCGTTGGTCGTAGAAGCAATCTCAGCTAAGAAAATAGAATAATCTCCGTAAACGTACGGCTGATTTTCACGAGTATAGCTAGAATGCATACTGTGACCTGTTTCATGAACCAGCGTGAAAAGATTGTCCAACGTATCTTGCCAGTTGAGCAACATAAAAGCATTGGTATCGTAAGAACCACCAGAATAAGCCCCAGAGCGCTTGCCTTGGTTTTCATAAACATCAATCCAACGATCTGAAAAGGCTTCTTTTACTCGACCTAGATAATCTTCTCCAAGGATAGCTAAGACTTCTTCTGCTTTCATCAAGGCTTCCTCATAAGTAAATTTGTAATCTGCTTCTGACAATGGTGTATAGAGGTCGTACATTTTCAAATCAGAAAGGCCTAAAATCTTTGCACGTAGGGCAATGTAGCGATGTAAGAGTGGCAAATGTTTGTTTACCGCAGACACTAAGCTATCATAAACACTTTCTGGAATAAAGTTAGCAGACAAAGCAGCTTCACGCGCAGAAGAAAAATTACGAACTTTGGCATTGTAATTATGAACTTTAACATTCGTTTGGAGTGTCTTAGCATAAGTATGTTGGTATTGCTCATAGACGCTATAAAGCGCTTCATAAGCTTCCTTGCGGACTGTACGATTTTTCGACTCCACTAAACTAATGTAATTTCCGTGCGTCAATTGCACTTCATTTCCTTCTTCGTCGTGCACGGTTGGAAAGACAATATCAGCATTGTCTAAGATTCCAAAAGTATCACCCGCAGCACTAAAAATTTCACCAGCTCCTGCCAACAATTCTTCTTCACGTTGAGAAAGGATGTGAGGTTTCTTTTGCAGTAGCTTATCAAAGAAGTGCTGATAGATTTGCAATTCGGGCTTTTCAGCTAAGAAAGTCTGATATTGCTCGTCTGTGATTGCCATAAATTCTGGTTCATAGAAAGCAAAGACCTGTCCGAACTCACTATAAATGGCCATTCCTTTTGCTTGGTATTCTTGATATTTTGCCACGCGCGTATCTTGGTCATTTTTCATGTGAGCATAGGAATAGAGTTTTTCGATACGACGCATCAAGTCCAATTGGATTTCTGTTGTTTTTAAGAGGCTGTCAGCTGAATCCAAAAGGTGACCTGCTAAGTTGCTGGCTTCTTTTAATTCTTTTGAAACTTGACTTAACTCTGCCTCAAAAGCTTCATCTGTTGGGAAAATCGTTGTTAGGTTCCAAGTGTATTTTTCTTCAATTTCATTTCTTTGTTTTGCCATAAAATTTCCTCCGTCTTTCCTATTTTATCATAAATATTGCCAAAAATCTTTGCATAAAAAGCTGGAGGATAGAGAATTTGGAGATTTTTATTCTTTTCCTTTTCATAATAAGCTGAAAATTGCTGGTAATAAGGTGTGAGGTCTTGAAAAATCTGGCAGAAAGAGCTGGCACGAACAGGCTGAACCTGCGGATAAAAGTCACTAGCTGTTTTGATTAATAAATTATCACCTGCTTGGTACAATTCTGCCTGCCATTTCATCCATTTGGGCTGCTGATAATAGAGCTGCTGGCGCACATAACGGCAAATATTTTTATCTTCTTTTGCCAGAAAACTCGTCATCTCCTGCTTGCAGAACGGCTGACGAAAGATGTCTAAAAGGTTTCCTTTACCAAAAGCAAAACTTTTCTCCTTATACTGAACCTTGCCATGCAAATCTTCATGAATCAAGTATTTAAGCCTCAAAAGCTGTTTTTGTTCGTCCAATTCCCACAGATGAAAGCCCATATTTTGACTGAAATAGAGAAAGTCCTTTTGTAAATTGGTCAAGGTATTTTTCAGCCAAAGTTTCTTTCCCAAGAGCCAAAGGACGCGATAACCATGCTGACGATAACTGTCCGTACGCTCTTTTAAGCGTTTTTGACTAAGCGAGCTACACTGAACTTCAAGCGCAATTTGTTTTTCAACTAACAAATCTGCGATTTGCTGCAATTCTGGTAAATAAGCTTCTACTTGAATCGCATGATTGGATTTTCTAGCCCAAGTAAACAAAGCAGCTTTCAGATTTAGGTGCTCTGCACTTTCATTTTCCGTAGAAAAATGGCAGTTTTTCAAGGAAATATGAGCAAAATGCGATCGCATCACCTTGCCATTCTTAAATCGCACCGCTTCTTTACAAGCCGGGCAGAGAAACCTATCCAACGGATTTACCGTATCTTCCACAGCATTTAGCATTTTTCCGTTTTCCTGACAAGCCATTAACATAGATTATTTTCCCCTTTTACTTAAATTATTCGTAAAAAAAGAGTGAGACAGAACTCATCTTAAAAATTTTAAGTTCTGTCTCACCCCCGCAAAGTTGCTCAACAGTCTTCCAGACTGTTGAGCTGGTGGATAAAGAAAACAAAGTTTTTATCAAAAGTGCTTTTCTGAGCTTGAAAAATGAAGAACTTTGAAGGTGGGGCAAAGTGCTCAGCTTCCTTTGTTTATATAGTTAGAATTATAAGACACAGTAGTTGAGTGGACTCTAATATGTTGATAAATCAACTTTTACAGCCCTACTCAACCGTGCGGAGGTGGGACGATGAAATCAAGTTTCTACGAAACTACTGATTTCTGCCCCACTCTCATCCTCCACCTCAAAGTAGTGCTTTGAGCAAACAGCTACTGCGACCTTGGTTTATTGCACTATATAAATTGAAGCTGGAGACTTTCGTTCCAGCTTCAAATTTTTTATAAGGGGAAACACAATTATTGAATCGCTTCAGCGCCGCCCATTTCTTCTTTGTACAACTTCGTATCATACATCTTAATAAATGGATACCAAATCACAAAGGCAGACAGAGCACAAACAAGTGCAACTACGAAAGCACCAATATTACCACCTGAACCAACATAAGCTCCAAGACCAATAGGTGTTGGCCATGGTGTTTGGGCAATTGCTTTACCAGCTAGTCCAAGTTGGACAGACCAGTAACCAATTGAAGCAGAGACGATTGGAGCCAAAATAAACGGAATGGTCAACATTGGATTATACACAATTGGTAGACCAAAGATAAGGGGTTCGTTGATGTTGAAAATAGCTGGACCCATAGCTGCTTTTCCAAGCATACGTAATTGATCTGACTTCGCACGGAAAGCAATATAGAAGCAAAGCAATAAGGTCGCACCAGAACCACCGATTGTTACATAAGAGTTGGTAAATTCACCTGCATAAGCAATGAATTTGCCGTCAACGTTTTGTGCCATATTAGCAAGCAAGATCGGACTAACCAGTCCCATAACGATATTAGCACCGTGAATACCGACAATCCAAAGAGCATGAACCAATAAGTAAATCACAACGATACCTAGCCATGTATTAGTGATATGGCTAACAAAGGCAAACGGAATTGCAATAACTTTATAAATATCTGTACCAAATAGGATAAAGATACCGTTAATGAAGAGTACTGCAAATGCAATGACAAAACCTGGAATGAGGGCTGTAAATGAACGAGCAACTCCTTCTGGAACAGCTTCAGGCATCTTGATGACCCAATTCTTCTGCACACAAAGGCGATATAGTTGCACAGCGAGAATGGACATCAGAATCGCAGTAAACATACCTGATGTAGATAGACGTGTCAAACTATCTCCACCAATAGTCCAGCCGCCAATTGTTGCTTTTCCTGTAACAGATGAAATCATTCCTTTAGAATAAGTTAATTCAGGAATGGTCAAAAAGTAAGCAAATACCGCTAAGAGACCACCATTGAGTGGATTGAGGTTGAGCCCTTCTTCTTCGACATAAATTTTTGTGTATTCATACCCAATAACGATGGCAAAATAGAGAGACAAAATCCCCATTGTACACTTATAAGCTAACAAGTAGAGAGCTTGAATCTTATCAAATGAATTCGCCCACAAATCAACAATAAATTGAAGATTAAAGGCTTGCGGTATAACACTAAGAACCAAGAAAGCAGACCCTACGATTGTAAAGGGAATGCTGGCCATCCCGGCAGCAACAATAGCACGAACAGGACGCCAAGTAGAGACTTTCCCCATTGGTCCCATGAGGTACTTTTCTAGAAATTCAAACAATTTATTCATAATATATCCTCCTATGATGTTTGAAATATAATTTATAAACTAACGTTGAACAGTGGCAATATATTCTTGAATGCGTTTATATTGCTTATCTGTATGGTGATGAATCCGACTTAATTTTCTTAACATGAGAATGGCTAAAAGTAGCCCCAATAAAAGTACAACCGTTAAAACGGTTACAGTGGTTGTACTAATCGAAAAAAATGGAAAGAGGAAATGATACTGTCCCACATAAACAATTATCAGTAGCAAAACATTTGCTAAAGCAGAAATATTGTAAAAGAACCGCGTTAATGTCGCTTCTTTTTGATGAACGCTGTACATTCGTGTTTGTTCCCACATTGCCAACGCCGCTAGAACAGTTAGCAACAAAGGCAACAGCAAAACTAAACCAGCCTTTGAAAGATACAGCATTAGCATCCAATAAAGATTAGCAAAGAAGAAAAATGCTGTCGCGTATCGGACTGAAAAGTAACGCGTGTAGTACATGTTTTTTATTGCTGCTTCTTTTCGTCTTGCTTCTAGTTCTTGTTTCTCTTTTTCAGTCATGTTTTCCCCTTCCATTCATCTTTTATTTTTCAATCTTTCGATAAAGACTGAGCATTTCAAGTGCTACCTCACGCAAGGTCATAGTTGTCATCAAATGATCCTGAGCATGCACCATGATAATTTCAATTTTGATTTCCGTTCCACTTGCGTATTCTTGTAGCAAATTTGTTTGTGCATGATGAGCTTCCAATAGCTCTGCATTGGCAGCTTCTAACTTTTCAGCAGCTTCATCATAATGCCCTTCGCGCATATCTGCAAATGCTTCATGAACTGTTGTTCTTGCTGAACCACTATGCAGGATAATTTCAAAAGCTGCAACTTGTAATTCTTCCTGATTCATAGACAATCTCCTTTACTTTATGTTTAAAAATAATGCTTTAAATTCTGTAAACGACTGACAGCTCAATATCTTTGCTTGCAGGTCAGGTTGCTCTAACAAATCAACAATCTTTGATGTCAACGTTGCCATTTCTTCATTCCCATAAACGGACGGAGAAGGGAGAAAAATGAGTTGAATTTTAGGACTTTCTTCATTCCACTGCACGCCATTTCTCACAATGGCAACACCAATTTTATGATTCTTTGCAAGGGGCTTAATCGGGTGAGGCACCGCAACTTGTTCTGAAAAAACGACAGAACTCATCTTTTCACGCTGCTTGATTAGCTCTTGCATATGTGTAACAAAATCCTTTTCTTCTCCCTGCTCCATTTTTGTTAATAATTCTTGCAAAATCTGCTCTTTTGTCGCATCCTGCATGAGAATAAAACAAGACGGAGAGAAATATTCATCAAAAATATTTTCTTTCGTTGTAGTGGCTGTTGGTGTTAAATCTGCCTTCAAATGACTTGCTACTGGCTTCAATTGAGCAATTTTTTGCCTTATTCCTTCTAGCTCATTTGCATTTAAAAATATGCTGACAGTAAAAATAGGAACACTAAAGACTAAATTTGACAAGTCAATAGACGAAATGATGAAATCAATGTCTTTCAGACGTTCATCACTCAACTCATAATAACCAATCACATCCACAATGTGGACTAAGTTGCCCAGCTCATTGTCAATCCGATTTTTCAGCATTTGCGCTGAGCCATAACCTGTAGCACAAATCACCAAAATGTTAAACTTTTGCTTTTCCTTTAATCGCTCCAAAGCAGCCATGAAATGCAGTGCCACATAAGCCACTTCATCATCTGATAAATTTCCCTTAGAAAAGATTGGCATTTCCTGCAAAATTTCTCTTGTCATCTTCAAAACAGCTGGTGATTGCTGTTGAATATCTTTCAAAAGAGGATTTTCAAGTCTCACATGATTTCGCAAACGAAGATAGAAAGTAGATAAATGTGTAACAACTCCTTCAACTAATTGAAAATCATGCTGAAATTGATAATCCTTGACATGCTCGACTTGCTCTAACGCCTCTAGTAGCTGCTTGCGAATTTCTTGATTGGTGTCTATTTTGGTATTCTGGCTTTCTTGACAAGAAGCTTTTGAAATCAAATGGAGCGTGATATAGTCTACTTCTTCTTTGGGAAATTCCAGCCCAGTTGCCAAATACACTCTGTGTAAAATTTTCTCAGCAATCTTTCGTTCTGCCAGATAATTACCTTGTTCCCAGTCTTCAATCTTGCTAATTTGGAAGCCTTCTGCAATCCTTTTAAACGATAAGGCAATATGAATGACTAAATTTTGAATCACAAAATCTGACAACTTTAAGTGACCTTCACGACATTCGTCCAATACAATAATCGTCAATTCTTCTAAGCTGATTTGCCGTCCTGGAACTTCAATGTTAATGTAGTTGTGCAAACTTTGAAAGAAATTATCACGAAAAAAGTAATCCATGATAAAACGTCGTTTATTGCGTTCGCTGCCTTTTACATAAACACCATGATTGGCTTTGCTCTCGATTTGTAAATCATACTTTGCCAAGTCTTGTCTGATTTTCTTGAAATCTGCTGACAAGGTTGAACGACTGACAAACAGCTCTTCTGCTAAGTCATCAAAATAAAGTTTTTCCTGCTCAAAGAGCAATTTATTTAAAATGTAATTGTAACGATCCTCTATATTTTCAGTCTTAGCAGAGTTTTGCTCTGTAAAAAATTCTGTTTTTATAAAGTTTCGATAGAGAGCTTTATCTTGAAGTTCAAGTCGATAACCATAACCTTGCTTGGCTGTAATCTTCCAGCCAGTTTCATCAGGCTTCCAATCCATCAATGATTTCAGGTAAGTTCTTATCGTACGATCAGAGCAAGAAAGCTGACTAGCTAATTCCTTACTTGTAATATAATGATCTTTATTTTCTAACAAAGATTGAAGAATCAATTTTTCTTTCTGATGTAGCAATACAGTTCTCCTTCCGCATTTATAAGAACTATTTTACCCTTTTTGAGCTGAAAATTTAAATCTTTTCCAAGATGAGGTTTGCCATTTTTTCAATTCCCATTGGAATAGGAATGTAGGCTTGCGGAGGAATTTGTACAATAGGTTTGCCGACTTTTGCTCCAGCATCCTCAAATTGCTTGAAATACATTTTTGTTTGAGGGCTAATGAGATAAAGATCAAATTCAGCAGCAGCAATGGCTTTTCCACCTTCTGTCGCACTAATAGCATCTACTTCAATGTCATGCCCTTTGCTCTTTAAAAATTCCGTTGTTTTCTTTGCCATCAAAGAAGATGACATACCTGCTGCACAGATAATCAATGCTTTAGCCATAAGATTTTCTCCTTATAAATAAAATTTATTTTATAAACTCATTATAGATGAAAACGATTGCAACTTCCATCTTATTTTTTTCCTTAGTGAAACGGAAACATTTCCTTAGTCACTTTTTTTACTTATATTTTAACTTATAACAGAGAATAGTTCCTGATAAAACCAAAGAAACGCTGTTAGCCATAATCAAAGGCAGATCGTCAATCACCAAGCCATGAAACAGCCACAAAGCAATACCAACAACTTGCATCAGATACATGCCAAGCGCAATAGACTCTGTATCCTTGGTTTTAATGACTTTTATTACCTGCGGTAAAAAAGCAAAAGTAGTTAATACAGCAGCAATCGTTCCAATCATATTTTCTCCCTTTCTAAAAACGAAGCTAGAAAACCTAGCCCCGTTTTTTTCTTCCTTGCTCTATTACATATAGAAAGATATATGCACAATCTTCCTATTACAAAATATTCACCAGTCCCAGATATTTGGATAAGACGATTATATCTTTCTTTTCTAGATTGAAAGCGACCATTATCAGCTCCCGAATCTTCACATCATTGATGTCACTGTCTACGACAAAGCCGTCTGCATTTTTCAACTTAATCGTCAAATGCTGAGTGATAGCTGGATTGGCAGCCAAGTCTGGCACAGCGACTCCTTTAGAAAATTTGATGACATAGGTTATTTTTTTACTCATAAAATCCCTTATCTAGTCTACAGTTTCTCCATTTGATGCAATGACTTCCTTATACCAGTTAAAGGACTTCTTCGGTGAACGTTCATAACTCCCCTTGCCATCGTCATCCTTATCGACATAGATAAATCCATAGCGTTTGCGCATTTCACCCGTACCTGCTGATACTAGGTCAATACAGCCCCAAGGCGTGTAGCCCATGAGATCCACACCATCTTCTACCACGGCCTTTTTCATCTCGCGGATATGAGCACCCAGATAGTCAATCCGGTAATCATCATGCACCATGCTGTCTTCTTCCACTTTATCAATGGCACCAAAGCCATTTTCTACGATAAAGAGAGGCAGGTGATAATGGTCGGTAAACCAGTTGAGAGCATAGCGCAGACCTTCTGGGTCGATTTGCCAATCCCATTCTGAAGCCTCAACATACGTGTTTTTCACCAAATCTTCCGTTTCCACATAGTCAAAGTAAGGATTATTTTCCCGATGAGAATCAATAGCAAAGGACATATAGTAACTAAAGCCAATGTAATCAACAGTTCCAGCCAGCAAATCTTCCTGATCTTGCTCGGTAAAATCAACCTTTATACCTTTTCGTTCCCAATATTTAAGAATATGTTCTGGATAAAGCCCGAAAACATGGACATCTGCAAAATAATAACGCTTCTGCATGGCCTTCATAGCCATGAGGACATCCTTGGGCTTGCAGGTCGCCGGGTAAATCGGGCACATGGCTATCATGCAGCCGATTTGGAAGTCGGGATTGATTTCATGTCCAATCTTGACCGCCCGCGCTGAAGCCACCAACTCATAGTGAGCCGCCTGATACATGATCGCTTCACGATTGTCTCCTTCTTTGTAAACAATACCAGAATTGGTGAAAGGAGCAAAATCTTCTTGATAGTTAGCTTGATTGTTGATCTCATTAAAGGTCATCCAGTATTTGACCTTGTCCTTGTAGCGTTTGAAGACCACTTCTGCAAAGCGAACAAAGAAATCAATAACCTTGCGGTTCTTCCAGCCACCATATTCGGTCACCAAATGATAAGGCATTTCAAAATGCGACAGGGTAATAACTGGCTCAATCCCGTATTTGAGACACTCATCAAAAAGGTCATCATAAAACTGCAAACCAGCTTCATTGGGCTGCTCTTCGTTTCCCTTAGGAAAAATCCGCGTCCAAGCGATAGAAGTTCGGAAGCACTTGAAACCCATTTCCGCAAAGAGAGCAATGTCCCCCTTATAACGATGATAAAAATCAATTGCTTCATGGTTAGGATAATATTTGTCCGGCAACACTCCTGCCGTAATTTCACGCGGAACCCCATGGCGAGCTGCTGTCATCACATCAGCCACACTAATGCCCTTGCCACCTTCCTGCCAACCACCTTCTAGTTGATGAGCTGCAACTGCTCCACCCCAGAGAAATCCGTCTTTAAATGTTGACATGTCTAAAGTCCTCCTGATTTTGATACTTTTATTATACTTCTAAGAAAGCGCTTTTAAAACCCATATTTTTGCCACAGCAATGCGGAAAATAAATCCAAAGACTGTGAAAGCGATTGCTTTTCATCTCATTTCTTTCTATAATGAAGAAAAAGAATATAAAATCTACATCATATCTCTCTATCCAAGAAAGGTTGTCTCATTCAGCTATGATTGCAAATTTCTTCAAAGTTTACAAAAAATCTTTGAGTTATATACCTATTATTGCTATAACTTGTACTATGATAGCCTTTTTATTATACTTTTTGCCCATTGATTCACGCCCGCTTTCTCTCTCCCTCCTCACTTTTCCTTTTAGCTTACCTCTTTTCTTTCAGCAAAAGAAAGTTTCTACTTTTATTTTTGCTGGTTTTATAGACGGTGTTTTAAAAACAGGACTTTTTCTACTTGGTATCAAGCCTTTTAGTATTACACTTCCATTTTTAGTCGTTTATGGATGTGTCAGCCTGATTGCCTGTGCTTGCCTCTTTCTATTTAGGAAAAAAACAAACGAGTAAAATAAAAAGAGTGAAACAAAACTAAAATTTGATAATTTTTAATTCTGTCTCACTCTACAGCTTGAGAGACTATTGAGATAGTGAATGACAAAACGATGTTTTCGTCAAAAGTGCTCTTTTGAGCTTAAAAAGCAAACAACGTTAAGACTCGCCTCATGAGCCTTATCCGGAAACTAATTCGTCATTGCTTTATTATACAATATGCTATGAAACTGAAGGTTTTCGTCCCAGCTTTTTTATTCTTCTCTTGTCTTAGCCGAATAAGTTTTGATTCTTTCGCTCTGGAATTTTTAAAAACGCCACAAGAATAATAACAGCAATCATAACACCAGCTAAGAAAAAGCTCATCATTTCATAGCCAGACTGATCTATCAAATCACCTGCAATATTTTGAATAAGAATGGTTCCTAAATTGCGCGCTGTCTGCACCAAAGCAATAGCTGTGACCAAATAATTCTCATCTACTACGTTAGCAACAATCTTCAAAGTCACCATAATCAACAACATACCTGTAGCATGCTTTGACATTAAAGTTAAGAGAATTTTGGAAGTAAGCCCCAAATCCAATCCATAAATCACATACTGTAAAAGCAAAATTCCCAAAGGAATATAGAGCAATTTTTTAATTGGAACCTTATCCATAAAAAGATAAGAAAAGAAAATCAATGGCGACTCGCAAATTACAGAAATAGCTACCACAGTTGTTGCCATATTAACACTTAAGCCGCTATGCTCTAGCATAGAAGGGATATATGTATGCCCTGTATTTCCAACTCCAGAATAAAGTGCCACGATAAGAAGGTAAAACAAATATGTTTTGTTTTTGAAAATTTTCCCAATAGAAGAACCATTTTTCATTTGTGTGGCTTTTTTTGAACCTTGATTATGTTTTGGCTCAATCCCAAATACCCCAAGAATACTCACACACATCATACTGATAAACACGATAAAAATTGCTTGCGGTGAGATGAATTTATAAATCAATCCTGCTAATTGTGAGCCCATTGCATAACCAAAAGTCCCCCAGATACGAATTTTCCCATAAGTATAAGGGCTTCTAGCAGCCAACACATCCATAACAGGATTGACTCCATTGACCAACATTAAAACAGCACTATACCAGACTGTCAACAATAAAAGATTATTGGCTTGCATAAAAAATATTGCAGCTATATTAATCAGAAGAAAACTATAAATGGTCACTTTTTTAATGCCAATCTTATCATTTAAAATCCCCATGAGCGGCTGAACAATCATAGAAGAAAAGAATGAGGCAGAGACAACAAGTGACACCTGACTAGCTGAATATCCCTTATCAAGCATGTATACTGAAATTAAAGTCGAAAAAAGTGCATATGCTAAAAAATAAAAGTTATACATTAAAAAATAGGCAAAATAGCTATTTTGAAATTTCCTAAACATAATTTTTCCTTCCCCCTAAACAGAGTGACAAAACTCGACTGGAATCACCAATCGAGTTTTCTGTCCCATACTATATATTTAACGCTTCCGACGACGAGAAAGCCGGGTATCACTATGATCTCGTCGAATTCTTTTTTGCTTTCGTCTCATGATTTCAAAAACAATAATCAACAAAAAAATCACTATGGGAACTGCAATAAAAATATAATAATCTAAAAAGAGTTGCTTCAAACTTTTTCCGTTAGACTTTGCTATAGTACTTTGTACTGTTGATGTTGCTCTTTCCTTTACGTCTGTGACACTTTCTCCATCCGCAATGAGCGAAGAAAGTTGCTTCAGACCATTATCATTTTTCAATACTCCATTTTCCACAACTGGTTTTGCTGACGCCCCTTTTTTCACAGTTGCATAGAAATCTTTTGACAGGTTATATCTTTTTCCATTGATTGTTTGTTCTCCAGCCTTGAAAATTTTTTTGTACTCATAATCAGCATAAGCTTTCTCAATCAAGGCATTACCAAATGGATGACGATAATATTCTCCGTCTTGGTCAGACCAATTCCCAACTCCCATGATAACACTAATCAAGCGTTGTTCTCCACGCTTAATCGTTGCAATGTAGTTAAAAGCTCCTTGTGGACTTGATCCTGTCTTTAAGCCATCAACCCCCTTTATAGCATATTTTGCACCAGGAAGTGAGTAATTATAGGTTTCAAAAGTTTCTTCATAAGGAGTTCCTTTTTTGACTGTCACTTTAGCTTGATTAGTATAATTTAAAATCTTTGGATAATGCTTAACAAAATTATAACCTAAAATAGCTAAATCGCGCGCTGTTGTTTGATTCGCAGCATTATTATCATAACGTTGTGGCGTGTACAAGCCTTTAAAAGAAACCGCTGCAGCCCCACTGGCATTAAACCATTTCGTATTGGTCATACCCAGCTCTTTAGCTTTTGCATTCATTCGGTCTAAAAATGTATCTGGATCATTGTTAGATAAATAATTGGCTAACATAACAGTTGTCGCATTTGAAGATGGAACAGCTGTCATCGTAATCAATTCAGAGACAGTATAATCTACTCCCGCCACAATTTTATTATTGGAGATTTCGTAAATTTTGGCAATTGCTTCATCACGTGGTGTTGCTTTGATAACTGTATTTTCGCTCAACTTTCCTTGCTGAATTGCTTCAAAAACTAAATACAAGGTCAT
The DNA here is from genome assembly GCF_015594645.1 of Streptococcus sp. HF-2466. Lineage (NCBI taxonomy): Bacteria > Bacillati > Bacillota > Bacilli > Lactobacillales > Streptococcaceae > Streptococcus > Streptococcus sp. HF-2466. The sequence goes on from NZ_JADNQU010000001.1 coordinate 492,011, forward strand.
CAATTTGCTCATACTGGCAGGATCACGAACTTCATCAATATTGTCTTGCCAAAGGATATTTCCCGTATTAGCATCTACTATCAAGGATGATTTCGGACGATTGATTGGATTGACCTTCTCGTTTGGATACATTTTTTGCGCCATATCAACTAACTCGTCCGCATGAATAGTGGTTGTTCCCACACACAACACAAAAAAACAAACAATAGCTAACAACTTTTTCACTAGAATCCTCCTGAGTTCTCACTTATCTTCTAGTATAGCATATTTTTCCTGTAAGATAAGGAAATTTTTTTAAATAATAAAAAACCTACCTAAAAATTAGATAGGAAATAGATTCTTATTTTTTTAAAATGCTTAAGGCTTCTTTATCTGCGATAACAACCACATCTTCATGTTTTTGAAGAGCACTTCCAGGCAATTCTTCTGTAATCGGTCCTTCTACTGTTCCTGCAATCGCTTTAGCTTTTGAAGCACCATAAGCAAATAAAATAATAGATTTTGCATCGAGAATATTCCGAATCCCCATTGAGTAAGCTTGCGTCGGTACATCTTCTATTTTATCAAAGAAACGAGCATTCGCTTCAATAGTTGATTGCTCCAAATCCACTACATGAACAGTACTATCAAAGCTCGTTCCCGGCTCATTAAAACCAATATGTCCATTTGTACCAATTCCCAAAATTTGCAAATCAACAGGATGTTCTGTCAAGATTTGGTTGTAACGTTTCACTTCTGCTTCCGCGTCTTCAGCAACACCATTTGGTAAAAAGCTTTCTTTAAAAGGCTTTTGATTAAATAAATGTTCTTGCATAAAATAACGATAAGACTGAGGATTTTCCCCACTTAATCCTATGTACTCGTCTAGATTCACACTGGTTAAACCTGACAAATCAAGGTCACTTTCAACAATTTGCTCATAAAAACTCAAAGGACTGCTTCCTGTTGCCAAACCTATCGTTTTTGCTCCTTCAGCTAATTTTTCTTTTAACAATTCAAAGGCTACTCTGCCACCGGCTGCTTGATTTTCTACTTGAATAATTCTCATCGTTGAGCTCCTTTTCTTTACTTAATCATATTATATGGTATAGACCAATTTTTGTCAAGAGAATTTGTTTCTTTTTAAAAAATCCACGCTTGTTTGCACGAAAAATCGTGCTATAATAGAAGAATGTTAGTCTATTTATTCTGTTTATTTTTCATGGGAGTTGCTTTTCTTATTACTGCAATCTTTCTCAACACCAAGCAAATGTGGCGTTATCTCTTACTGATTTTAGGAATTTTACTCATGTGTCTGCCACTGCTTGCTTGTTGTTATTCGTTATGGATTTTAGTTACAGCTTAAGGAGAATGTATGAATACTGCTGATTTTGACTTTCATTTACCAGAAGAATTAATCGCGCAAACACCTTTAAAAAAACGAGATGCTTCCCGCCTTTTAGTCGTCAATCACGAAACTGGTCAACTGGAAGATACTCACTTCGATGCGATTATTGATCAATTACATCCTGGAGATGCTTTGGTCATGAACGATACGCGCGTCTTACCTGCACGCCTTCACGGTGAAAAACCTGAAACAGGCGGGCATGTTGAATTGCTACTCTTAAAAAACATCGCAGGTGATGATTGGGAAGTACTGGCTAAGCCCGCCAAACGGTTAAAAGTCGGAGCGGCTATTTCTTTTGGCGACGGACGCTTGACAGCAACTGTCTTAGAAGAATTAGAACACGGTGGACGAATTGTACGTTTCCATTACCAAGGCATTTTCTTAGAAGTGCTTGAAAGTCTGGGCGAAATGCCCTTGCCGCCTTATATCCACGAAAAGCTAAAAGACCGTGAACGCTATCAGACTGTTTATGCTAAAGAAAATGGCTCAGCGGCTGCTCCTACTGCCGGGCTTCATTTTACCAAAGAGCTGCTGGCTCAGATTGAAGCTAAAGGTGTGAAATTAGTCTATCTGACGCTTCATGTTGGTCTAGGAACCTTCCGTCCTGTCTCTGTAGACAATGTAGATGAACACGAGATGCATTCAGAATTCTATACACTGTCTGAAGAAGCAGCTGACACGCTTCGACAGGTCAAAGCCAGCGGGAAACGTGTTATAGCGGTCGGAACGACTTCTATCCGTACTTTGGAGACAATCGGTTCAAAGTTTAACGGGGAAATCAAAGCTGACTCTGGTTGGACCAACATCTTTATTAAACCTGGCTACGATTGGAAAATCGTAGATGCTTTTTCTACCAATTTCCACCTTCCAAAGTCCACTCTCGTCATGCTCGTTTCAGCCTTTGCAGGTCGAGAATTAGTGCTCTCTGCTTATCAGCATGCCATTGATGAAAAATACCGCTTTTTCAGCTTTGGAGATGCTATGTTTATAAAATAATAGGTGAAATATGAATAAAATTGAAAGCCGTCATCGACTCATTCGCTCGCTTGTCCTAGAGAAAAAAATTCACACACAACAAGAATTACAAGATTTATTGAAAGCGAATGGCGTTACAGTGACGCAATCCACACTTTCTCGAGACATTAAAGCTTTGAACTTAGTAAAAGTACACGAAGCAGATATTTCTTATTATATTATCAATAGCATGGCACCTTCACGCTGGGAAAAACGCCTGCGTCTCTATATGGAAGATGCCTTGATTATGTTGCGTCCTGTTCAACATCAAGTTGTCATGAAAACTCTTCCTGGATTGGCACAATCATTCGGCTCTATCTTAGATGCTCTAGAATTTTCCGAAATTGTCGCAACGGTCTGCGGTGATGATGTCTGCTTGATTATCTGCGAGGACAATCAAAAAGCACAAGACTGTTTTAACAAATTAAAACAATTTGCACCCCCGTTCTTCTTTAGTAAAGAATAACCTTTTTAAGTATGAAAAAGCTGAGAATGGACATTTTCGTCCACTCTCAGCTTTTTTCTTCTAACTATTTTCCAGCTAAGCGATAAATCGTTTCAGCATAGATGTCCATGGCTTTATACAAATCCTCAATCACAGTTCGTTCATTCGCTTGATGTTCTGTTTGCAAAGCACCAGGGAAAAGTGCGCCAAAGGCCACGCAATTTGGCATGGTGCGAGCAAATGTAGCACCACCAGAGGACACAGCAGGACTATTATCATTTGTTTTTTCTTTATAGACAGCCATTAACGTGCTGATCAATTCACTATCAAGCGGCACATATAATGGTGCAAGATAGTCAAATTCTTCATAACGCAATTGATATTCTTCAGCAATTTGGCTTAATTCCTGTACTAATTTATCTTTGTCTGCAAGAACTGGAATCCGCATGTCAATCCGAATTTCAGACTTGTCCTGATCTAAGCTTAATCCAGAAACATTGAATGACAACGTTCCTGAAGGCTCATCTGAAATTTCACCAAACAAGCGGCTGCCTGTAGCATCTTCCCTAACTGCTTCAGCGATAAATTGAATGGCAGAGTGTTGAATAAGCGGATTTAGTCCTGTTGCCAAACGTACAATAGCATTCACCCCCTCAGCTGCATCTTTTGAATGCTTAGGGACACCAATGACTGTTACTGTATCTGCAGTTCGTTCGTATTCAAAAGCCTGTTTTTTCAATTCAACTTCTAATGAATCTGCTAAATTTCCCGTATAACTTGCTTTTGCAGGTACAACATTAAAGGCTTCCCCTGCTTCAATAGCAAGTTCTTGCGAGCCTGAACCATGTAACTTAATCTGCAGTAAACCTTTTTCAGCATAAGTCAGCGGGAAAGAAGAATCCGGTGCAAAACCAAGTGTTGCTGTTTCTTCTAGCTCATTGTAACGAGCCATACAGCGCCACAGCGTTTCTTCGTCTGTACCATAGATAAAACGAATTCGTTTGTTAAATGTGACACCCGCATCCATCAGTGCTTTAACAGCATAAAGTGCAGCTAGGGACGGACCTTTATCATCTTGCACCCCACGTCCATGTATCCAACCATCTTTTATAGTTGCTTCAAATGGAGGAGTTTCCCAATCGGACAAATCTCCAGCTGGAACAACGTCTAAATGGCAGAGAACGGCCAGGAGTTCTTCTCCCTGACCGATTTCTGCATATCCATAATAGCCTTTAGGATCAATGTAAGTTTTAAAACCTAAACTCCTAGTGATCTCTAGCATTTTTTCTAAGACGTTTTGAATAGATTGTCCGAAAGGTGTTCCATTTTCCCCTTCATTAAGAACTGACGGGTAGGAAACGATCGTTTTCAGCGATTCTAAATAATCAGACTTAATTTTTTCGGTTAAAAATTGTTTCATAGAGAACACCTCATTAATTTCTTATTATAAGAAAGTTCCTAAAATAAGAAGTAGAATACTTACTACAAAGATTCCTGCAACCAATTTTGCAACGAATTTCCACCAAGTACCCAAATCAATACGTCCAAGAGCAAGTGCCCCCATAACGATACCAGATGTTGGAGTAACAAGGTTCAAAAGACCAGAAGCAGATTGGTAAGCAGTGATAATCAAGCTTGCTGGAACGTTGACGAATTTTCCAAGAGGTGCCATGATACCCATTGTTGCACTGGCAAGACCAGATGTTGATGGGATAAGGAATGACATTGGCAGATAGAAAATGTAAGTCAATACGATAAATACTTGAGATGATAGACCTTTTAGTCCTACTTCACCCCAGTGAAGGATTGTAGCTGTAATCATACCATCGTTCATGATAACTTGAATACCACGCGCAACAGCTACGATAAGCGCAACACTTAGAAGATCAGCCGCACCATTGATAAAGACAGTGATAAAGCGGCTTTCTTTCATGCGGTAAACAAAACCAATGATGATACCCATTACCATAAAGAGCATTGCCCCTTCTGGGAAGTACCAGGTACCCAAAGCAGATGTTGAACTACCAACAATCTTACCAATGAACGGAAGTCCAACCAACCATTTATTGAAACTTTCAAAAATAGTTACCTTCAAGTCTGTCCATGGAATGAAACTCATAATCATGAGAACAAAGGTCAAGACAAAGAGTACCAACACTTGTTTTTGTTTCTTGCTAAGAGTGGATTCTACATTAGCAACTGCATCTACATTAAAGTGTTTCAAATCTTCTTCGCGATGGCTGTAAACCAAAGATTTTGTAGGATCTTTTTGAATCTTATCTGCATAACGATATACGAAATAAGTACCCAAAGCTGTCATCACAACAAAGAAGATTAACCGAAGAACGATACCGTCACCAGTACCTACACCTGCTGTCGCAGAAGCTATACCTGTAGCAAATGGATTCAGAGTAGAAGCCAAACATCCAATTTGAGAACCAAGAAGGATAATAGCCACCGCAGTCAAACTATCAAATCCTACTGCCATCATAACTGGCACAAGAAGTGGATAGAAAGCCATGGTTTCTTCACCCATACCATAAGTTGATCCACCAAGGGCAAACAAAGGCATCAAGACTAAAATCAACATCTTTTCGCGGCCTTTGTACTTCTTCACGATAGAAGCAATCCCTACATCAAGGGCACCTGTTTCGTTGACAACACCAAGGAAACCACCAACCATCAGAATAAAGAAGGCAACATCAATTGCTGCTGATGTTGGTTCTTTCCCAAGCATAGCACGAATCGGAGCCATTAAGACATCCCAAATCCCTTGCGGATTTTGAGCAACAGTCTTATAGGTTCCTGTAATTAGATTACCAGACTTATCAGCATCATATTGACCAGCTGGAATAATCCAGGTCAATACTGCCATAATGGCAATGATAATCATCAAAACGGTATAAGATGACGGCATCTTAAACCCTTTTTTTGCTTTTTCACTCATTTGTTTTCCTCCTAAATGTAACAAATTGTAAAAATTTAACCGAATCCCATTTTCAGAAAGCGCTTCCTTTGACTATATTTTAACATATTCAAATGAAAAATACTAGTCATTTTCAAAAAAATTATCATTTTACAACAGTAAAATAGACTTAAAGAAAGCAAATCTAAAAATAGGAAACACCGACATTGTTTTAAAAAGTTTTATTACAGTCTTAAACTTATAAATGATAACACTCTGTTATCCTTTTTCAATAATCGTTCCGCTTTCAGACTCAATTAAAGCACCTAAGTTTTCAAGAGAAGTAATGACAGCTTCGCCTTCTGGTCGATCATTTACAAAGGCAATAGCTGCTTGCACTTTAGGTAACATACTTCCTGGTGCAAACTGTTCTTGCTTGATGTATTCTTCAAGCTGAGCTACATTAACACGCTCTAACTTAGCTTGATCTGGTTTATTGTAGTTCACATAAACATAGTCAACACCTGTCAAGACAATGAAAAGATCTGCTTCGACCAATTCAGCCAGACATTGTGAAGCAAAGTCTTTGTCAATTACTGCTTCTACGCCGGCAAGATGACCATTGTCTTCCTTGATAACAGGAATGCCGCCACCACCAGCAGCCACAACGACATGTCCTGCATTGATGAGTGTACGAATAGTTTCAATTTCTTTGATTCCAACTGGTTTTGGTGAAGCAACTACTTTTCTCCAGCCACGTCCAGCATCTTCTTTGAAAGTAGCTCCACTCTTTTCAGCTTCTGCTTTTGCTTCTTCCTCTGTGTAGAATGGTCCGATTGGTTTGCTCAAATTTGTGAAAGCTGGGTCGTTTTTGTCAACCACGACTTGTGTCACAACAGAAGCAACTTCTTTTTCAATCCCTTCTTCACGTAAAGCATTTTGAAGAGCATTTTGCAACCAGTAGCCGATACTTCCTTCTGTCATCGCAACGAGCGAATCAAGCGGGAATGCTGGATTTTTTTCAGAATCTGCTGCTAAATGTTGCAATAAAAGATTTCCAACTTGCGGTCCATTTCCATGAGTGATAATCAAGTCATCACCATTTTTAATCAATTTTACAAGATGACTTGCTGTTTCTGCTAATGCTTCTTGTTGTGCTTTAGCTGATGGATCAGATGAAAGGATGGCATTTCCTCCCAAAGCCACAACGATTTTCCGATTTGCCATAAATAATTAGCCTCCTTAGAGTTTTCTCATTATAGTGTTTCAATTTCATTTTAGTAGTCCAAGATAGAATCCAGCTGCAACAAACGTAGGAATGAGGTTAGAATAGCATTGTCTCAGACTACATTTCTCTGAGAGTGACTGCATCAGTAATTATGGTTGTTTGTTCTATCGCCTTTTTCCTCTATTAACATCATACTAAAATGAACACGAGCACTATCAAAAATGAGGACTGGACTAAAGCTATTAGTCGCAGCCCTCATAGCTGTTGGTAAACGGTTTTGGTTTTAAATTATACTTTTGGAATATAAAGGTTACCAAGAGTTGCTGCCATAACTGCTTTAATAGTATGCATACGGTTTTCAGCTTGGTCAAATTGGCGAGCGTATTTGCTGCGGAATACTTCGTCAGTTACTTCCATTTCTTCAACGCCGAATTTTTCAGCAACGTCTTTACCATAGACAGTATTTGTATCATGGAAAGCTGGTAAGCAGTGTAAGAAAATCAAATCTTCATTGTCAGCTTTCTTAACCAAGTCCATATTTACTTGGTAAGGTTTCAAAAGGGCTACACGTTCTGCAAATTTGTCTTCTTCACCCATAGATACCCAAACGTCTGTGTAAAGGACATCTGCACCTTTAACAGCTTCATCTGCATTGTCAGTGATTAAGACATGTGCGCCACTTTCTTTTGCATATCCTTCTGCCAATTTCACAATATCTTCAGCTGGGAAGAGTTCTTTTGGAGAGAAGATATGAACATTCACACCTAGGATAGCACCCGTTACAAGAAGGCTATTTGCAACGTTATTACGTCCGTCACCACAATAGACAAGAGTCAAGCCTTCCAAACGACCAAAGTTTTCTTGAACTGTCAAATAGTCAGCTAACATTTGAGTTGGATGCCATTCGTCTGTCAAGCCATTCCATACAGGAACACCTGAGAATTCTGCTAATTCTTCTACCATGCGTTGGCTGAATCCGCGGAATTCAATCCCATCAAACATACGTCCCAATACTTTAGCAGTATCTTCAGTAGATTCTTTCTTACCAAGCTGAATGTCATTAGCTCCTAGGTATTCTGGATGAGCGCCAAGATCAATCGCTGCTGTTGTGAAAGCTGCACGAGTACGAGTTGAAGTTTTTTCAAACAAGAGAGCAATATTTTTACCTGCTAAGTAGTGATGTTCAATATTGCGTTTCTTCAAATCTTTCAAGTGAGCTGCTAAACCAATAAGGTATTCTAATTCTGCACGTGTAAAATCTTTTTCTGCCAAGAAGCTGCGTCCTTGGAACACTGAGTTTGTCATTCTATTATTTCCTCTTTCTAATCTTAAAGTTCTTCACGTTCAAACGGCATTGACATACAACGAGGTCCACCACGACCGCGAACCAATTCACTTCCGCGAATCTTAATCAAACGAAGTCCATATTCTTCAAGAATCTTATTTGTAACAACGTTACGGTCATATACCACTACCACGCCTGGTGCGATTGTAAGGGTGTTTGAACCGTCGTTCCATTGTTCACGAGCAGCTGCTACTACATTTCCGCCACCGCAACGAATCAAATGAACTTTGTCAATACCAAGATTCTTAGCTAACAATTCAGCCAAATCGCCTTTTTCTTCTGCAATATGAAGTTTTTCATTTTCATAAGTAACAGAGTAAACGCGAAGGTCGCCTTCAATTTCTGGGTGAATCGTGAACTTGTCATAGTCAACCATTGTGAAGACTGTATCTAAGTGCATGAATTTACGATTATTAGCAAATTCAAATGCAATCACTTTCTTAAAGCCAACATTCTTCTTGAAGATATTAACCAAAAGTTTTTCAATAGATGCTGCGTCTGTACGTTGTGAAATACCTACTGCAAGGACATCTTTAGAAAGAACGAGTTCATCTCCACCTTCGATACGAGTTGTTTCTTCACGGTTATAAACCAAGTCAACATTGCCACCATATACTGGGTGATATTTGAAAATGTATTTACCATAAAGTGTTTCACGATTACGTGTATCTGAGTACATGTGGTTCAATGACACCGCATTACCAATTGTTGCAAATGGGTCACGAGTGAAGTAAAGGTTTGGCATTGGATCAATGGCAAATGGATAGTCAGATTCTACCAAATCCGTCAAACCTTTGGCGTCTGCTGGAATTTCTGGCAGTTCAGCTTTTTGGAAACCAGCCATTGTCTTTTCAACCAACTCAAGGTTGTCTTCTATACCATGAAGAATGTCGCGAATAGCAACTTTTGTTTGTGCTCCGCGGATATTTGCTTCGTCAAGATATTCTTCAATAAATTCGTTACGAATTTCTGGAGAAGTCAATGATTCAGCAGTCAATTTTTCGAGGTAAAGAACTTCAATACCTTCTTTACGTAGAGCGTCTGCGAATGCATCGTGTTCTTTTTGAGCATCTTCCAAAAATGGAATATCGTCAAAAAGTAGACGTTCCAAATGGTCTGGCATCAAGTTTTCCAACTCTTTACCAGGACGATGTAGCATAACTTTTTTCAGTTTTCCTATTTCTGAGAAAACATGAATAGGATGTGTAGACATCTTATGTCCTCCTCTTTTTTCTTTGTGACTTAAGTTTCCTTAAGTTCTATTTACATGTTATATTGTAATATCTTTTGTTTGCGCTTTCACAATCAATTATACATTTAAAATGCCAAATCCTTTGCTTTTTTTAAAATAAATTCTAATATTATTTCAAAATAAAACGCTTTCTATAAATATTTTATGCATTTTATTGGTTTTATGAATAATTATTTTTTAGAAACAAATGAAGTTTTTGAGGATATTTTTAAATGTTTAGGTTTCAAAATTAAAAAAGGACCAAAAATTGCTTTTTGGACTGCAATTCTGTCCTTCTTTTCTACATATCTTCAAAATACTTTAAAAAGTATTCTTTATTCAAAAAGACGAGTTTCTTTCGATTATATTGAATAATGTTTTCTTCTGTTAATTTTTTCAACACTTGATTAACTGTTTCACGAGTGGTCGCCCCCAACTTGGCTAACTCTTTCATACTAAGGGCAAAAGGAATATCATCTCTATCTTGACAAAAATCAATACATAAAATTGAAATCGCTTGGATAACTCGCTCTGTCGCACTCGCTAAAACGGAATTTCGCAAGCGTAATTCATGGAAACGCAAAATATTTGATAACTTATGCGTAATGAATAACATTTGCTCTATAATTTGTTTGGAATAGTATTCATACAAGTCAACAGGAATCGAAAAGTATTCTAAATCCGTCACAGAAATCCCAGAATAATGATAATCTTTATCTTCAAACATGCCACCATAAGGAAACATGGTATTTTCTTTCACATAATCAATGTAATTAAACGAATCTGTCTGATCATACTGCTCAATCCGAACATAGCCCTTATAAATCAAAAAAAGTCGCTCTCGCTTATCTCCAGAAAAGAAAATAATTTGCCCTTTTGGCACTTTGCGAAATTGAATCTCAACAGCTATTTTATCAAAATATTCAACTGGCAAATTTTTAAAAGCAGGATGTTCTCTAATGTAACGATAATGCTCTTTGTTAATCATGATATCCTTGTGGTCCTTTTTTTACATTCTGCTCTTATTATAACACAAAAGGGCTTCAATCTTAAAGAGAGCCCTTACATTTTTCTGAAATTTGTTCTTTTTACAACGTGTCCTTCGCCCTATAAATATACGTATCTTAATTCATATTCACTCGATGCCATTCATTGATGACATAGGCCAATTGTCCAACTTGCGTAATACCAACACCACTGATTTCATCACTCTCTGAAGTCGTTCCTCCCAGTCCTGCTGTATAAAGGGCAATCAAATAAGGCTTTTCCTCACACACAACTGCATCTACATTTAATGCCTCTGCAACATAACCTGGCTTTTGGTAGATTGGAATGTCTCTTACATATCGTTTATAGTATTCGTTTGGAAAAGATTCACCGATATAATACAAAAGATCTTTATACTTTTCCTGATATTTCCAAAGGTAATCCAAAACCTGAATATAATAGTCAGTCGTGGTTTGATTTTGTTGGTTGATCGTCTCAACTTCCCCCTTGCCTTTTCCATAGCGCTGATACATTGTATAGGCTTTATCCAAGCCACCTAAGCGCTCAGCTAAGGCATAAGCTGGCGTATTTTCAGAATAAAGAAGGGAATACTCCTGCATTTCAGGGATGCTCATGGTCCCATTAAATGCTGCTACATAGTTATTATGTTCACCGATATACTCATAGCGGGTATGTGTAATATCAAATCGCTCGGTAAGTGATAAATTTCCCTTTTCTACCTCATCAACGACCAACATATTTAATGGCAATTTGTAAGTTGATCCTGCTGTCATTGGCTGTGTTTCATTCATAGCATAGGTTTGTCCACTCGTTAAATCCTTATAAGAAAATGCAATCTGCGAATGATCTATTCCCATCTCATCTAGATACGCTTGTACAACTTGAACTAAATTTAGATTGGCATAATCATAATACAGACCATAAGTTCCCATTACAGGCAAATCAGCTTCCATGTCCTTCTGCTTTTCTTCCATACTCTTTATTGGAACACGAGTGGCTGGTTTTGACTCTTTTGACGGACTTTTTTTCTTTTCTTGACTGGCAGTATAACTTGCAGCTACCTTTGTATGATGTGGCTTTCTAGCTTGTCCAAAGTACACAGCACTTAACACCAACACACCACACATCATAAAGCAACCAAGCAAACAAAGAATTATTGTCTTTTTACTCACGCACTTCTCCTAACTTATATACCTCATTATATAGGAAGAATGAAAAAATGACAAGATATGATAAACAGAATCATCAATTATTTTCAACTTCCTTTATTGTATATATACAGTATAAAGTAACAATTCTAGTTAATTTAAAATAAGCCTGAATGGTAGCTTTCACATCTTGAATGGTATTTTTTAACCATTTAAGACATCAGAACGACCATTTAAGATTAAAATGCTCTTTTTCTTGCGCTTTTTGAGAAAATAACATTACAAAACGAAAGGAAAACATTATAGTGAATTTTAAAAAATCGTTTGTTCCACAAATAGATGCTAGAGATTGTGGTGTTGCTGCTCTGGCTTCCATTGCTAAATACTATGGTTCAAATTATTCTTTAGCACACTTGAGAGAGCTCGCAAAGACAGACAAAGAAGGGACAACTGCACTTGGAATTGTCAAAGCAGCAAAAGAAATGGACTTTGAAACCCGACCAATCCAAGCAGACATGACATTGTTTGATACAGAAGAGCTTCCCTATCCTTTCATCGTACATGTCAACAAAAACGGTAAGCTCCAGCATTATTATGTCGTTTATAAAAACGAAAAAAAGCACTTGCTTATCAGTGATCCTGATCCAACTGTCAAAATAACTAAGATTAGCAAAGAACAATTTACTAAAGAATGGACAGGTGTTGCTATCTTTCTCGCACCAAAACCTAACTATAAACCTCATAAGGATAAGAAAAATGGACTTGCTAGCTTTTTACCACTCATCTTTAAACAGCGTTCTTTGATTTTTTATATTGTCTTAGCTAGTTTGCTCGTGACCTTCATCAACATTGTTGGCTCCTATTATCTGCAAAGTGTTTTGGACGAATACATCCCAAATCAGATGAAATCAACTCTTGGGATTATTTCGATTGGACTTATCATTGCCTACATCTTACAGCAAATGATGAGTTTTTCAAGAGACTACCTGCTAACAGTGCTCAGTCAACGATTAACAATTGATGTGATTTTGTCTTATATTCGGCATATTTTTGAATTGCCAATGTCCTTTTTTGCGACGAGACGCACTGGAGAGATTATTTCTCGTTTTACAGATGCCAACTCCATTATTGATGCTCTAGCTTCAACTATCCTGTCTCTCTTTCTTGATTTGTCCATTGTGATGATTGTCAGTAGTGTTCTTTTACTGCAAAATGCCCATCTCTTTTTACTCACTTTACTTGCAATTCCTATCTACGCTCTCATTATTTTTGCTTTTATGAACCCTTTTGAAAAAATGAACAACGATGTTATGCAAAGCAATGCTATGGTGAATTCTGCTATTATCGAAGATATCAATGGAATTGAAACCATTAAATCTTTAACTAGCGAAGAAAGTCGTTACCAAAAAATTGATAGCGAGTTTGTTGATTATCTGGATAAAACTTTCAAATTAAGTAAATATTCCATTATGCAGGCAGCGCTCAAACAAGGAGCACAATTTATTTTGAATGTGATTATTCTCTGGGTCGGAGCCTCTTTGGCTATGTCTCAAAAAATTTCGATTGGACAACTGATTACTTTCAATGCACTCCTTTCGTATTTTACAAACCCGCTTGAAAGTATCATCAATCTTCAAACCAAACTGCAATCAGCTAAAGTTGCCAATCATCGACTGAATGAAGTTTATCTGGTAGAATCTGAATTCAAAACCAAACAAGTCCTTACGGAGAAAAATTTCTTAGCTGGTGATATTACTTTTCATAACGTCTCCTATAAATATGGCTTTGGACGAGATACTTTATCAGATATTAGTTTAACTATCAAGAAGGGAGATAAAATCAGTCTTGTCGGTATTAGCGGTTCGGGAAAAACAACACTTGCTAAGATGATTGTTTATTTTTATGAGCCTTATCAAGGACAAATTCGCCTCAATGGAAATGACCTCAAGACAATTGATAAGAAAGTTCTTCGGCAATATATCAACTACTTACCTCAGCAAGCTTACATCTTTAGTGGTTCCATTCTAGACAACCTCACATTAGGAGCCGATCAAACAGTTTCCCAATCAGATATTCTTCGTGCCTGTGAAATTGCAGAAATTCGTTCAGATATCGAACAAATGCCCATGGGATACCAGACAGAATTGTCTGACGGAGCTGGATTATCTGGTGGGCAAAAACAGCGAATCGCACTTGCACGCGCTCTGCTGACGAAATCTCCCATTCTCATTTTAGATGAAGCAACGAGTGGATTAGATGTTCTAACAGAGAAAAAAGTCATTGATAATCTCATGAAATTCCCCGACAAAACCATTATTTTTGTTGCTCATCGTCTCAGCATTTCAAAGCGTACAAATCAGATTATCGTCCTTGACCAAGGAAAAGTGATTGAAACTGGTTCTCATACTGAATTGATAGAAAGAAAAGGTTTTTATTATCATCTATTTAATAAATAAGGAGTAAATTATGAATCCCAATCTGTTTAAAAGTGCAGAATTTTATCATCGAAGATACCACAACTTTGCGACCATTCTCATTCTGCCTTTGGTATTCTTCGTTCTATTTCTTGTCCTCTTTTCCTTTATCGGTCAAAAAGAAGTGACTGTCAAATCCATTGGCGAAATCACACCGATGAAAGTCATTGCCATGATTCAGTCAACCAGTGACAATACGGTTCTGACCAATCATTTAGCTGAAAATAAGACCGTCACCAAAGGAGAGTTGTTGGTTCAATATACAAAAAATATGGAAGCTTCCCAACAAACAGCCATTGAAACGCAGCTTGCCAGCTATCAACGGCAAAAAGCAGAATTAGAAACATTAAAAAACAGTTTACAGCAGGGAACAAATCTTTTTACAGATAAAGATGAGTTTGGCTATGCCAACACATTTAACAATTTTATCAAACAATCAGAAGATTTAACTATCGGCATTTCAAAAAATAATTCCGAAGTTAGTAAACAAGCTTCTTTAACCAACCATACGATTGCTGCTATTGATGAGCAAATGAACGAATTAACAAAACAAATGAATGACTATCATGAACTATATCATGCCATTTCTAGCAACGTTTCAAATTTGCCAAAAAGCAATCCTCATCAAGCAACCTTTAACCTATATAAAAATGAATATAACGTCAAACCCAATCCGTCAACTACAAATCAATACCTATCTCAGATTAATACGAATATATCCAACCTCAAATCTTCCCTAGCCAATCTAAAGATTCAAAAAGCTAGTGCCGGAACTGCAACGACCTATGACAATAGTCTTTCGACTAAAATTGAGGTACTTCGCACACAATTTATCCAGACCACAGAGCAAGAATTAAGAACCCTTACAACTCAGATAATCGATTTGCAAAATCAATTGAACCAAGCAACTGCTCAACTTCAAAATAATCAACTAACTGCTCCCAAAGCAGGAATTCTTCATATCAGCAGTGCGCTCAAAGGGAAGTCTTTACTCCCCAAAGGAACGGAAATTGCTCAGATCTATCCAGATATCACGAAAACAAAAGAAGTTCTTATCACCTATTACGTGCCTTCAGCCTATATGACCAATTTAAAAAAGGGACAAACTTCCCGACTTACCTTAGAAAAAATTGGAAATCAGACAATCACTATTATCGGTAGAATTAACAGCATTGACACTTCTGCTACAGAAACAAAACAGGGAAACCTGTTTAAAATTACTGCAAAAGCCTCCGTATCTAAAAGAGATAGCCAAATCTTGAAATACGGTTTGCAAGGACAAGTAACGAGTGTCATTGCGAAAAAATCATTCTTTCATTACTACAAAGATAAACTGTTAAACAACGTTGAATGACTGTTTAAGGATTTTACTCATCAGAAGATTGTCTTATATGATAAGATATTTTACAAGGAGGAAAAATTATTATTGTCGGAGAAAATATTGATTATGAGCTATTATTTAAAAATCACTATCTCGTTTTTGGCGTGATTGACAGGACAAACGATCATTCTCTGAAATTCCTCAAACAACAAATCTGGGTTTTTTGGAAGGAATTTATAGGTAATTTTACTATAACAGAAAAAAACGAACCTAATCAGATTCGTTTTTTCTATCTCATTGCACACCTTATTTTGCTGCTGCGTACAATTCATTAACCTTATTCCAGTTGATAACTGAGAAGAAGGTTTTGATGTAATCTGGGCGAACATTACGATATTTCACATAGTAGGCATGTTCCCAAACATCAATTCCCAAAATTGGTGTTTTTCCTTCAGAGATTGGTGTATCTTGGTTAGCAGTTGACATAACTTCCAATTTGCCGTCTGGATTGACCACGAGCCAAGCCCAACCTGAACCAAAGCGACTTGTCGCAGCTGTTGTAAATGCTGCTTTGAAATCCTCAAATGAACCAAATGTTGCTTCAAGGTCTGCTGCTAATGCTGCTGACGGCTCTGTCTTTTCTGGCGTCATCAATTCCCAGAAAAGCGCGTGGTTGAGATGACCACCACCGTTATTGATAACAGCTTGACGAATATCCGCTGGAATGGTTTCTACATCTGACAAAAGTTGCTCCAAATCCTCACCGATTTCAGGGTGTTTTGCCAGAGCCGCATTTACATTATTGACATAAGTATTGTGGTGTTTGTCATGATGTAAATGCATCGTTTCTTCATCAATATATGGTTCCAAAGCGTCGTAAGAATAAGGTAAATCAGGTAAAATAATTGCCATTGGTTTGTTCCCCTTTTTCATTTTATATGAAAATGATAACGTAGACCTACAAAATTTTCAACTTATTTGCTTATAAGTTGTGGGTAGCAATCTTTAATAAAGCCAAGTCAAAGAGGTAGCCCTTCTCATAAACTCCAGACTTGATTTGGTAATCTGTTTCAATCAAGCAAGATAGAGACTTTTTCAAAAATTCTAAAGATAATGAGTGCATGTCACGTAAGGCATATTTGATTTGAAAAGGATTCACCTTTCGTCCTAAATAACTGGACAAGTCTGCTACAATCTGACTTTCATTACGTCCATTTTCAAAGAGGATTTTCACTTGTGCAAATATACGAAACTGGCCCAACATAATCGCAATCAGCTTGATTTCATCTTCACCTTGCAATGTCAAGTCTCGCACCAGGCTTCTTGCCGCATCTACCTTTTGATGCAAAATCATCTGGGTAAGATCAAAAATATTATCCTGTAAAGTTTTTGGAATTGCTTCAGCAATGTCATCGCTTGTAATGATGCCATCTTTTTTATAATCCTTTAAAAAAGCTAAGTTTTTACTAATTTCACTAAAATCAAAGCCGGATTTGACAAACAATTCCTCGAAAACTGGTGAACTAAATTCTAATCCTTGTTCCTGAGCCAACTTACTAAAGTATGCCCGCAGCTCCTGCTCTTTTGGCTCACTTGCTTCAAAAATTTTACCATCTCGCTTGAGCAATTTTACAATTCGCCGTTTACTGTCTAACTTCCCTTCTGCAAAAATGACTAATTTTGTCGTATCTGCAGGATTTTCCAAATATTGCTCAAAAGATTTTAGCTCATCATCCGTCAAATAGCATTTTTTAGCTGTTGTCACATCCAAAAAATGATCCAAAATGACGATCTTCTCTTCAGAAAAGAAGGGCAAACTCACTAGATCAATCTCCACATCTGGATAAACGGCTTCTTTCATATCAAAGTAAGTCATATTTAAATCTGCAGCATCGTATTGAATTTGACGTAAAAATTGTGATTTCATCAATTCAAATTGCCCTGTATCATCACCAGTCAAAATTGTCAGATTAGGTAAATTTGTCAGATTTACTGTTTTAATCTCTTCAATTGCTAACACAACGGCCTCCTTTTATGAGGTTTATTTGATTCATATTTTTTATTTTACCAAAAATCTCGAAAGCAAAGCAAATTGGTATCTCAAATCAACTCCGTCCCAGTCGCGTTCTGTTTAATCTTACCAGCTTTCATGAGGCCACCCAGGGCTTTTTTAAACTGTCCTTTGGAAATGCCAAAAGTAGTCTTTATATCCTCTGGAGCTGACTTATCATTCAAGGTCATGAAGCCACCGTTAGTCTCCAGATAAGTCAGGATCATCTGAGCATCATTTTCCAGCATTTCAAAAGAGCGTGGTTTGAGCGAGAGGTTCAAAGTCCTATCCACCTCACGAAAACCAATGACACGCACATCCAATACCTGGCCCAGACGCGGCTCAGCATAGCGCTCGCTAGGATGGATAAAGCCCAGCATGTTATTTTCAGGCAGATAGACAAAGGTTCCAGATAACTTCAAACGATAAACAATAGCCGGCCAATTTTGATTTTGCATATTATTATAAGCTGGACGAGCTAATTTCTGGAAATCTTCTTGGTAGGCCAAAAGCCCCCAAATGCGGTCTTTTTTATCCACATCCAGACGGATATAGAGGCAATCGCCTTTTTTAGGCCAAAGTTCTTTTATTTCTGGCAAAATGTCAAGGGACACTACAATTTGCTTATCTGGAAGTCCTGTGTCAACAAAAACACCTAAGTCCTTACGAACATCCGTCACTGTTCCCCAGCCAAAAGTCGTCTGGGTCGCTGTTACATCAAGAGTCGTCAAGCGAAGTTTCTGCTTCATGTCGCTGTAGGCAAAGCCCTTGACCGATTCGCCCAGTTGATGCTCCCCCTCTTCTTTAGCTAAAGCATATATCTGCCCATCTTTTTGAACAAAGTAAAAACGATTATTTTCATCGGTTACAAGACCTGTTATAAATGTTGCAAGATTTGTATTCATTTTTCATCTTTCTATCGTTCGAAGCGGATATGAAACTTTCTTCCTACTTCAAAAGAAGAAGCTGGAACAAAAGTGTTCAGCTTCCTTTGTTTATATAGTTATCATTCTAAGACGCAGTGATTTGGAGAAACTACGTTGACTTTAGTCAATTAGAGTTTCCCATGCACAATTGATTGGCACTTTAGTGCCTGATCAATCACTGCTGAGTGGGCTCTAACTCGTTAATCAATCAACTTTTACAGCCCTACTCAACTTTGCGGAAGTGGGACGAAATCAAGTTTCTAGGAAACGACTGATTTCGTCCCACCCTCCTTGCTTTCTATTTTTTACTACATACAGAGAAAAGCTTACACTTCAATCAATTCTTTTTCCTTGCTGGCAGTCATATCATCAATATGCTTAACAGCCTCATCTGTCACTTTTTGAATATCTTTTTCAAGTGTCTTCAATTCATCTTCAGTAATTTCTTTTGCTTTTTCTTGCTTTTTAGCTTCATCCATAGCGTCACGGCGAATATTACGAATAGCAATTTTAGCATTTTCGCCGACTTTCTTCACTTCCTTAGCAAGATCACGACGAGTTTCTTCTGTCAAAGCTGGAATGACCAAACGAATAACCGTACCATCGCTTGCAGGGGTAATACCAAGATCAGAAGCGTTGAGTGCGCGCTCAATATCTTTGATAGAAGATTTGTCAAACGGCGTCACCAAAAGGACACGCGCTTCAGGAATCGTGATAGACGCGATTTGATTGAGTGGAGTTTCTACTCCATAATACTCAACTGAAATCCGGTCCAAAAGGCTGGCATTGGCACGACCAGCACGAATGCTACCAAATTCACGCGCCAAACTTTGGTGTGATTGTGTCATTCTTTCTTTCGCTTTTTCTACAATTGCATTTGCCATAAATTATTCCTCTTCTTTTTCTACATTATTTGAAACGGTTGTTCCGATTTGCTCACCAAAGACAACGCGTTTGATATTACCAGGTTCGTTCATATTAAAGACAACAAGGTCAATGTCATTATCCATTGAAAGAGTTGAAGCTGTTGAATCCATGATACGAAGGCCTTTGTTAATCACATCACGGTGGGTTAATTCATCAAATTTCACCGCAGTCTTATCTTTCTTCGGATCAGCATTATAAACACCGTCTACACCATTTTTTGCCATAAGAATCGCATCAGCTTCAATCTCAGCCGCACGAAGGGCAGCTGTTGTATCTGTTGAGAAGTAGGGAGAACCAACTCCAGCACCGAAAATAACGATACGTCCTTTTTCCAAGTGTCGCAGAGCGCGTCCACGAATATAAGGTTCTGCTACTTGCTGCATCGCAATCGCTGTTTGTACTCGCGTATCCACACCCACTTGTTGAAGTGAATCCGCCATGACCAAGGCATTCATGACTGTTCCTAACATTCCTGTGTAATCAGCCTGCACACGATCCATTCCTGCTTCTGCCGCAGGCTCTCCACGCCAGAGATTCCCACCGCCGATAACAAGGGCAATTTCAATACCCAAATCATGTACTTCCTTGATTTCCTCTGCTATTTTTTGAACGGTTGAAATGTTAATTCCAATCCCTTTCTCACCAGCAAGAGCTTCACCTGATAATTTGATTAAAATACGTTTATATTTCGGGGCTACCATTTTTATTCTCCTTATTTTATCTGTACTATTTTACCATATTTTGAGATTTTTATATAGTCAAATTCTTTAAAAAATAAAAATTTCGATAAAAGGGAGAAGATAGTTTGCTATGCTATTTGAGCAACCAGCTATGGTGTCGTTCATTCATTATGCAACGAATATTGAAATCAGAAACTTTTGTCTCAGCTTCTTTGCCGTTTGTTTCATATGTAAAAATCAGAACCTAAGCTAAAAAATCTAATAAAACCTGAGTGAAATCACTCGTTGAAAGCGCAGGGACACCTTCTATCTGACTAGCAAAATCATCTGTCATCTTTTGAAGTGCTAACGCTTTTTCAATTGCTTTTATAATAACTTGCGCAGCTTCGGACCATCCAATGTAATCAAACATCATGCAGGCAGACAATAAAAGTGAACAAGGATTTGCTTTATTTTGATCTGCGATATCAGGAGCCGTTCCATGCGTTGCTTCAAAAATAGCATGACCTGTTTCATAATTGATATTAGCTCCAGGAGCAATACCAATGCCGCCGACTTGAGCAGCCAGAGCATCACTAACATAATCCCCATTCAAATTTGTCAAAGCTACTACTTGAAATTTTTCAGGATTTAACAGAATTTGTTGTAAAAAATTATCTGCAATCACATCTGTCACAATCAATTGCCCAGCTGCTAATTCCTTTGCAAACTCCTTCTCGGCAAGCTCATAGCCCCATTTTCTGAAACCACCTTCTGTAAATTTTTGGATATTCCCTTTATGAACCAGAGTTACGTTTTTTACATTGGCAGATAGAGCATAATGAATCGCTGCACGAATCAACCGTTCACTTCCTTGGCGTGAAATTGGTTTAATGCCAATAGCACTCGTCTTCGGAAAACGAATTTTATCAATTCCCATTTCCTTTTGTAAAAATTGTATCACTTGTTGAGCCTCATCAGACTCACCTTCCCATTCAATTCCTGCATAAATATCTTCGGTATTTTCACGAAAAATTGTCATATTCGTCTTTTCAGGATGTCGTAGTGGGCTAGGAACGCCCGCAAAATACCGTACGGGACGTACACAAGCGTAGAGATCTAGTTCTTGACGCAAGGCAACATTTAAAGAACGAATGCCACCACCAACAGGAGTTGTAAGAGGACCTTTAATCGCAACCAAATGATGCTGAATTGTCGTTAAAGTCTCTTCTGGCAACCATTCTCCTGTCAAACGAAAGGCTTTTTCTCCCGCCAATATCTCTTTCCAAAAAATCTTTCTACTGCTTCCATAAGCTATCTCCACCGCTTTATCCAAGACAAGCTGTGCATTTTTCCAAATGTCATGCCCAATTCCATCACCTTCGATATAAGGGATAATGGGTTTATCTGGAACTAGCAACTGCTTATTCACAAGACGAATTCTTTCTGCCATTTTATCTCCTCCCAATAGGAATATAATGTAAATTTTGAGCGCCAACATAATGAGAGCGAGGTCTAATCAACTTATTATTCTTGCGCTGTTCTTGAATGTGGGCAATCCAGCCAGACACCCGACTCATTGCAAAAATCAATGTATAGATACTACTGTCAATACCTAAAACATGATAAACCGTTGCTGAGTAAAAATCTACATTCGGTATTAAATGCTTGGTGTGCTTCATATAACGTTCGATTTCTTCTGAAATCTGGTACCAAATTTCTTTTTCTGTTCCCTTTGTCAATTCCTCTGCCATTTCTCGCAAATATTTTTCACGAGGATCCTGTGTTTTATAAACACGATGACCAAAGCCCATGATTTTTTCATGTGAAGCTAATTTTCGATCCAAATATGCATTCGTATCACCCTCTGCTTTAATTTCCTTTAACATGTCAAAGACGCATTCATTGGCTCCTCCATGAAGTGACCCTTTTAAAGCGCCGATTGCCGCCGTCACACAAGAATAAATATCGGTTAAAGTGGAAGCACAGACCCGCGCTGCAAAAGTGGAAGCATTTAGCTCGTGATCTGCATGAAGAACCAAAGCACGATTGAAAGCTCGAATTTCTAATTCTGATGGTTCCTGCCCATTTAACATATATAAAAAGTTCGCTGCAAATCCTAAATCTTTTCTCGGTTCAATCGGAGTTTGCCCCGATCTCAACCTTGTAAATGTTGCAATAATCGTTGGAATCTTAGCCATCAATTGAATACTTTGTTCATAAGTTGCTTCTAGAGACGTCTCTTCAGCATGGATATTATAGACTCCTAAAAGACTAACTGTAGAACGTAATACACTCATTGGATGCAGATGCTTGCGCGACTGGATGAGAATACATTGTTCCACCGCATCACTAATGGCATAGTTGGCACGTAAATCGTTCACAAAATGTTTCAATTCAATCTGAGTTGGTAAATGCAAATTCCAAAGTAGGTAAATAACTTCTTCAAAACTTGCATTATTCTCCATCAATTCGGAAATATTATAGCCTGCATAAGAAAGAGTATCATCTATAATCTGACTGATACGAGTCTCACAGGCAATCGTATCTTTTAAACCATTGCTTTGTGTCATTGTTTTACCTCTTGCAATTTCTTTCTAACCACCATTGGTAAAATTCCCCCATTTTCATAATAACGAATATCCGCGTCTGCATCAAAACGAAGACGTGCTTTAAATCGTGCAATTCGATCGCCTTCTTTTGCAATAACCGTTATGACTTGTCCTACCTGTGGCTCTTTCGGCAATTGAATATCAAACGTTTCTTTTCCAGTTAATCCAAGATTTTGAGCATTTTCGCCGTCCAAATATTGAAGAGGAAGAATGCCCATCATGACTAAATTGGAACGATGAATTCTTTCAAAACTTTCAGCTAAAACCACTTTAACACCTAAAAGATTTGCTCCTTTAGCTGCCCAATCACGACTAGAACCCATACCATAATCGCGACCTGCCAAAATAATCGTATCCACTTTTTCTTTTTTATAGCACATAGCAGCTTCATAAATCGGCATCAGTTCACCCTTATACTTTGTATAACCACCAAGTTTTCCAGCTGCTAGTTCATTTTTTATCCGAATATTGGCAAAGGTGCCTCTCATCATCACTTCATGATTCCCGCGACGACTACCATAAGAATTAAAGTCTTGATAGCTTACACCATGTTCCTCTAGATATGATGCTGCTGGACTATTTCTAGCAATATTTCCTGCTGGAGAAATATGATCTGTCGTAATCGTATCTCCAAATTTTGCTAAAACAGCTAGATTTTTCAACGGTTGAATGTTTGTATCATCTTCCAAGCCATCAAAGTAAGGAGGATTTTGTATATAAGTAGAGGCTTGATTCCAGTGATAGATTTTCGACTTTGTTGTTGGAATTTGATTCCATTTTTCACTATCAGTAAAAACATGCTCATACTCTTTTTTAAACAAACTACTGGTAACGTATTTTTGTACATAGTCTGCTACCAAATCATGATTTGGCATAAGATCCATGAAGTAAACAGGTAGTCCATTCCTATCATATCCAAGCGGTTCACTTGTTAAATCAATATTTGTATTCCCAGCTAAAGCATAAGCGACCACCAGTGGCGGACTAGCTAAAAAATTTGCTTTAACCAAAGGATTGATTCGTCCTTCAAAATTCCGATTACCCGATAGGACAGCGCTAGCAAGTAAATCCGTATCCGTAATTGCTTTTGCCACTTCTGGTAACAAATTTCCAGAATTGCCAATGCAAGTGGTGCAGCCATATCCAACAACATTAAAACCTAATTTGTCCAGATAGACTTGGAGACCACTCTCCTTCAAATAAGCCGTAACAACCTTACTGCCTGGTGCAAGTGACGTTTTGACTGTTTTTGAAACACGCAATCCTTTTTCCACAGCACGTTTAGCTACTAAGCCTGCCGCCATTAAGACATATGGGTTGGAGGTATTAGTACAACTAGTAATTGCTGCAATAGCGACATGACCCGTTTTAATCTCTTCTTCATAATCATCAAACAATACCGTCGCTGTTTTCCTCAATTCCTCTCTTGGCAAACCAAAACCTCGAACACCCGCTTCTCGGATAAGACTCGCTTGAAATTCTTGCTTAGCATTTGTCAATTCAATTAAATCCTGTGGCCGTTTGGGACCAGAAATACTCGGAACAATGGTGGACAAATCAATCTCAACAATTTTTGAATAAATTGGCTCCACTTTTTCATCATAAAATAAATGATTCTTTTGAACATAGAGCCTCGTTAACGCAATATGTTCTTCTTTCCGATTTGTTAGTCGCATATAATGAAGGGTCTCTTCATCAATAGGAAAGTAACCGCAGGTTGCTCCATATTCTGGCGCCATATTTGCAACTGTTGCGCGGTCTGCCAAACTAAGTGTTGCTAGTCCTTCCCCAAAGTATTCTACAAATTTTCCAACTACATTTTCTTGTCGTAATCGTTGCGTTACTTTTAAAGCTAAGTCAGTTGCCGTTGTAATCTTGGGCAATTCCCCAACTAAGCGTACACCAATCACTTCTGGAACTGGAAAATAAGAAGCTTCTCCCAACATAGCAGCCTCTGCTTCAATTCCTCCAACTCCCCAGCCAAGAACCCCTATTCCATTGATCATTGTTGTATGACTGTCTGTTCCAAACATTGAATCTGGATAAAGCATGCCGTCTTTTTCAATAACAACATCACTAAGGAATTCAATATTAACTTGGTGAATAATCCCAGTTGCAGGTGGAACTGCACGATAATTATCAAAAGATTGCTCAGCCCATTTCAAAAATTCATACCGCTCATTATTACGTGAAAATTCTTTTGTTATATTTTCTTCCAAAGCAGTCTCACAGCCATAACAATCAACTTGCACACTATGGTCAATGACTAAATCCACAGGAATTTCAGGATTGATAAGTTCTGGATCTCCCCCATTTGTTACAACTGCATCGCGCATACTTGCCAAGTCAACAACAACTGGTACTCCCGTAAAATCCTGTAAAATAACACGACTTGGTTTAAAGGGCACTTCACCTCCCGGTTTAACAGCTTGATAGTGCATTAGATTCTCTATGTGATGTTTTCTTACAACATCGCCATCTTCTTTTCGCAAAAGACTTTCTAATAATATGCGAATAGAATAAGGAAGATTGTCTAAGTCTCCACCCATATCTAATGCAGCTTTTTCGAGATCAATATAGCTATATTCTCGCTTATCTTGATATAATATAGATTTATATGTTAGCATGAGAAACCTCCCACTAGGAATAATTATTTTATATTATACAATTTTACAAAAATTCATGCAATAGTTTTTATAAAAATATGTAAGAAAATATAACATTACCGGTTTTCGTTTACTATTTCACATATGTATTCGCCAAAAAATCCAAAGCATAAAAAAGCGATGAATTTCATCAATCCAACGCTTTTGATTTTAGCAAAAGAAAAACTCCATCCGAAGATAGAGTTTTAGATTCTAAATTAAAGTGAGTTAACATCAACCTTAATACCCACACCTTGAGTAGTGGTGATAGTAAGATTTGTCATGTAAGTTCCTTTTACTGTAGCTGGTTTAGCTTTTGCAATCACATCGTGGAATGCTTTGAAGTTTTTAACCAACTTATCAGCGTCAAATGAAACTTTACCAATGATAGCTTGTACGTTACCTGCACGATCTGCACGGTAAGTAATTTTACCGCCTTTAGATTCTTCAACTGCTTTTGCAACATCCATTGTTACAGTACCAGTTTTAGGGTTTGGCATCAAGTTACGTGGTCCAAGGATACGTCCAAGACGTCCAACAAGTGCCATCATATCAGGTGTAGCAATTACGACATCAAAGTCAAGCCAGCCACCGTTGATTTTTGCAACGAGGTCATCTTCACCAACGAAGTCTGCACCAGCAGCTTTTGCTTCTTCTGCTTTTGCACCACGTGCAAAAACAAGCACACGTTGAGTTTTACCAGTTCCGTTTGGAAGAACCATTGCACCACGGATTTGTTGATCCGCTTTTTTCACATCAATGTTCAAATTATAAGCAACTTCTACAGTTGCGTCAAATTTTGCAAAGTTTGTTTCTTTTGCAAGTGCTACAGCTTCTTCTACACTGTATGCTTTTGTGCTGTCGATTTTTTCAAGAGCAGCACGAAGTTGTTTGCTTTTTTTAGCCATTTTCTATTCTCCTTGTAAGTGGTTCAATCGATTTTCATCTCCCACGTCCTTCTCGAAATGATGAAGTCTTGCGGGTTTGGGTGTTATTGATTAGTCAACAACAGTGAATCCCATAGAACGAGCAGTACCTTCGATCATACGCATTGCAGACTCAAGGTTTGCAGCGTTCAAATCTGGCATCTTAGTTTCAGCAATTTCTTGTACTTGTGCACGAGTAACTGTTGCAACTTTTGTTTTGTTTGGTGTACCTGATCCTTTTTCAACACCTGCAGCTTTTTTCAAAAGAACAGCAGCTGGTGGTGTCTTTGTTACGAAAGTAAATGATTTGTCTTCATATACTGAGATAACAACTGGGATAATCATACCAGCTTGATCAGCTGTACGAGCGTTGAACTCTTTCGTGAATCCCATGATGTTGATACCGGCTTGACCAAGCGCAGGACCAACTGGTGGAGCTGGAGTAGCTTTACCAGCAGGGATTTGCAATTTTACAAGTTTTTCGACTTTTTTAGCCATTTTTAAATCCTCCTTTGTGGTTTTGGCGGTAATGTAAGATTTTTACCTCCCACAAGTATGCCTCTTGCATACCTTTCTATTATACACTAAAACGACTAAATTGCAAGAAAAAATACTAAAAAAATTCTCTATCTTTCTCGATTTTTGTGGTAAAATATGTGTATGACATTATTAAAAATCGCATCTATTTTATTTATCTTTTTAACTATTATTTTGACCATTATTATTACTAAATTATTTCGCTTGAAACGATTTGGCTTGAATTTTGCAGATTTGGCTTTTCCACTTTTTGTGTTAGAATTCTATGTCATCTCTGATAGAGCTTTCTACCACAGTTTCTTGCCAGAATTAGCATTAGCCCTTTCTGCCTTAGCAATTGCCATTACTGTCTACTTTCTTCGAGTTAAACGCAGTTTTTACTATCCTAAGTTCTTTAAATTTTTCTGGCGAGCTGGTTTTATTTTGACCTTCTTTCTCTACCTCGCCATGGTGATTGGCTTATTTTTAACAAAATAATAAAAAATATCGGACAGACTCATCTGCTTCCGATATTTTTATATTTAATATTTTGTTGAGAACTTATCAAATAGAGCAAATAACTTATTTGTTATGAATTGAAACAGTCTCATGAGTGATTCTAACATTAAGGAGAGAATGACTGTGAGGATAATGGTAATCGGTGAGATTTTGGATAACAAAAAGATAGAGTGAAATAACAAGCCCGAAATCACCAAGCCGATGATGTTAAAGAGTACGACAATGGTTTTCATTCGATTGAACGGCTGAATAAGCTTGATGATGATAATGAAACCAACCACTGCTAATAAGATAACAGATGATGTCGCAACTTCTTGCGTGGATAATCGAAAAATCCGACCACAAGCCATGACAATCAAAACTGCCAATAAATCAACAAAAGCTGCTGGTATCGCATTCTGTAAAACCGTTCTGATGAAACGCCCTCGAATGCGCTGCTTGTTGGGCTCCAAAGCTAACATAAATCCAGGTATACCAATAGTGAACGCACTAATCAAGGAAACTTGTGATGCTTGCAAAGGATAGGTAAAAGCAAACAAACTGGACAAAATAGCTAGTGAAATGGAAAAGATATTTTTTACAAGAAATAAACTAGCGGAACGTTGAATGTTATTGACAACCCTACGTCCTTCTGTCACAATATGCGGCATATGCGAAAAGTCAGAATCCAGCAAAACAACTTGTGCAATCTGTTTGGTAGCATCGTTGCCAGATTCCATAGCAATGCTGCAATCTGCAATCTTCATTGCTAAAATATCATTTACACCGTCACCTGTCATTGCAACTTTATGTTGATTAGCTTGAAGTGCTTGAACTAATTTTTGTTTCTGTTGAGGGGTCACTCGACCAAAGACCGTATATTTTTCAACTGCTTGAGTGATTTTTTCATCAGTATCCAAGTTTTGCGCATCTACATAATTTTCAGCATGAGGAATCTCTGCTTTGGTAGCCACTGCAGCAACTGTGACAGGATTATCTCCTGAAATAACTTTGACTTCCACACCTTGAACATCAAAATATGAAAAGGTCTCGGCTGCATTTTCTCGAATTGGATTTTCTAATAAGATGAAGAGTAGGGGTTCTACTGTTTGAGTCAAATCACCTGTAAATGGCTGATCTTTTGATTCAGCAAAAACAAGAACCCTTGATCCACTTTCTGCATATTGTTGAAAATAGCTGCGATATTCTTCCAGCTTTTCTTTTAATACAAACTCTGGAGCACCTAAAATAAAATTGCCTTCTTTGAAAGAAATAGCACCAAACTTGGTCTTTGAACTAAACGGAAGGGTTTTCACTACGGTCCAAGCCTTTTCTACTACTTCTGAAACAAAAAAGTCTCGAATCGCTGCAATCGTTTCATTTTCATCTGGACTTGCTGCCAGATATTGTTTAAGAGCTTCCTGCGAAGCATTCTTGTCTTGCTGAACAGAAAGTACTTGTGCAACTTTCATCGTATTTTCCGTAATGGTTCCTGTCTTATCTACACACAAAACATCTACACGAGAAAGAGACTCAATTCCTTTCATGCTATTTAACAAAACTTTCTGCCTTGCTAGACTAGCTGCTCCCAAAGCCAGCGCCAGAGTCATCAAAAGATAAAGCCCTTCTGGAATCATCCCAATAATAGCTCCTACCGTGGAGACAATACTAACTTGAAAACTTTCGTGATTGGTCACATAACTTTGGAAAAATAGAAGAAGCCCTAAAGGAATAATCAAAAATCCAATCACTTTAACCAAATTATTGACCGAACGTACCATTTCAGATTCTTCTTTTCCAGAGACTTCTTTTGCTTTCAACGTCAGTTGATTGATATAGGATTCATCACCTACTTTTTCCAAGCGAGCATAGGCTTTACCAGATACGACAAAACTGCCTGACATAACTGTATCACTTATTTGCTTTGCTATTTCATCCGCTTCTCCTGTCAACTGTGATTCATTGACTTTCAATTCACCTGATACAATCTTAGCATCTGCATAGATTTGGTCCCCTGCCGAGAAAAGAACGATATCATCTTGTACTAAATCTTTTGTCTCTAGTTGGATTTCTTTACCGTCTCGCACTGCAATCGCTGTGTAGTGATGAAGTAACTGCATGTTGCTCAATATTTTGCGCGCTCTAAGCTCTTGAACAATTCCAATCAAAGAATTGATAATAACAATAGGTAAAAAAAGTAAATTATTCCATGATTGTACAATAACTAGCAACATAGCAAGGACAAAAAATATAAAATTAAAATAAGTAAACACATTCGACTGAATGATTTGCCAAGTTGTTTTTTCCGTGCTAACTGTTACTTTATTGACTAAGCCTTTTTGAATTCGTTCTTCGACCTCTTGTTGGCTAAGCCCTGTGTATATCTGTTCTGACATATAGCCTCCATTCACAAATCATATTAGTATTCTATCAAAAAAGTTATCCTTAGGTCATAGAAAAGTCATAAAACTGGAAAACATGAGATTTTTCATACCTTTTCTACAAAACTTTAAAATAGAACAGCTACAGAAAAATCCCAACAGAAATTTGTTGGGAAAGGATGTTACATTTTTTAAACAGCACCTATTTTAGTTATTCAATAAAACTCTTCTTGGCTTGGTGCCTTCTGCTGGTCCGATAACACCAGCAGCTTCTAGCTCTTCCATAAGCCGAGTTGCACGATTAAATCCGACAGACAATCGACGTTGGAGCATTGAAGCACTCGCTTTTTGCGTCTCGATGACTAAAGCCTTGGCTTCTTCAAAGAGTGGATCTCCTTGTTCACTCTCACTACCTGAATCCATGTCATTTTCAGATACTTCGCCTGGGTCAAAATTATCATCATAATCTGCTTCGGCTTGATTTTTAACAAAAGTGACAATGCGCTCTACATCTTCATCGGAAATAAATGATCCTTGCAGACGGACAGGATGATTTTCATCAATCGGCTTAAAGAGCATATCCCCACGTCCCAAGAGTTTCTCGGCACCATTTTCATCTAGAATCGTTCGGCTATCAGTTCCGCTAGAGACAGCAAAAGCAATTCGTGACGGAACATTTGCCTTGATGAGTCCAGAAATAACATCAACTGACGGACGTTGGGTAGCTAAAATCATATGAATCCCAGCTGCTCGAGCTTTTTGTCCCAAGCGAATAATAGCGTCTTCCACTTCTCTGCTGGCTACCATCATAAGGTCTGCCAACTCATCCACAATGACCACAATCAAAGGAAGAGGAACTTGTTTATATTCTGGTTGACTAGCATTGTACTCGGCTACTTTGACATTGTAACCAGCAATATTGCGAGCACCAACCTTAGAAAAGAGCTCATAGCGATTTTCCATTTCATCGACCACTTTTTGCAAAGCCCGACTCGCTTTGCGAGGATTGGTCACAACAGGGATCAGTAAGTGGGGAATATCATTATAGACAGACAATTCGACCATTTTAGGATCGACCATCATGAACTTGACTTCATCTGGTCGTGCTTTCATGAGAATACTAGCAATAATACCGTTGACTGCAACGGATTTCCCTGAACCAGTCGAACCTGCTACTAACAAATGAGGCATCTTTGCCAAATCAAATGTCCGAACAGAGCCATTGACGGCTTTTCCTAGAGGAATTTCGAGTAATTTCTTATCATCTGTCTTAGACTGCTCCCAAAGCTCACGGAAAGTAACCGTCGCAATCTCGGAATTCGGAACTTCAATTCCGACTAAAGATTTGCCCGGAATAGGTGCCTCAATTCGCACATCTTTGGCAGCCAAAGCCAGAGCTAAATCGTCAGCCAGATTGGAAATGCGATTGACCCGCACTCCGACAGCTGGCTTGACCTCGTACTTAGTCACAGACGGTCCGATTTCAGCACGTTCAACGCTAGCACGAATGCCAAAACTAGCAAATGTTTCTTCCAAAATCTTGATATTTTCGCGGACAATTTTCTTTTCTTTGGATTGATTTTTAGGCTTGTCTGGCGCAAACAAATTGATTGTTGGAAGTTTGTAATCTAAACTTTCTTTGGGTGTGAAATTAACCTCAACATCTTCATCTGTGTTATCTCGCTGCTCTTCTTTGTGTTGTTTCTCAGACAAACTCTCATCATAATCATAAATTTCTGGCTCTGCTTCTTCAAACTGAATCGGCGTATGAACTAAGACCTCATCATCTAAAATTTCTCCCGTTTCAGAATCAATTTGTGGCTCGTCTTGCTCTACCTGAATAGCATTCATCGCTGCTTGCGCAGCTTTTTCTTCTTTTTCCACAAATCGTTGTTGGCGCTTCGCTT
Organism: Streptococcus sp. HF-2466; assembly: GCF_015594645.1. NCBI lineage: Bacteria > Bacillati > Bacillota > Bacilli > Lactobacillales > Streptococcaceae > Streptococcus > Streptococcus sp. HF-2466. Next base: position 523,564 of record NZ_JADNQU010000001.1, read on the forward strand.
CTCGCTTTTCATTCCATGTATGATAAACTTCACTTAACTTTTCAAAAATATCATAAATTGAATATGGACTGATAAGAAGGAAACCTAACAATATCAAGAGAACACCAATAAAGTAAGAACCAATATTTGAAAATAAAAAGGCCACAGGAGCATAAAGAGCAGCTCCTAATAAACCGCCACCAGCAAAAGTACTGACTTTAAATGAGCTTAAATCTGTTAAAATCCGTGACAAGGTTATACTCAGAACCTGTCCTTTTAAATTTAAAACATTTACAAAATAAGCTTGAAATATAAGTAGCAAGCCAATAAAAATACTGAAAAAGCCTGATTTATAGCCTTCATGCTTATTGACCCACTTAAAAAAGAAAAGATAAATGAGACTACCTATAATAGCCATATAGGCCAAACTTCCTACTAATAATCGAATAAGGTTGTAAAGAGTGATTCCAACGGCACCCCATTTTAAGGCTGCAAAAAGAAGCAAAAAAGCAACTCCGAAAGTTACTAACATCCTTCGAATAGCTTTTTGACGCTCTAATTCTGCTTTTGTCGGCCGTCGTGTTGTTCGGCCTTGTCTACTATTTTTCTTATTTGCCATAACCTTTATTATATCATAAGTTAGCTGCTAATCCAATGAAAGAAAAAAGCAGAAGTTCCATGTTTCCACTTTTTAAACAACATTGTTTACTTCCAAATCACATCATCGTCTCCGTCATCTTCTGGCAAGACAAACCACAAAATCAAATAAGGAATAAAGCCGATTCCATATACAAAAAATGCTACTCCCCAAATCAGTCGTACAATGGTAGGATCAATGTCAAAATAATTTGCTATACCTGCACAGACACCCGCAATTTTCTTATTTCGCACATCTCTTGTCAATCGTTTAGCCATTCTCTGTCCCTCCTTTATAAATCTATTATAACATAAATTTTTTACCATTAAATAAATATCATAAAGAATTTCCATGAACCGATTGTCAAACGTTCATCGTCAGCAAGATTAAAAAAGTTGCTATTGCAGTTGACCTAGAATAAAGCGAGAAATTGGTCCGACAATCAGAAAATTCAAGAGAAAAGCCACAATAAAATTGGTTAGCCAAGTTCCTAGATAATTGGCTAGTGAAAGCGGTACGCTATTAAAAAATATACCATAAAAAGGCATCGGTGAAACCATGGTCAGAACCATACCACCTGAAACAACGAGGATCTTCTGCCAAGGTTTACGGCGTTCTGTTAAAAATTTAAAAGCAACTCCCTTCACAACTGGTCCTGCCACAAGAAGGTCTAAGAGAAAAGCGGTAATCAATCCAGGAACATATCCCATTGCTAGATGAACCCATGAAAAATATCCTACAACGGACAGGTTCCAAATGCTCATTCCAAATACCATCATGCTGCACATAAGTGCTGTAAAAAATAATGATTTCTTAAAATTCTTCGGCATAAAAACTCCATTTCTTTGTTGATAAACGCTATTTTAGCACAAAAAATTTTTTCTCGTAAGCAAATTTACAAAACCTTTCATAAGAAAATGTTTTCATACTTTAAACGATTGATCTATCTTTACATCAAAAAGGGACCCCGATAATGAATTTCAGTTAGTATAGACACTTTTCAAAAGGTTTGAAAAATTAGCTTGTTTATAGTAAAATGTGAATAGTTTTAAATTCAGAAAGGACATGTATGAAAAAATTACTTATCTTAGGATTCGTAGCAGGATTATTTTTGACAGGCTGCACAAACTTACAAAGAGCGATTAGGGGAAATGATTATGTAGACTCCAGCCTTGCTTCCGAATCCAGCTCAAAAGCAGCTGAAAAACAAAAAGAAGCGCAAAAAGCTGCTTTGACAGACAAAAACGCGCATTTCCCACAGTTGGCTGACAAGGTCGCTGACGATGAAGCAGAAGTGAAAATGACAACGACAGAAGGTGTTATTTCTATGAAACTCTTTCCAAAATACGCACCACTTGCAGCTGAAAATTTCTTAACGCATGCTAAAGAAGGGTATTATAACGGCGTGACTTTCCATCGTGTCATTAAGGATTTTATGATTCAAACAGGAGACCCTAAGGGAGACGGTACTGGTGGTGAATCCATTTGGAAAGGCAAAAATTCTAAGATCGACTCTGGAAGTGGCTTTAAAACAGAGATTTCGTCTTATCTCTACAATATCCGTGGCGCATTAGCCATGGCTCGTTCTTCCAATCCAAATTCCAACGGTAGTCAATTTTTCATCAACCAAAACACCAAGGACAGTTCGAGTCAACTCTCTAGCACAATTTATCCTGAAAAAATTATTGAAGCCTATAAAAAAGGTGGAAATCCAAGTTTAGATGGAAATTACACTGTCTTTGGGCAAGTCATTTCTGGCATGGATGTCGTGGATAAAATCGCTACGACTGAGACAGGCGAAAACGACAAACCCAAAAAAGAAATCAAAATCGAGAAAATTGAAGTCATTAAGGACTATACGCTTAAGAAATAATTACAAAACGAAGAGGCTGGGACAAAAGTCCGACCTCAAATATAAAAAGCGAACAAAACTAGTTTTCTGGTAATCAGAATTCTGCTTTGTTCGCTTTTCGCATTTAATTATAGATTTGAAGGGCTTAATAATTAAGATTTTTAAAAATTGAAATCTTTTTGTCCCAAACTCTCGTTTACTTTCTAGAATAAAACTCAATACGCAGTAGTTGAGCGCTCTATATGCACTGATGCTATCAGCTTTTACAGACTTACTCCTCATTTTCTTTATTCTCACATTAATTGATTAAAATCCCAAATCTGATCTACCCATCCTTCGTAGAAGTCAGGCTCATGGCAGACCATGAGAATACTGGCTTTGTACGCTTGGAGAGCGCGTTTGAGTTCATCTTTGGCATCCACATCGAGGTGATTCGTAGGCTCATCCAGTACTAAGACATTATTTTCTCGGTTCATCAGGAGACAAAGTCGAACCTTAGCCTGCTCACCTCCTGAGAGAACCTGAATCTGGCTTTCAATATGCTTTGAAGTCAGACCGCAGCGAGCCAGAGCAGCACGAACCTCTGCTTGATTGAGCGAGGGAAAAGCATCCCAAACAGCTTCCAGAGGGGTCTGGCGATTACCACCAGCTGTCTCTTGCTCAAAATAGCCCAATTCCAGATAGTCTCCACGCTCAACTTCCCCAGCGATTGGTGGTATAATCCCCAAGAGACTCTTCAAAAGAGTTGTTTTCCCAATCCCATTTGCCCCGATGATGGCCACTTTCTGATTGCGCTCAAAGGTCAGATTAAGAGGCTGGGTCAGTGGACAGTCATACCCAATCTGCAAGTCCTTGGCTTGGAAAATAAAGCGCCCTGGTGTGCGGGCAGGTTTGAAATCAAAAGATGGCTTTGGTTTCTCACTTTGCAGCTCAATAATGTCCATCTTATCCAGCTTTTTCTGGCGGGACATGGCCATATTACGGGTCGCCACACGGGCTTTATTGCGAGCTACAAAGTCCTTGAGGTCTGCAATTTCCTTCTGCTGACGCTCATAAGCTGCTTCCAGCTGAGATTTTTTCATCTCGTAGACTTCTAAGAATTGATAATAATCCCCAGAATAGCGGGTCAACTGCTGATTTTCCACATGGTAGACGATATTGATCACGTCATTCAAGAAAGGAATATCATGCGAGATTAGAACAAAGGCATTTTCATAGTTCTGTAGGTAACGCTTGAGCCAGTCAATGTGCTCCGCATCCAGATAGTTGGTCGGCTCGTCCAAAAGCAGGATATCCGGCTTTTCCAAAAGCAGCTTGGCCAAGAGAACCTTGGTCCGCTGGCCACCAGATAGCTCCGTCACATCACTTTCCATACCGTAGTCCATGACGCCCAGCGCCCGTGCGACTTCATCAATCTTGGCATCCAGAGTATAGAAATCCCGACTCTCTAAGCGATCCTGCAGCTCGCCCACTTCCTCCATAAGAGCATCAACATCTGCTCCGTCTTCTGCCATAGCTAGATATATCTCATTGATTCGAGACTCAGTCTTGAAAAGCTCATCAAAAGCCGTCCGCAACACATCACGTACAGATTGACCTTCTTTCAACACAGCATGCTGATCTAAGTAACCAGCTGTCACATACTTAGACCACTCAACCTTGCCTTCATCTGGCAACAATTGACCAGTTACAATGCTCATAAAGGTGGACTTCCCTTCGCCGTTGGCTCCAACTAAGCCGATATGCTCGCCCTTCAGCAGACGAAAGGATACATCCTCAAAAATAGCCCGGTCTCCAAAACCGTGGCTGAGATTTTTTACTTCTAAGATACTCATCTTTTCTCCTCTATCATTGATTACAGTTTCTTGATTATACCATCAAAAGGGATTTTTTGGCAAGGTAGAACAAATGAAAAGCGAGACTGCTTCATTCTCGTTTGCTTTCATCTAATTCAAATGATGGGTGTGTTTGGTAATCCACTGGGTTAGCTTGATATTAAGCCAAAAACCATAAATGCCAAAAGTAATGATCGTCAAGAGCCACCACTTCACCCAATTTCCAAAAAGCTGCATCGCAGTACCATCAAAATAGAGACGGTGTCCGTCAATGACTGTGTGCTTAATCTTCCAATTATACAGGATACACATGCCCCAAGGAGCACAGATACCCAACGTCAAGACAGTAATCAAAATGGCTAAGATGACATGACCAATGTAAGAAAAGAGGCCACCGTCGAAATAAGATTCTTTATACACTATATTCCCCTTGTCTAAACTAATTCTTTCAGAAATTGAATCAGAGTGTCTGCTGAGCGCTTGCCAGCTTCATGGATAAATTCATCAAATGTGACATTGGCATCATGGCTAGCTGTATCACTCATGGCCCGAATAACCATAAAAGGTAGCCCAATTGAATGCGTAGCCTGAGCGACAGCTGCGCCCTCCATCTCAACCGCTAGAACATCTGGAAAATGCTGCTTAATGGCTTGAATCTTGTCTTGTCCCGCAATAAAACTGTCTCCTGTTGCAATTAAGCCAACGCGACTCGTCTGATGTGTTTTTTCTAAAATCTTTTTCATTTCAGAAACCAAATAACGGCTCGCTTCAAAATAAAGTGGCTGGCGTGCCATTTGTCCGTATTCATAGCCAAAAGCTGTTACATCTACATCATGGTATACTAGCCGATCAGCAACCACAACATCACCGATTTGCAAGCCTTCAGCTACTGCACCAGCAGAACCTGTATTGATGACAGCCGTCACTTTAAACTCATTGACCAAAACAGCCACGCTCATAGCAGACATAACCTTGCCGATCCCGCTTTCCACCAGCACGACTTCATGTCGACCGATACTTCCTGTATGGTAAACATGCCCCAAACGTAAGTGTTTTTCGGCATTTTCCAAGTTTTCCACTAAGATTTTTAGTTCCTCAGGCATGGCCGCAATAATTCCGATTTTCATTATTTCCTCTCATTCTATCACAAAAAAAGCGAAAGTCGAGCTTATCGCTTTTTATAGCCAAATAATAGCAGCAATCAAAGCAATCAAAAGCAGGACAATCCAAAATAGAATTTTGTTTAATTTTGCTTGGAATACTCCGCGTTTTGCATTTTCAATGCGTCGGCTTTTGGTTACCGTTGGTTCCACATCAATTTGCAGCGTATCTTGATTGAAGCCACTATTTTGAGAGGAATAACCAAACTGGCTTCTAGTCGTTTTTAAAATTTTGGTTTCTTCCTCATCATGCAAAGGTGGACCTGAAATATCTTCACCACGATTTGCCCTTTCAATCATTTCATCTGTTAATAAAGGTCTTCCCATAAGCATCCCCCTATCTTCGATTCATTTTCATTTCCCAATATTGGAGTGCAATAATGGTTTTTGCATCACAAATATCACCACTAGCAAGGAAAGCTTTCGCTTCTTCCAAGGTCACTTCATAGAGTTCTAAGGTCTCGTCTTCATCTTGTGGACGAGGATTTTCAACTTTTGTCAAATGGCTAGCGCTATAAAGTTTGATTCGCTCATTGCAAAAGCCAATCGCCGAATAGAAATCATAAAGCAGTTCTAACTCACCTGTATAACCCGTTTCTTCTTCTAATTCGCGCAAAGCTGCAGCCTCAGGATCCGCATTTTCACCAACTTCTAACTTGCCAGCTGGAATTTCATAAGAGGTTGCTTCAATAGCTTTGCGGTACTGCTTAACCAAAATCATTTTGTCTTCTGGTGTTAGCGCGATAACCGCCACAGCTCCATTATGGAAAATCAAATCACGGTAAGCTGTTCCTTTCCCCGCCGGCAACTGGACTTCGTCTTTTACAAGTTTAAAAATAGGCCCTTGGTAAATTTCTGTTCGTTTTAGTGTTTTTTCTTCAAAATCCATAGCCATTCCTACTTATTATCTGGATGATGCGGCAAGCGTTTAGCGTATTCTTCTTTATTGATCTGACGACCACGACCAAGAGCAATCGCATCAGCTGGCACATCCTTTGTAATGGTTGAGCCTGCACCTACGAGAGAATTGTCCCCAAGTTCTATCGGCGCAATAATGGTCGAATTAGAACCTACAAAGACATTGTTCCCAATGACAGTCTTAAACTTGTGCTGTCCATCATAATTAACTGTAATTGTTCCAGCACCAAAATTGACATTCGCACCCACTTCAGAATTACCAATGTAAGTCAGATGCCCAGCTTTGGTATTTTCACCGATAGAAGAACCTTTCACTTCAACGAAATTACCAACATGTACATTTTTAGCAAGGCTTGAATCTGGGCGAACATGAGCGTAAGGTCCCACCGTTACACCGTCTGCAACTGTAGACTCTTCAATCATAGAATTGGTAATAACCGTTTGTTCACCGATAGCAGAGTCAACAATATACGTACCGTTTGTCAGAATGCTGCCTGCGCCAATTTTCGTTTGCCCTTTCAAGCTAACATTAGCTTCAATTTGTACTTCTGGTTCAATCTGTACATCTACATCGATATAAGTCGCTTCTGGATTTACAAAGCTAACACCATTCACCATATGCGCTTGGTTGATTCGGCGACGCATAATACTTTCTGCCGTTGCCAATGCCACGCGGTCATTGACACCAAGACTTTCATCAAAATCTTTCAGAGTATAAGCGCCGACTTTTTCGCCATTCTCACGGAAAATGCCGATTACATCTGTGATGTAGTATTCTCCTTGCGCATTGTTGGTATTGATATTTTTCAGGGCTTCAAAAAGACGGGCGTTATCAAAAACATACGTTCCTGTATTGATTTCTTTGATTTGCTTTTCAAAATCCGAAGCATCCTTTTGCTCCACAATTTTGATCACTTCTTCATGCTGATTACGGACAATCCGCCCATAACCAAATGGATTTTCCGCTTCTGCTGTCAAAATCGTTGCAACATTTTTGTGGTTGATATGAAAGTTAATCAAATTTTTCAGGCTTTCTCCTGTGATTAAAGGAGTGTCTCCTGCAATGACTAATGTTTGCCCTGCCAAACCTTCCAGCACAGGCTCTGCCATCATCACAGCATGACCAGTTCCTAATTGCTCCGTTTGACGAACAAACTCTGTCTGCCCCGCCAATACTTGCTCCACCAGCTCTGCCTTGTGTCCGACCACTGTCACAGTCTTTTCTGGTGCAATGGCAGCAACACTTCTAAATACATGTTCTAACATCGAAATTCCAGCAACTTTGTGAAGCACTTTTGGTAAATCTGATTTCATGCGAGTGCCTTTTCCAGCTGCTAAAATAATTGCATAGTTTGTCATAAATCGTCTCTTTTCTCTAAGATGTCACTACTATTATATCATTAAACAAAATTTTTTTAAATGAGGAATTAAAAAAGAAATAGGGCGTTCAGCTGTCTATTCCGAATAAATCTGTCTGAAAAGTGCCAATACTTTTCTAGAGAAGACCCTTTTCATGGAAAAATAACGTTTTTCTTCTCAAAAACATCATTTCCTGCAGAGAATTTGATTTTTTGCTCATAAAAAGTCCAGACCACATAAAAAGGTTCGCGACTTATTAAAAAAACATAAATACTACATGTTAAAATTCGGATTTCACTACAAACGAGTGCTTCCTCCATGAGAAATTTGTCCCCTTTTATCTGGGAGAAGTCAGAATCCATGGTTATTCTTGCCAGCTGTCATAGGAGGCTGGGAAAAATTCCTTGTTCGTGTCGGATTTTTTCTAAGTGAATATAAGGCACAGTCTTCTAATCTATCGGATAAACCTTGCAAAACTCCTCCAAGACCACGCCCATCTCCTCTGAGAAAGCTAAGCCGGCTTCAGCCATCCATTCCGTGAAGAGCTCCTCATGCACCTGCCGCCAATAAGCCAAAGATTTATCTCCCTCTCCTTCTTTAAAAGCGTGCTCTGCAGACACTTGATTGAAAGGAACAACCGTTACCTTGGTCACCTTAATGATACAGACAGCCTGACCTTGACCGTCTAAAATCACATCAAACGTTCCTGCTTGAGGAATCGGCTCGCCATCTATCTGATACAAATCGTAGGCAGAAGCTGTCGCAGTCTTCTCTCCTTTTAAAACTAAATCCGCCAGCTGATCTGGCTCTACACCAAAAGCCCAGGCATCTATTTCATCGCCGATTGTGGGGTTGATTGTTTTGTATTCATTCCATAATTGTTCTGGTGTCATAGTTTCTCCTATCTGTTACTGATTTCAACTCATAAGCTGGATAAGCTCCTAAACATTGATAGCCTAGCTTCTCAGCTATTTTCTTTGAGGCTTCATTGTGGGCGTCCCAGAGCGGAAAAACGCCGCATTGCAGGGATGCCAAAATCATCTTCGCCCCAAGAACAGTGGCTAAGCCCTGCTGTTGATAAGTCGGTTTTGTTGCAATCTCAATTTCAATGGCTTTTTGGTAGACAAGTGCTGTCGAGACCCCAGCGACGATTTCCTCACCCTTTCGGATCACAAAGCCAAAAGCTCCGCCTTCTTGAAAATCTTTAAAAGTTGCAAAATTCCCCTGCAAATCCTGAGACCATTCTTCCTGAGCCAGTTTTTGATAGGTTTTTGGGTCGATTACCTCAATAACGAGCGGCTCCGATAGCTGCTCCACGATGTTTTTCAAAACCTTGTCATCAAAATCTGCCTCATCTTTAAAAGCATAGCGGGTAAAGGTAGATAAGGCTGGACAAGAGGATAAGCAGGCCTGCCAAGAAGCCTCTTCAGATATGAGAATGCGGTAGTCTGGCTTACAAAAGTCCCTATAATCCGCCAGTAATGCCATATCTGCCTGCCCAGCCAAAAATAGAAAATCTCCTTGTTCATACAAAACGGCAGTCTCGTCTTCATTTGTATAAAACTGCCCTAACTTCGCCTTCAAACCATATCTCACCATGTTCTTTTGCCAATGTTGGAAACATTCCTGCGGTCTTGTCTCAATGCTCACTGCTTTCATTCTGCTTGCTTCCTCACTTCAAACTCCAGCCACCGTCAATCTTGACAATCTCGCCCTGCATGGGTTGGGCTTTTCCTGAGGCGAGAAAGAGGGTCAGCTCGGCAACTTCTTCTGGTTCTATCCAACGCTTGATGGGAGTTTCGTCTGCTACCCATTGGGCTAAGCCTCCCGGCTCAAAATCTGCTGCTGTCATACTTGTTTTAACTGCGCCCGGTGCAATCCCAAAAACCTGCACTCCCTGCTCCGCATAGTCTAGTGCCAACTGCTTGGTAAAGCCGGCCAAAGCATGTTTGGAGGAAGTGTAGGCATGACCACCACCGCCAGCTAAGCTAGATGCAATCGAGCACATATTGATGATAATGCCTGATTGTTTCTTCAGCATCTGCGTCAGATAATAACGAGTTAGCTCTACTGGTGTTACATAGTTAATCTCGAAAATTTCTTGGATTTCCTGAGCGGATTGCTCAAGAAGTGGCTTGTAATCATCCAGCACTCCAGCTGTATTGCAGAGGACATCTACCTGAGGACACCAGTCAAAAATGGGCTGAAACCCCAGTATCAAGTCTTGTTGAAAAAAATGAAAATCCCCTGTCAAACTTGGTTTTTCAGAGCGGTCTACACCATATACGCGCCAGCCATTTTCCAAAAAAAGCTGCGCCTGAGCCAGACCAATCCCTGAGCCAACACCTGTCACCAAAACCGTCCTAGTCATGGACTTCCACCCAGTCATCTGCTAATATGTCACAAGGCGTCGGACTCCACATGGAAAAGCCTTCTCCCTCGCCTGATACATTGATGAGAAAATAAGGCGTCACTTCAAGCGCCACTCCGTTCTGCTCAATGCTGTCAAAAAGCTGGACATAATTCTCAGCACCGCCCCAGCCTATGCGGACATATTTCTTTTTGGCTTTCAAACCCGGTAAAATTTCTTCAAATGTCATGATATACCTCTTTCTGCTTTTCATATTACTAGTATAGCAAAATATATTGCCAATCGCTGGTTTTTCCTTGCTTTTTGTTGCTACTTCTGTTAGACTTGTAAGAGTAAATGAATTTTGAGTGAGTATTTTTGTTTTTCATCTTTACTTTTTCTATTTTTTACGTAACATTTTAGAGAAAGGAAGTAAGATGTATGGCACAAGGTACAGTAAAATGGTTCAATGCTGAAAAAGGCTTCGGCTTTATTTCACAAGAAAACGGACCAGACGTTTTTGCTCACTTTTCAGCGATTCAATCCGACGGATTCAAATCACTGAACGAAGGTGAAAAAGTAACTTTTGACATTGAAGAAGGTCAACGTGGTCTTCAAGCAATCAATATCACAAAATTAGCATAAGATAAAAGAGACTGGAAATCCCAGCCTCTTTTTTTCTCAAATAACGACAACTGCAACAGAAATCAATCTCATACTTTTCCTATAGACCGTCAAAATTGCAAATAAAATCAAAGCTCTAACTTCACTTTTTATCTGCTTTCGCTTTCAGCAAACGGATGAACTCTTTATTACTTCCCTTATTTATAATGGCATTCATGACTATCTTTCTTTGTAATAACTTGTCGAGACTATCTTTTGGAATTTGGTCTAATAATTCTTCCCAATTGCGTTTCGTTAAACGGTTCAAATTCTTTAAGGCACTTGCTTCCGCTCTTTTTCTTGCGGCTTCATGTTTAGGATAGCCAATACCAAACTCACCATCAAATAATTTATCCAATGTATATTGCAGGTTCAATTGACCTTGCCAACCAAAATTTAAGCCTAATGGCAGGGAAGCAACATTTCCTCCATTGATTCGTCCAAAGAGGAATGCGTCTTGAGGGGTCTCTATATAGCCACACAAAAGACCTGGTAAACTATTACAGGCAAGCATCATACCTTGACCTGAAGAGCAACCTGTTACAACAAAATCTACTGCTCCACTTTCTATTAAGAGACTAATCAACATTGCTATTTCGACATAAGAATACTGCTCATCCTCGTCTTCAAAAATTCCAAAATTCAGCACTTCATCAGACGATTGGACTGCCTTTTTTACAGATTCAAATAGCAGAGCATTCATATTTTTCCGACTAGTTCCTTGGATAACTGCAACTCTCATTTCAACTCCTTTTCCATTTTGACAAAAAGGTAAATATCTCCGTTACTTTCCTGTGGCTGCCGTCCAATCACGTTGAAACCACAATTGAGATAAAGCCTTTGAGCTCTTTGATTAAAATCAGCAACTGAGAGAGTCAGGATTTTTGCTGAAAGATTTTCCTCGATAAAACGCAAAATGATTTGTAAAAACTCTTTGCCTTGACCTTTGCCACAATACTCTGGCTTCATGCCTAAACCTAGCTCCTGCTTGGCCTTGTCAACTGGAAAAAGGCAAAAAAAGCCATATAATTCATCATTTTTGAGAACCTGATAATAGTGATCACCACGCGCTTCAGGAGATAAAATTTCTTCATAATCCTCAGAATCTGCTTGCATATCATAAAAAGCATAGATGCCTTCGTAATGCCAATGATTCGCAATTTCTTCTGCATTGCTTTGACTTAATGGTTCAATTTTCATAGATTTCCTTTCTTAAAATTTCCAATAAAAACGTTTCTGATTAGCTTTCTCCTCACAGCCCAGTTTTCGATAAAATTCATGGGCTTCAGTTCGAGAAATGCCAGAGTTTATGCGAATACCTGCATAGCCTGCAGCTGAACCCTCTTCACGCACAGCCTGCATCAGCGCTTTGCCATATCCCTGACCTTGAAAATCTTTGTCAACTGCTAATGCCAACAGGTTGAGTAAAGGAGGAAAATAGAGGCAATCATAGCTAGCTGCATGGGCATAGCCGACAATCTTTCCTGCCACATTTTCTGCCACCAAGATAAAATGATCTGACCTATCCAACAGCTCTGATAGTTTCTGACGAGTTTCTATCAAGCCAAAATCATAGCCGAGAGCAGTTGCATTGATTTCCTGAATAGCCGCTGCGTCTGAAAGTTCTGCTGGTCGTATCATATTCGCACCTCTTTTTCTTTCTATTATAACAAAAAACAGCCTAAGTGGCTGTCTGGATTAAAGCTCATCAATTGATTTCCGAATGTTGGTAGCCATAGATAAAATAAATAATTGTTCCGACTAGTAAGGCAAGCCCGAATGCCATCCATGTGTCAAAGCCATATTGGGTCATGAAAGACAGACAGATAATAATGGATAAGATTGGCGTCAGAGGCACCAGAGGAGTTTTAAATTCCCCTGCTTGAGGAAGTCCTTTATCCTTGCGCAACTTCAAAATAGCCACTGCTAACAAAATCAGATAAGCCAAGGTGCAGATATTTAGAAAGGATGCGATACTGGCTAGCGGAAAAATACCAGCACAAATAGCCGCTACAATTCCTACCAAAATCGTAGCATTTTTCGGTACCCGACTAGTGGCAGTTAATTTTCTGAAAGACTTTGGCAACAAACCGTCACGCGCAATGCCGTAAATCATACGCGACAGAGCATAAGTCATGGAAATGCAAACGGTAATCAAAGTTAAAATCGCTACCACTGACACATAATTAGCCGCCCAGCTAAGCCCAGCACTGCGAAGCGCAAAGGCGACAGCATCTGCTACATCTAGCTTGCTATAGTGAACAATCCCTGTCAAAACTAGTGTCACCAATATATAAAGCACCGTTACAATAGACAAAGACAGCACAATCCCTCGTGGAACATTCTTTTGTGGCTCCTTAATCTCGTCCACTGCCATAGAAATAGACTCGAAACCAAGAAAGGCAAAGAACATCAGAGAAGCACCAGCCATAATTCCAACATTGCCACCATATAATTTTCCAAAGCCAAATGGGGCAAAATGAGACCAATTTTCAGGTTTAATAAAGAAAATACCTACAAAGATAAAAAGGGCAAGCGCCGAAAACTTCAAGACAACCAAAGCAGAATTAAATCGCAGAGCTGCTTTAGAATTTAATAAAACCACACCTGTTACAAATACCAAAACAAGAATCGGCAGTAAGTCTACATAGGTTCCCACTTGTGGATTAAAGGTTCCATTGAGCGCTCCTGGCATACTCAAACCAAATCCATTCAGCAAGCCTTTCAAATAGGAAGCCCAACCAGAGGCAACACTAGATACCGCCGTCATAAATTCCATAATGGTCAGCCAACCTGCTATCCAAGCTGGAAATTCTCCAAGAACAGCATAGAGATAGCTATAAGCACCTCCATTTGCAGGAATTCTTGACGCAAATTCTGCATAAAAGAAAGCAGAAATACTCACGCAAAGAGCAGAAATAATAATCGAAACCACCAAAGCTGGACCAGCTAGAGTTGCAGCCGCCGTTCCGGTAATCGTGAAAATACCCGTTCCCACCATAGCGCCAATCCCTAACAAAATCAAATCAAGCAATCGTAAATGACGACGCATGCCAGTCCGATCTCTACTGACATCTTTTTTACGAAAAATATTCATCCTAAACTCCAATTTATTAGATTGAATTATTCTACCATAAAAGCAATCAAAAAGGAATCAAACGTCCCTCTTTTTTGTTAAATAAATTGAAAAAGGAGCAAGAATAGCCCTACTCCTTTTCACTATTATCCGTACCTATCGCTAACTCAAATCGACACAATTCTACGATAACTGCGTGATGTGATGAGAAAGACAAGTACATAGACGATAAAGAAAACAGCACAAACGCCAAGCGTAACTTCCAACATCAATGCAGCATTTAAGACCCCCAGAACTTTCAACATAAGGCTCAGCATATGATAAGCAAAAGCTAGGTGAACAAAGGCAAAGATGAGCGGCAAGAAGAACACCGTCAGAATTTGCTTGCGAATGGTGCGCTTGGTCTGCTTTTCATCTAATCCTACCTTTTGTAAAATTACAAAGCGGTCTCGGTCTTCATACCCTTCTGAAATCTGTTTGTAGTAGATTACCAAAACCGTTCCCAGCATAAAGACAATTGAAAGGAAAATACCAATAAAGAAAACGCCACCTAACATACTCATAATTTCCTGCACACCTTGGATTCTTGTATAACCATACACACCGGCATTATCGGGGAGCGTCGTATTGAACTGTTTCAGCTTCTTCTGGTAAGCTGTATCCAAATCGCCCTTTTTCTTATTAGAAGCCCTGATATTCAAGCCGCCATATAATTCTGTATTAATCGTGTAATGTTGCTTTTGGGAATCCACCAATTTTTGTGGGTCATTAACCACCATAAAAAGTGATTGAGGGATAATGATATTATACTGATCTGTAATGTTTCCAAGAACAAAGTCCTCTTTTAAAAGTTCTTTAACTATCAATTCTTGCCCGTTCAGCTTAAGAGGCTGAGTTTGCTTGATAGAGATTCCTTTTGCAAAGATTACTGTCTCATTATCTTTTAAATTCAATATTTTGCCCGTCATTTTCCGATAATCATCAGCTGAAAACAGCAGAATATAAGCCTGTGGAGAAACTCGTGTTTCACCTTTTGGATAAATATCAAGCTGATTGCCCTTTTGATTTTTAATTCCCATCGAATAATATTGATAAGCATTTTTCTTAGTGACTGTTAAATGATTCTCTTTTGCAAATTCTGTCAATGCCTGATCCAATTGAGCAGCTGACACTCCCTTCCCCTTTATCGTATAATCTTGGGGATACATCACGCTTTTAAGATAACCAGCACCTGCATAAATATTGACACCTCCAGCCAAGGTGACCAAAACCATCGTTGAAAGAATCGCAATCGTTGCCAATCCCACTGCATTTTTCTTCATCCGAAAAATCAAATTGGACACAGAAATCATATTATTAGGTTGATAATAATACCGTTTATTTTTCTGAAGCAACCGTAAAAATACTGTAACTCCTGCATTGAACAGCAGATAAGTCCCTAAAATAACAAAGAGAACAGCTATAAAAAATATACCAATTGCTGTCAATGGATTTTTGACACTTAGAGCTAGGTAATAAGCATAGCCTAAAGAAATCGATCCAATAATCGTTTGAATCAGAAGAAATCGTCCTTTTCTTTCACCGCTATTCTTTTCCTTGGCCAATTGCAAAGCATTAAAACGTAGAATCCTCAAACCGTTGACAAGCACCAAGCCCGCAAAAATAACGCCATAGATGACAACAACTGAAATAAGAACTACCCATTGAAACGTGGATACTAAGACAACTTTTAACCCCATCAATTTCAGTAAAAAGGCATAAATCAGTTTATCAAATACAATACCAAATCCAAGACCAATCGTGACAGTCGTCGCTCCTAAAATCAATAACTCAATGAACACCATGGTAAAGAGATGACGTTTATTAAGCCCTAGCATTCCATAAAGACCTAGCTCTTTCGAACGGTTTTTCATGACGAAGCTATTAGCATAAAAAACGATAATCGCTGCAGCAATCGTCACAATAATCACTCCAAGAGCCAAGACAAATGAAATAGAACTTGCCCCCTGCATTTTTTGTAAATGGGGATTAAACGTTAAAGAATTAAAAATATATGAAATAGCGACGACTAAACAAGTTGCCAACGCAAATGGATAGTATAATCTACGATTTTTCACTAGGTTAGAAACCGCTAATTTTCCCGCTAATCTAAACACCTTGACTCACCTCACTTGCCATAACCGTTAAGGTATCTGAAATTTCTTGGAACATCTGCCGCTCTGTTTTATCGCCTCGGAAAATTTGATTGTACAAAATTCCGTCCTTGATGAACAGTACTCGCTTAGCTCGGCTTGCCGCCGAAGTCGAGTGCGTTACCATAAGAATCGTCTGTCCGCGGTCATTGATGTCATCAAATACATCTAAAAGCGCCGCAGAAGACTTAGAATCGAGCGCCCCTGTTGGCTCGTCTGCCAGCAGAATTTCTGGATTGGTGATAATAGCACGCGCCACCGCCACCCGTTGTTTTTGACCACCGGAAATTTCATAAGGGAATTTTTCCTGCAATTGGTTAATCCCCAGTTCATTACAAGTAGTAACCAACTTTTGCATCATTTCTGTAATCGAACGGCGTGATAAAACGAGCGGCAAGAGAATATTGTCCTTGACCGAAAGCGTGTCTAACAGGTTGAAATCTTGAAAAACGAAACCTAATTTTTCCCGACGGAAGCTCGAAGCTTGACTGTTTTTAATCGTCGCTGTATCCGTGCCATTGAGAAAGACGCGTCCTTCGGTTGGCTTGTCTAGCATGGCAAGAATGTTGAGCAGAGTGGACTTCCCAGAGCCAGATTCCCCCATAATAGCGACATAATCGCCCTCATCTACTGTAAAATGAATGTCTTTCAGTGCTTCTACTTGGTTGCCTTGAAAGCGGGTTTTGTAAATTTTCTTCACGTGTTGTACGTCTAATAGTGTCATCATTTTCTCCTAACAATTTTTATATATCTATCATACTGAAAAGAAAAGTAACTTTCCATACTTTAACCTTTCATTTTTGACTTTTATCTTACATTTTTGTAAGATTGCCTGAAGCTGTACTGATATTAAAAATGTATCTCAATGACTATATTGTAGCCAGAAATAATATTGACTAGAAGCACAGCCGATTTTTGTCTTTTCGATTTCTTTTTTGGAAATTTTTTCAGTTTTTGGCATTGATTTTTGCTTTAATAAAATTGTTTTCATGTTCTTTCTCCTTTATTTTCTTTACACTTATATGATACAAAAATCGCTAAACAGCTGCCATAACATAACCTTTCATTTGAGCCTTAAAAACTTACATTTTTGTAAGAAAAAAGGCTTGGACAAATGTGTCCCCAGCCCTCTGGATATAACTACAAGACCTAAGCTATTCTTTTGTACGGTTTCTTCTTAATTTTACAAGTGATTCATTGATTTTCTTTGTTTTTAGATAAATATCTAAGCGAACAAATAGCCAAATTAAAATATAAATAACAATGAAATCTAGCCAAAATTCAGCTCGCACAAGATTGAAATCCCAGCCATTATAAATCATCATCACACAAACTACAATTAAAGTTAGGAAAAAATGAATCGTTAACTGTAGCAAATAAGAAAAATTTTCAACCTCAAATAGTAAAGTAAATAAGCCAATCAAAGCACTCATTATCAAGATACTTATGATATTAGCAGTTGTCGCTTGGGATTCTTGGATCCGAAAAGCTAAGACAAGTAAATAAGCTAAGGAACCAGTGCGCAGACCTTCTAGCATAGACACTACAATTTTTTTCATGTTTGTTCCTTTCTACAAACCGAGATAATCCATTAACAATCTGACGTATTTTCGACTGACACTTGACTTAATTTTGTTTGTCAATCTAGCCGTCATATTTCCTGAAAAGCTATCCGATAATGATAACAAATGGTCAATATTGATGACAGCGTGTTTTGAAATTTGAATAAAGTTTTTACGATTAACCCGACTTTGAAAATGTGTGAGTGTTTCGGTCGTCGCATAGATACCATCCACACAATACACCATCAATGTTGTCTGATTGATGTCTGCCAAAATAATCTGATCCGTCTTTACCATGACAATTTTATCATCTGTTTTAATGGGAATAGCATTCACACAAGACGACTTGTACTGATGTAAATATTCAAAAATTTCTTTGGCTTCAGCTTCTAACTCGTCCGCTTGAATCACAACAAGTGGATCATTTGAAGGAATGGTTGGATTCATTTTGAATTTAGTCTGCAAAAAATTTCTCTAACTTTCTATCAATTTAAGCAGTTTTAGTCCACCGATTGGTAGCAAACTGTTGGATTGTCCAAATGACAAGCAAGGCAACTAAAACTACTACAACTATATAGTATGTTTCTTTCATTGTCAATAGAGATTCCCACTTTAATTGAATGCCCATCATCTTTTCAAAATAATCTTGCACTGCTGTATTATGATGAAAAGCAGTAGCTAAGCTATCTTTCATCATTACTTGTCTAAAAAGAGAAGCAATATATGTGGAGGGAGTACATTTCATTATCGTTTGAGCAAATGACGGAAGAACCCCTATTGGAATATAGGTTCCAACTAAGAAACCAGAGGCGGCTCCGATAATCGTTGCTAGCTTTCCAAGCGTATCTACTGATTTGAAGTGATTCACAAGAATACCATTGAAAATCGAGCATAAGAGTGCATTGAGCACCATAATAAGGAGGATTTGAGGAAGCAAAGTCAAATCAACGACAATCTGATCGTCCCAGATAAAGTAGCCTTCCATGACAGTAAACATGATGATCTGCATCAAAAATCCAATGATGGCAGTACTCAGAAGGTAACTGATAGACAAGCCCCAGCGTCCCAAATCTGTCAGAACTAGGTCTTGTGTTACGTTACTTTCTCTATCTTTCGCTAGTTGGGAAAAACTCGAAAAGGTTGTGGTTAACCCTGTAATGGCAAGCGTTCCACCAATCAACCACGAATCCAATAACTGATTGGTATGAGGGACTTGACTCCAAGAGGTCTTGATATTTGCTTTCAAAAAAACTAAGTACAATATAAAGGAAATCATGGCTCCAAGAAGGGATAAAACCACTCCACTACGATTACGAAAATATAGTAAAAAATTTCTTTTAATGATTATTATCATTTTAACGTACCTCTCTTCCTGTCAACGCCATAAAAGCATCGTCCATTGTTCCTGGTCGAAATTCAAATTGTCGAATAAAAGAGCGACCACACGTTAGAATCTCTAAAGCCTTTTCTGTCGTTTCTGGGTGAATCAACAGTTCATTCACTCTTACTTCCTCAAAAGGAATCTCTTCCTTCAAAATTTCTTTAAAATCAGCAGTATCGGTCACGAATACCTTGAGAAAATTCTGAGCATATTGCTCTTTAATCTGATTAGCAGAACCTTTGGCAGTCACTTGACCGTGATCCACAATATAAATCATATCTGCATCATCTGCTTCATCTAAATAATGAGTGGTTAAGATAACCGTCATCTTCTCTTTTATTTGCAACTGGTGAATCAGCTCCCAAATGGCTTTCCTAGTTTGAATATCTAAACCAGTAGTTGGTTCATCAAGAAAGAGAATATCTGGGCTATTCAGCAGAGCACGGGCAATATCCACTCGTCGTTTTTGTCCACCTGATAAAGTCCCATATAATTGCGTTGAGAAATTTTGCAATCCCAATTGATTCACTAAGCCATCCACTTTTCCTTTATCAATATCCTTATATTGACCTGCTCTAATTTCTAAATTTTCTTGCACCGTTAGCATATCATCTAAAACACTGTTTTGGAAAACAACACCTAATTTAATGGGGTTATCATACAGTATCTCTCCTGCCGTAGGCTGCAAAAGTCCTGTCAACATTTGAATCGTTGTAGACTTTCCAGCACCGTTTGGTCCTAAAATAGCGGTAAAACTTCCTGTTTCAATCTGAAGATTCAAATCATTCACAGCTTGCCTATTATCATAGACTTTGCTAAGATGGCGTGTTTCTAGTAACATAACGTTCCTCCAATAATTTATTTTACGAACTTATCATACTCCTCACTTTTAAAAAAATCTCGCACTTTTGGATAAGAGGTTCTACTAGCTAGATAAGAAGTCAGATTTACAAGATAAAAACCACTCGCCAAAAAACGAATGGTTCAAAATACTTATTGTGCTACAATCTTTTGGTAGCTTCTGGAGGTCATTACAAACACTAAGATGTAAACTAAGAGGAAAACACCGCAAGTGGTTATCGTTGTTTGAATGAGTAATGGTATATTTGTTGCACCTAAGAGAGCTACAATCAGCTGCAACATATGAAAAGCAACAGCGATATGAAGAAAGGCAAAGATAAGTGGTAAGAAGAAAACTGTTATGATTTGCTTTCGAATTGTTGCCTTCGTTTGCTTTTCATCCAGTCCAACTTTTTGCAGAATGATAAAGCCTTCACGATCTTCATAACCTTCTGAAATTTGTTTGTAATAAATCACAAGAACTGTCCCAAGTAGGAAAATCGTAGAAAGAAAAATGCCGATAAAGAGAAGAGTTCCAATAACTCCTTGATAATCTTTTTCAATGCGGTAACGCTCAGAAAGACTGATATTGCCACTTTCCTGACCTTGTTGCTGAAGAGCATTGAAAATACTTTCTTGGAGATCAACCTGTTTATTGGAAGATTGGATACCGATGTAGTAAGTATAGAAAGATTTCAGACCGACTTGACTGGGATTATTGACAACCATATACATGTTTTTTTGTGACACCATACCAGAGGGATTGACAATCTTTCCATGTGCAAAATCTGTCGTCAGATGCTCTTTGATGTTCCACGATTTTCCATTGATGGTGAGAGCTTGCTTTTGATTGATTCGAAGATTTTTTGCATATAGAAGTGCTTCATTATCAGCCAAATCAACTTTTTTCCCTGTCATTTTTTCGTACTCTTGACGGCTGATGACAAGGAAAGGAGCAATCATCTTTTGAGTTTCTTCTACACTTAGTCCTTCCGTCGTTTCAGCAATAGTCAGCTGATTGCCATTGATTTTCGAAATCATAGAAAATTGATAACTATAATCTTCATACCTGGCATCTGTCAAGCCTTTTTCCCGTGCTACTTCTTTGACTGTTTGCAAAAGCGCTGCATTTTTATCCGTCTTTGCGCTTGTAACCATGATATTATAATCTTTTGGATACAAAGTTGTCAGATAATCTTTCCCACCTACATAAATATTGATAGATCCGACTAGAGTTACTAGCAGCATGGTTGAAAGGATTGAAATCGTTGCTAAACCTGCAGCATTCTTACGCATACGGAAAATCAAATTGGATACAGAAATGAAATTCTGCGTTTTGTAGTAATATTTTTTTCTTCTCTTTAAAAATTGCAATAATGTGATTGTCCCTGCATTAAAAAGAAGATAGGTCGCAAAAATAACCATAAGAACTGCAATAAAGAAAGTCGCAATGGCAGACACCGGCTTGTCAACTGTGAGTGCGATATAATAAGCCGCAGCCAGAAGCCCTAAACCCACAAGCGTCTGCAAGCCAAGAAATCGTCCTTTTTTCTCTCCAGCCTTCTTTTCTCTCATCAAATGAAGTGAGCTGTAACGAAGCAGGCGCGTAGAATTTAAAAAGAGAATCAGCGCAAAAGCCACACCCAGACTAGCTAAAACGGTGAAAATATTCGACCATTGGAAAGTTGAGGCAATTACTACTTTCATTCCCATGAATTTCAGCAAAACTGCAAAAAGCAATTTGTCTAAAAGAAGACCTAAACCAATTCCAAGTCCGACAGTCACTAAGAAAAAGTAAAGCATTTCAAAGAAAGTCATCAGCAGCATGTGCCGCTTCTCCATTCCTAAGATACTGTACAAACCAAGCTCCCGTGAGCGATTCTTCATGACAAAACTATTGGCATAGGTGATAAGGATAAGAACTGCAATCTGAACGACCCAAATCCCAAATTGCAGGGTCATACGAGCCGCCGAACCGCCGTAACTAGCTTCTAGATTTGGACTGTAAGCGAGCGATACGAAACTATACAAAATCGCTGTTGCCACAATCGTTGCTAGAGCAAATGGATAATACAGACTGCGATTTTTTATCAGGTTTGAGACTGCTAATTTATTCGTTAGTTTGAACATAACCACTCACCTCACTTGCCATAACCGTTAAGGTATCTGAAATTTCTTGGAACATCTGCCGCTCTGTTTTATCGCCTCGGAAAATTTGATTGTACAAAATTCCGTCCTTGATGAACAGTACTCGCTTAGCTCGGCTTGCCGCCGAAGTCGAGTGCGTTACCATAAGAATCGTCTGTCCGCGGTCATTGATGTCATCAAATACATCTAAAAGCGCCGCAGAAGACTTAGAATCGAGCGCCCCTGTTGGCTCGTCTGCCAGCAGAATTTCTGGATTGGTGATAATAGCACGCGCCACCGCCACCCGTTGTTTTTGACCACCGGAAATTTCATAAGGGAATTTTTCCTGCAATTGGTTAATCCCCAGTTCATTACAAGTAGTAACCAACTTTTGCATCATTTCTGTAATCGAACGGCGTGATAAAACGAGCGGCAAGAGAATATTGTCCTTGACCGAAAGCGTGTCTAACAGGTTGAAATCTTGAAAAACGAAACCTAATTTTTCCCGACGGAAGCTCGAAGCTTGACTGTTTTTAATCGTCGC